>CANQUB010000025.1 GCA_947626955.1 uncultured Clostridia bacterium | reverse complement strand
TTATCGTGGCGTCGGTCTCGTGCATATACGGCCTTGGAGAGCCAAGCGAGTATGAAAAGATGGCCATTTCTCTTCGCCCCGGCATGAAGATTAGCCGCGAAGAGGTCATTGAAAAACTGGTGGACAACCAGTATAAGAGAAACGACATAGAGTTCATCCGTGGCAATTTTAGAGTGCGGGGAGATGTTTTGGAGGTCTTTCCGGCATCTTCTAGCGAGCTGTCGATTAGAATAGACTTTTTCGGCGACGAGATTGACGGAATCTACGAAGTCGAGGCCATAAGCGGCAAAAAGGTGAACAAGCTTGAGCACGTGGCCATATATCCAAACAGCCACTACGTGTCCAGCCCCGAGAAGATGGAAAGTTGCCTAAAGCAAATAGAAAAGGACATGGAAGAAGAGGTCAAGGCCTTTGAAGAAAAGGGCAAGATTGTCGAGGCCATGAGGTTGAAACAACGCACTAGCTACGACATTGAGATGCTGCGTGAAATGGGCTACACCAGCGGGGTGGAGAACTATTCGAGGTATTTTGATGGTCGAAAGCCGGGCGAGGCGCCATATTGCCTTCTAGACTATTTCCCTGACGATTTTTTGATGATCATTGACGAAAGCCACATGACCTTGCCGCAAATTCGCGCTATGTATAACGGTGACCGCGCCCGCAAAGACAGCTTGGTCAATTATGGGTTTAGGCTAAAATCGGCCTACGACAACCGCCCCCTCAAATTCAACGAGTTTGAAAAGAAGTTTGACCAGCTAATATGCGTTTCGGCCACTCCTGGGCCATACGAGCTTGAACACGCCGACAATGTGGTTGAGCAAATAATAAGGCCTACCGGGCTTTTGGACCCCGAAATTTTTGTTAGGCCGGTGCAAGGCCAGGTCGACGACCTTTTGAGCGAGCTCAACAAGACAATTAAAGAGGGCGGAAGAGCACTGGTCACCACTCTTACCAAAAAAATGGCCGAGAACTTGGCCGAATACCTAGAACAGCATGGGGTTAAGACCACCTATCTTCATAGCGAAATTAAGACCATGGAGAGGATGGAGATAATAAACAGCCTGCGAAGCGGCGAGACCGACGTGGTTGTTGGAATAAACCTGCTCCGCGAGGGGCTGGACTTGCCCGAAGTTAAGCTGGTGGCCATCCTAGATGCCGACAAAGAGGGCTTTTTAAGAAGTGAGGGAGCCCTTATCCAAACCATAGGTCGTGCGGCGCGAAATGCCGAGGCCAAGGTTATAATGTATGCCGACACCGTGACCGGCTCCATGCAAAGGGCCATCGATGAGACCAATCGCCGCCGTGAAATTCAAATGGCCTACAACAAAGAGCATGGCATTGTGCCAAAGACCATAATCAAGAAGATAACCAACACCATAAGCGTTTCTAGCAAGGTGGAAAATGAGAATAAGATGGACGAAAAGTCCAAGAAAAATCTCATTGCCGAGCTCGAGAAGCGACTTGGTGCCGCCGTTAAGGAGCTGGATTTTGAGTCGGCCATTGAACTTCGCGACCAAATCATGGACCTTAAAGGCATTAAAGTAGAAAAGAAAAAGACAGGTAACAGGCAATGGAAAAGACAATAAAGATTACTGGGGCTAGGGAAAATAACCTCAAAAATGTTGACCTTGAAATTCCAAGGAACAAGCTGGTGGTGTTCACGGGGCTTTCGGGCTCGGGCAAGTCGTCGCTGGCTTTCGACACCATCTTTGCTGAGGGGCAGAGGCGATACATGGAGTCGCTGTCTTCGTATGCACGCCAATTTTTGGGGCAGATGCAAAAGCCCGATGTGGACAGCATTGAGGGGCTGGCTCCGGCCATTGCCATCGACCAAAAGACCACCAGCGCCAATCCACGCTCGACGGTGGGAACGGTTACCGAGATATACGATTACTTCCGCCTATTGTTTGCGCATATCGGCACGCCATATTGCCCTAACTGCCACACTCCAATAAAGCCGCAAACTGTCGATTTTATTGTGCAAAAGACCTTGTCAGCCCCCGAGGGCAGCAAGATTATGGTCATCTCACCCGTAATTCGTGGCAAGAAAGGGGAGTATACCAAGCTCATTGAGGGCTTTAAAAAACAAGGCTATGTCCGTGCCAAAATTGATGGCGAGGTGGTCAGCCTTGACGATGAGATAAACCTTGACAAGAAAAAGAAACATAACATCAGCGTGGTGGTTGACCGACTGGTCATTCGTGACGACATAAAGACCCGCCTTACCGACAGCGTCGAGACCGCACTAAAATTGTCCGAGGGCCTGATCATTATCGACACCGATGGCAAGGAGAAGTTATATTCCACCAAGCATTCTTGTCCTGAGTGCGGATTCTCGTTTAGCGAGGTCAGCCCAAGGCTGTTCTCATTCAACACGCCGTATGGTGCTTGCCCCGAGTGCTCGGGCATTGGCTATAGGCTAGAAATTGACGAGAACTTGGTTGTCCGTCACCCCGAAAGAAGCCTTGCCGACGGGGCGATCTCGGTATCGGGCTGGACCGACGGCGGCTTTTCTAAGATGTATTTGTCGGCCTTGGCCAAGACCTACAACTTCTCGTTGCACACCCCGTTTAAGGACTTGCCACGCGAGGTAAAGGACATCATACTCTACGGAACTGGCGGCCAAGAATTGGAACTGACCTACAGCTCGGATCGCTTCACCGGCAGCTATCGCTCGGGCTTTGAGGGGATAATTCCCAACCTTGAAAGAAGATATAAAAACTCGTCTAGCGACTTTATCCGTGCCGACATCGAGCGCTTCATGACCCCAAGGCCATGCACTCTTTGCCACGGCCGCAGGCTGAACGAGCAGGCCCTCAGCGTGTTTATTGAGGGCAAGAATATTGCTGATGTCACCGACATGAGCGTGACGGCGGTCAGCGAATGGCTGGACGGCTTAAAGCTCACCGCCAAAGAAAAACAAATTAGCGAAAGCATAACCAAAGAGATTCAGTCTCGCCTCAGGTTTTTAAAAGATGTGGGGCTGGAGTATTTGACACTGTCTCGAAGTGCGGGCACGCTCTCAGGTGGAGAAGCCCAGCGAATAAGGCTGGCGTCGCAGATCGGCAGCAGCCTTGTCGGGGTGCTGTATGTTCTCGACGAGCCTAGCATTGGCCTGCACCCACGTGACACGCATAAGCTTATAAAGACCCTTGAAAGGCTGCGAGACCTTGGCAACTCGGTCATTGTGGTTGAGCACGACGAGGACACCATTCGCTCGGCCGACTTCATTGTGGATGTCGGACCAAAGGCAGGTGTGCACGGCGGGCAAATTGTGGCCACCGGAACACTTCAAGACATCATAAACTGCGAAAAGTCCATAACCGGCAAATACCTTTCGGGCGAAAAGAAGATAGAAATCCCTAAAAAACGCCGCGAGGGCAACGGCCTTTCGGTTACCATACATGGAGCCAAGCAAAACAACCTCAAGAACATCGACGTGACCTTCCCGCTTGGCAAACTTACCGTGGTAACCGGCGTGTCGGGGAGCGGAAAGAGTAGCCTTGTAAATGAAATTCTATACCCTGAACTGGCCACTCAGCTCAACGGTGCAACCAAGCTGACCAGCGGCAACTGCACCGGCATTGAGGGGGTGGAAAACCTCGACAAAGTGGTGGTCATCGACCAAAGCCCTATTGGTCGAACTCCACGAAGTAACCCAGCCACCTACACCGGCTTGTTCACTCCAATCAGGGAGCTGTTTGCATCCACCATTGACGCCAAGACCCGTGGCTACACGGCCAGCCGCTTCTCATTTAATGTCAAGGGCGGGCGATGCGAAGCCTGCGGTGGCGACGGACTGCATAAGATTGAGATGCATTTCTTGCCCGATGTCTATGTTCCATGCGATGAGTGCCACGGCAAGAGATATAACAGCGAGACCCTTGAGGTCAAGTACAAGGGCAAGAGCATAAATGATGTTTTGGAAATGACGGTTGAGGATGCTTTGAAGTTATTTGAGAATATTCCATCAATAGCCAACAAGCTGCAAACCCTCTACGACGTTGGGCTGTCATATATAAAGCTTGGCCAAAGTGCCACCACGCTTTCGGGTGGTGAGGCGCAAAGGGTAAAACTTGGCACCGAGCTCAGCAAGCGAGCCACCGGCCGAACTATGTATATCCTCGACGAGCCAACCACAGGCCTATCCACCTACGACGTGCACAAGCTTACCAAAATTTTAAACAGGCTTGTGGATAGTGGCAACACCGTTGTTGTAATTGAGCACAACACCGACATTATGAAGATAGCTGACCATATAATCGACCTTGGTCCAGAGGGGGGTGACAGGGGAGGAAAGATTGTGGCCATGGGTACTCCCGAAGAGGTGGCCAAAGTCAAAGGGTCGTATACGGGGGAAGTGCTGAGGGAATTGTTTAGCATTGAAAATGCTAAACAATGATACTCGCACGTCGCGCGAATTATACTCAGCCTTTGGCTGAATTATACTCGCCACTTTGTGGCGAATGATACTCGTGCTACGCACGAATTAGGGTTGCATTTAATATGTAACCTTTTTGTTTTAAAAGATATCTTTTCGTTTCTATCGGGTCCCCCTATTGGGGCGGTATCGCACCAATAGGGGGGATAGAGAGGAACTAGAAGATAATTTCACTACTTAAAGTTTACATATTAAAATAGCAGCCCTTATTTTCCATTTAATTTGTAGTTATTTGTTTAATTTAATCTTTTTTCTACATTTTCACTTTCAAATTTGCAAAATCAACTCTTTTTCTTTGCGGGATTTTTTAATTAATTTGTTTAATTTTTGCGGGTTTGGCAATGATTATTTTGTTATGACCATAATGCTAATAAGATCGGTAGTTATCTACCTTTTTGTGCTATTCGTCATTAGGCTGATGGGCAAGCGGCAGGTGGGGGAAATGCAACCCTTTGAGTTCGTTATAACTCTCATCATTGCCGACCTTGCCTGCATTCCAATGGCCGAGCTGGCCGTGCCGCTAGTACATGGAGTTGTGCCAATTTTTGCGCTGCTTATTGTGCATTTTCTCATTTGCTTTTTCTCCCGCAAGAGCATGAAGTGGAGATACCTGATCTCGGGTAGACCGGCCATACTTATTAGTCCGCAGGGGATAAACTATAACGAATTAAAAAAATTAAACATGACCCTTGATGACCTCATCGAGTCGCTTAGAGGGTGTGACGTTTTCAATATCGAGGATGTAGCCTATGCCATAATTGAGACCAACGGCAAGATGTGCGTCATCAAAAAAGCCATGGTCGAGCCGGCCACAAGAGAGGATCTAGGGGTCAAACTTGAGCCGTCGGCCTTGCCGGTAAACATAATCATGGACGGCAAGCTCATGAAAGAGAATGTCGACCTCACCGGCATTGACGAAAAGTTTATTGAAAAGTGCCTGAAAAAGGCCAATATAAAGAAGATAAAAGAGGTGCTGTTGTTCACTCTAGACAACAACGGCAATGTCTTTTTGCAGAGCAAAAAAGGCCAGGGCTATGTCAATTTCACCATGCCTTTTAAGGGAGGGGAGAATTGGTAAAAAAGTGGATTACAATCTCAATTATCTTTGCCCTTTTGGTTGTGGGGTGCACGCTGGAATACAGATTCGTCAACTATTCCTTCAACTCGCTAAGCCGTGACCTTGCCGTCTACAAGCAAATGCTTGAAAAAGATGAAGAGGTGACCTCGACGGCTGAAAATATTATGTATATCGACAGCCTGCATGAAAGGTGGCATAAAAAGGTTGAGGGGTTAAAAGCCCTCATTTGGCACACCGGGCTGAAAGAAGTGGAGAGCGGGCTTTCACGCATTAAAACTTATAGCGAGGAAGACGACTACACCGAGGCCATGACCGAGCTAAACGCGCTTATTGACTATGTTGAGCATTACAAGAGTGACTTCACTCTAAGCCTAGAAAACTTGCTATAAAAAACCGCCTTTATTAGGCGGTAAAGTAGTGGTAAATTTGGTTGTAATTGTCGTGAGTGTAGCCGAGAGCCACATATTTGGCAAGATTGACCTTGTCCTGGCAAAGGTGGAACTTTATGTAGGCGGTAATTTGAATTTGCCTAGGCTGTTCAGCTAGCTCGTTTTCAAGTGCGCGGTCAATTTCAATGCTATAGAAAGTATAGTCGAAGTCTTTGCCAAGTGGCAGGCAGTTTCGGCGCTGGTAGATGGACATATACAGGCTGTTTTGGTGCAGTTCTTCGCTGGTTATTATCTCGGAAATTTTAGGGCACATCAGCTTTTCAAAGTCCTCTTTTTTAAAGGACATATCAAGGCCGGGGAAGAGCATATGGTTCTTGGTCTCGATATACCAAAGGTCTCGCACTTTAACGTTGCTGAGTAAATTCCCTTCCTTGATTCTCAAAAATGAATTTAGCCTTTTGAGCGAGGCACAAACAAGTTTGAATCCGTTTTTTAGACACATCGAAAGAGCCAGTGCCGAACAAAAGTCACGACCTATAACAAGGTCGGAGGACAGCATAGTGAGGCAGGGCATACCCAAAAATGTGGCCTTGGAATTTAGGTGAGAAACAAGGTTTTTTATGCTTACCGAATTTTGTCTGTTCACAAGTCCCAAAAACAACAGTTGAAATTGCAGGCTGTTGTCTAGGTCGGATTTGAAATCATAAGACTTATCAGCTTTTACCATTTTTCCCCTCTTTGGCTTTTAACCGCTTATGTTATACTTCAAAATATTACTTATGGCAACGCCGTTTTTGTCTTGTTTTGTCGAAAAAAACTCTAATTTGTCAAAGCCTTCTTTCTTTTGGCTTTTTTTCGGGTTTTTACCATTAAAATGCCTCTTATTCCAGCAAGATTGAAGATTATGGCGAAAATGAACATTATAAGTGTTATTATGACGGCCGAGATTATGGTGGCAAGAGCACTACTAAATATCTTTAGCATTAGCCCATGCACCATGTAGCCGGCAAGACTGGTGAGAAGGGCCACGGTAAGGCAGCAGGCCACAAACATTGCGTAGCCCTTTTCAATCAGCCCCCGCTTTTTAAGCATATGGATGTTCAAAATGGCCGTGGTGGTGGACAGGGCAACCATGCCCACAATCAGGGCGTAGGTGCCGATGTATTTTGGCAAAAAGAATATGGACAAGAACAAAAATATTGCGCCCAGTGCGTAGTTTACCAGGCTTTTTAGCTCAAGCCCAAGGCTGTTTAGCATGGACGAGGTTATTTGGCTTATGCCTTGCGGCAGCATGAGTATGGCGGCGGCTGAGATGTATTTGCCGGCCTCGGCCGAGCCAAATAACAGCTGGCTTATGGGTCTGCCTAGCACAAAGAAGGCAGGGAACAAAAGTAGACTAATGAGCGTGGAGAGGTTTATCCCAAGCTTGATGTGCCCCTTAAGCGACTTTATATCCTTGGTCTTGCTTGGGTCGTCGATGTTGTCGGTCTTGCTGCTTATTTCGGGCACTAGTGTCACTGCCAGCGAGCTTATAAGCGTGCCAGGAATGGTAATTAGCGGCAGTGCCATGCCGGTGGCCATACCAAACTGTGCCATGGCCTGGCTGGCGGTGTAGCCGTAGAGCCTGAGCCTAAGAGGAATTATCAGGGCGATAAGGGAAGATACCAGCGAAGAAATCGTCCTGAGCCCGGTTATTGGAGCCGAGCTTTTGAGCAGTGGCTTTAAGGCTCCTTTGGGGCTTGCAAGACGGTATTTTAGCCCGAAATATATGGCTACAACCAAGATTGACGAGGCAATGCAGGCAAGAGAAAGGCTTAGGGCGGCTTTGTCGCCAAGCGCCATGCCTGGCAGCACAGCACCGCTAAAGAGGATAAAGCAAAGAATTATTCTCACCACTTGCTCAAAAAATTCGGTGAAGCTTATGGCGAAGAAGTGTTTGTCCCCCCAAAGAGCGCTCCTCAAAACGCAATACACGGCCGAGGCGATAAGCCCGGGCAGGGTAAGTAGCACGATGGATGTGGTGGCGTCTTGCCTAAAAATTAAGGTGATTAGACCAGGAAAGGCCACCAGCAGGGCCGACACGGCCACGCTTATTATAACGGTCACCAAAAGCCCGGCCGTGACCGAGCTGTAGGCGCCTTTGTTGTCGTTTATGGTGCGCTTATACGCCACCGTGCGCGAGACTATGAGGGGCAGGCCGCTGGCAACCAGTGTCATAAGCACGCCAAAAACACTCATGGCCACTTGATAATGGCCAAGCATTTCAGCTCCCAGTTTTCTTGAGAGGATGATCTTTAAGACAAAACCAAGTGCCCGTGTAAGCACCGAGAAAATGGTGACGATCAGGGCGGCTTTAAAGAGTTTTCGCATAGTTTTTAACCTTTGTTACATCATACGCGAACATAAATTTTGATAGAATATTTATACAAAAATGGGCTAAAATTTGACAAAAAGTACTTAAAATTGTTGTCATTGCTTGCGCTGACTTTTATTATGCATTAAAATATAAGAGGTGATAAAATGATAACAGTAAGACAAATTTCCACTAAAAAGGACTATAAAAAGTTTGTCCGCTTCCCAGACAAACTCTATAAAAACAATCCAAACTGGGTTCCACCCCTTGAAATGGACGAGTATAACCTGACCTTGCCCAAGAAAAATGCCTGCTTTGAAGAGAGTGAGGCTGCCTTTTTCTTGGCCGAAGAGGACGGCAAGGTGGTTGGAAGGATCATGAGCATCATCTCCCATGCCTACAACCAAAAAAACCACGCCAATCGTGCCCGTTTTTCACGTTTTGAGTGCATAGAAAACCATGAGGTAGCCGACAAGCTTTTGAAGGCGGCCGAGGACTGGGCAAGAGCAAAGGGCTGCGACTCTATCCACGGCCCCCTTGGCTTCAATGACCTTGAAAGGGAAGGGCTTATGGTCGAAGGGTTCGACAAAGAGGGCTGCTATTTGACCAGCTATAACTGGCCATACTACCAAAAGTTCATTGAGGACAACGGCTACACTCCCGACGTTAGATGGGTGGAGTGGAGAATACCTGTGCCCGACAAGGTAAATGAGCGTGCCGCCCGCGTGGCTGACATGGTGGCCAAGCGCTACGGCTTTCATGAAAAGACTTTTAAGTCTAACAGCGAGGTCATAAACAAGTACGGCAAGCAATTTTTTGAGCTTCTCGACGAGTGCTACAAAGACCTCTATGGCACAATTCCGTTCAACGATAAGCTTGTTAAGCAGACCATCGACGGCTTTAAGCTCATAATCGACCGCAAGTATTTGAGCCTGATCTTCAACAAAGAGGACCAGCTGATCGGCTATGGAATAGGCTTTCCGTCAATATCTAGGGCCTTGGTAAAGTGCCGTGGAAGGATGCTACCGTTTGGTGTGTTTGGACTGCTTAAAGCCATAAAACACCCAAAGGTAATTGAGCTTGGACTTATCGCCGTTAAACCTGAATACCAAAAGATGGGCGTAACTGCTTTAATCATTAAAAATATGCAGCAGCGTATGATAGACAACCACATCGAGTATTGCGATACTGGCTGTCAACTTGAGGACAACGCCCCAGCCATCGCCGCCCTTGATATGTTTGAACGAGAGGCAGTTAGAAGAAAAATTTGTTATATTAAAAAATTATAATTGCGAGGAGCCATTGCCCCTCGCGCTCCCATTTAAAAACGGGCAATTTGTATACCAAATTGCCCGTTTTGACTGGAAGTGTAAGCTGTCGCCATAATAAAACAAACAAAAGTTATATATTTTGAGGTGAAAGATGAAAGGTTTATCTAGAAATAATCCGTTAAGAGACGGGCTGTTGCACTTAATAAACGCAATAAACCGAGAAGTGAAACTATCCGAAGAAAATCAAGTTTTAATAGTGATAAAGCTTGACACTGAAGAAAAAATAATTAAGTTTTCCCATTGGATAGCATCGCAAATAAAAGACGATAAATTAATTTCCACTGAAGAAGAAATAGTGAGAGCGGCCGTGCAAATAGGTAAAGGAATAAGGTAACCCGTATCGCTTACGAAACTGGTTATTTTAAAAGCGGATATTTTATTCACCCCCTCGGTCGTCGAAGTTCGAGTGCCTGCTTGTAGACAATCCTGCTACGCAGGCTTGCCCTTATGTGTCCCTCGACTTCTCCTCTCCCCACCAAACTCGTAAACTCGCTCGTCGGGGGCCCCTTTTCGACCAGCTCCCTCCGTCGAAGGGGAGCCACAAAAAAAACCACTCAAAGAGTGGTTTTGAAATTGGACGATTGACAATTTCGTGGCTTCGTGAATAAATTCCAAGCCCGTCGCTTTGCGACACTTTAAATCGTCTATAATTATAATATAGTAGTTTTAGTATAATGTCAAGTATGTGTTATATAATTTACCTCCGCGACAGCTTGCACTAACAGTTCAAAAAGGGCGGTTAGCAAGCTAACCGCCTTTTTTAAAATGAGAGCGCGAGGGGCAATGGCTCCTCGCAAAAACAACAACAAAAAAAACGCTCGCTACTGCGAGCGTTTTTGATATTAGACGAATCCGTCTTTTGGTGCGGCGTCTGGGGTGTTACCGTTGTTTTTGCCGGTAACTTTGGCGTTCTTTGGTGCTTTCTTGAAGTATACTGCAACGATGGCAAATACAAGTGCAGCAACTAGCAAGATTGACGAGAATACAAGGAAGAATGTTGCCATGGTCAGGTTGTCGGCATCGTCGTCTATAGTAGATGATGGTGTGGACGATGTAAAGTCTTTCAAAATGGTGCTTACATCGTTTTTATCCACTGCGTTTACTAGCTCGTCATAGGCGTCTTTGTCGGCAAGCTTATTAACCGACAGGGAAGTAAGGAAAACTGTTCCGGTTGTGGCGGCAGACGAACTTCCAAGTTCATAGGAAATTCTAAGCCCCGAAATGCTCGAAGTCCCAGTCTTAACAATGACAGTGAATTTCTTGTAGCCATTGGTAGAGGTTGTATCACCATAGTTGGTTTGTTCGGTGTTGATGTTAGAAAATGTGGCCGAAATTTGATTCATTCTTATGGTCAAGCCATTTCCTTCAGCAATTCCCTTGGTCTTTACATAGACGCTTATCTCGTAGTAAGACGAGCTTGAAAGAGTTATATTTGCATTAGGGTTTACTACGGTGTCATAAGCTTGGCCGTTATGAATGAACATTACAAGATCGCTCTTGGCAAAGCTGTCGTTTGTGGCGTAGAACGACTTATCGAACCCTTCAACAAGCGGGAATCCGGTTTTGTCATCAATAATTCCCATTTCGCCTTGAACTATAGGTTTTTCATCGTCGGCAGCCTCACGGAGTGAGTGCGAGAACGAGTCGTAGTATCCCTTTTCGTTAACGTTGAGCGAATGCATCAAGAAGCTGTCAGTGTCGTAGGATACCAATCTAACCCTGTTGTCAATTTGATCTTGGTGGGAAGAGTAGGTGCCTACAAACTCATTAAACTGGTCTTCGGCCGAGATCTTTTTCTCGTCATCGTTAGGGTCGGTCTTTTCTTCGAAAGCTGTTCGACCAACACGCTGAACGAACATTGTTCCGTTGAAGTCTTTAGCCCCGATTTCGAGGTTGTAGGTCCTTGAAGATGTCCCTGTTCTAACGGCTATTGTATAGGTAAGCCAGCCCTCTAATTGAATATCATCGGTCAGCTCCTCTTCAAACTCGGCGATGTGGTCGCCATCCGAGTTTAGCAGGTTGGCAAATACCTTTCCTGTAAACTTGGAAGAACCTGCTGTGCTTGAAAGCAGAATTTGGAAGGTTATTTTATAGAAACTGTTCGAAGATAACGAGAAGGCAGGGGACTTGTAACCAAATTTGTCATATTTGGTGTTGTCTTCGCCCTTATTGCCATAGATTACAAGAACATTGGTCTTAGGCAATTCGATAGGTTTTTCGTTGACAGTTATGCTGGTTATTGGATTGTCTGGATTACCTATTTTTTCTTTAACCGAGCTGTAGAAGTCGTCACGAGTGGAGATTACGCCCGAAACAACGTCTTTGCTATTGTCTGAAAGGGTTGTCCAATCGCTTGGAACATATGGTACTTCTTCATCAGCTGGATTGACTTTGCTCTTTTTAATTGAGGTGAAGTAGCCGTTTGTAATATTGCTGTTTATGCTTGTCGAAGAAGAGGACAAGTCGAACTGTTGAGCCCCGGTGGCCGAAGAGTATTGTGAACTGGTTATGCCTTCAAGGCGGATATGGTCAACATAGATAGTGCTTTCCTTTCCAACCAAGATAGCCAACTGAAGTGGCATATCCATATAGCAATTGCCCTGGATATAGAAAGTTACTTCGGTCCAGTTATTGGTCATGTCTGACTCGGTGGTGTAGATCTTTAATGTTGAATCGGACTGAGACTTAACAAGGCGAGTTCCTTCAGCCCCGCTTTGGCCGGTTAGAACGCTCGACAGAAGCTTAATGGTGTAGCTAGCAGCATCTTCATCGGTGGCCTTAAGGTATAGTGATAGCCTGTAATAGCCGAACTGACTGATTACAATAGGGCGGGAGAGCAGGCCAAGGCTGCGGTTGGTTTCGTTGTGAAGCTTTAGCACCCTATTATTCTCTTTGAAGGTGCTAGGTCCTGGAACTTTTTCTTTCTCGGGTTGATTATCCTCTCCAAGTACTGGGTCGCCGTTTTCGTCTTTCTTGTCACGCTCGGTGGCAAACTCTTCGGTTTCGTTCACAATTTCATAAGTGAATTTGCCCTTGGTGTAGTAGTCATAGTATCTTTTGATGATATCTTCAGAGTTAAGGTCGGTGCCAGTGTCGTTGCGGTAGCGGCTTATATAGAACTGATACTGATACTTGAAGGCTTCTAGGTCATTTATATATTCTCCGCTTTTGTCATCGAACTTTAATTCACCGGCATAGCCATCTTGGTCAAGCATCAGCGGATAAATATTAAGATCTTTATCAAAGTCGCCGTTGATAAAGTATTGGCCGTCAGGGTCGTTGAGATTATAGTCAAAGCGAGGGGAGTAGGTTATAGTGTTTTCTATGTCCTCAATTTTTTCTCCGTCTATTGTGTGATTTTTATACTCGGCTTCGGAAATTTGCTTAACTGTGATGTCGTCAACAAAGATAGAACCAGTGACACTGTCGGTGGTGTAGTCAGGTTCGGCTGAGTAGTATAGTTTCTCCTTATCGCCATAATACACAAAGATATTTACGGCATTGTCGGCAGCTGCCGAGCTTTCAAGGAAGAAGTGGACATTTATCCATTTTCCTTTTGTATCAAGATGTTCAATCTTGGCCTCGTAGTCTGTGCCGGTAATAATTATGGTTGTAGTTGTGTTTTCTGAGGTCCAAACCCACAAAGATACCACATACCAGTTGTCGCGAGTGAGGTCTATATCATAGTTTGAGCGGGTGCGGAAGGCGTAGTAAGAATCTACCTCTTCAACTTCTATAATCTTTTTGTAATATTCGCCGTTTTCGCCCGAAACGTAGGCCTTTGTGTCATTACCATTAGAGGTGTATACCTTTGGCTCATACAAGACATGGCCTGCGCCGTCTACTTTGTCGTTGCCGTTGGCGTCTTTAAGTTTTTTAACATATTTGTTAGCGTTGTCTGCATCACGAGATGGACGATATATGTTTCCGGCATTGCTGAAAAGCACGTAGTCTGCATCGCCCGCCTTGTCGGTATAAAGCTCAGGCTCAAGAAGAGGATTGCCGTCGCCATCTTGCATATAGACGGTGTTGCCATCGTCATCAGTCTTGTTGACCCAAACGCGGGTAGGGGCATTTTTAGCCTGCAGGGTCATGGCATATTGGTCGACATAATCTTCGTCCTCTGGGTTAGGGCGAGACTGGCCCTCAGACAGGTTTATATCCCCGCCCTTGTAGTTTGTGGCAGGCTTTGTGCCCTGATAGTCATACATATTCAAATTGGCGCTCGAATCGGTAAAAGCCGAGGTCAATTCGCTGCTGGAAGGATAGTTTGTGGTCCAAATATTAGACTCTCTAAAGTCGTAGGTGTTGGTGGTCTTTGATTTGTATTCAGCGTTTGCAGAGTGCACAAACGAAGATAGCCCTTTCAGCATTGGAAGGTTAGGGGCAAAAAATAGTGCTAGTGCCAAAACAAGGCTTATGAAGATGTTTTTAAAATTGCGTTTCATAAATTAGGTCCTTTGATAAAGATAATATAATACTTTGCTTATTTTAATACATTTACCCTATCAATTGCAATTGTTTTCCAAAAATTTTTACATTATTTTGAGACTAATGGAGACACTAGCAATATGAAGACCAGCGTCAGGGTGTTTTTGCTTATTTTATTAGGGCTTTTTGTGGGCTTTGTCAACGGCTTTTTGGGAGCGGGTGGGGGAATGCTTTTAGTGCCCTGCATAATACCTCTTTTAAAGTGGGAGCCAAAAAAAGCTCACGCCACAGCTATTTTAATAATTCTTCCAATATGCATTGTAAGCGGAATTATATATGCCGTGAAGGGGGCATTTAATTTTGACATTTTTTGGCCTTGCCTTGTGGGGACAATGATTGGTGGAGTGGCAGGTACTTTTATTTTGAAAAAACTTAAAAATGATATAATCACGGCCATTTTTAGCCTTGTCATGATCACGGCTGGAGTAATTATGATTGTTAAGGTGGTGGCCTAAATGGATTTTTTGTGGTACGGGCTAATTGCGGTTTTATCGGGGGTCTTCGCCGGCATGGGTATGGGCGGCGGAACCTTTCTCATTCCTCTTTTGACCCTTCTAATGAAAACTGAGGCCAGCCATGCCCAGTGCATAAATTTGTTGGTGTTTGTGCCAATGGCTGTGGTCACAATAATTATCTACGCCAAGCAAAAACTCATAGATTTTAAATACTCCTGGCTGGTATCTGTGCTAGCCTGTTTGGTGTCGGCTTTGGGGGCACTAATTTCGGTGAATATTTCGGGAAAAATTATCAAAATTATTTTCGGCTCATTCATATCGCTTATTGGGGTGGTGCAGATTGTGGTTTTGATAGTAAAATTTGTAAAAAAGAGAAAAGAAAAAACTTAAAATGTCTCAAGACGCCTTGTTTTTAGTTTACATATTTTATAAGTTTTGTTAAAATAAAGTAAAACTAATGCGAGGACACAAATGGAAATTAGAGGAGTTAGAGTTCCCAAAATTGCCAAGCACAAAAACCAAAGTGGCTTTTTTGTTATGCGACCACCTGAATTTTATTCGGTTCCACTGCTGGCGGCTTTTGGCGAAAAGCCTATACGTGTCGTAAAAGTGGGCTCTCTTGTTCGTGAGGGCACACTACTAGCTAAGCCAAACGGCAAGTATGGCTCATATGTATACAGCCCAACAGCGGGGAAGGTTGTTGGCATTGTCAAAAAACTTAATGTCTGCGGGGCTGAGTGTGAGCACGTTGTCATCTCACGCACACTTGAAGACATAGAGCCCGAAAGACTGCCCGTTTTGGACGAGGCTGAGCACACTCAAGAAATCCTTCTTAAACGATTGTATGAAAGCGGCATGGTAGACAATTTCGAGCCTTTTGACCCTGCCTACAAAAAGTACATTTTAAAGTGTCCTATAAAAAAGCTTGTCATAAACTGCACCGAGGATGAGCCATATTTAACCAGCGACACCGCGCTACTTGAAACCTACAGGGCCGAAGTTTTTCAGGGAGCGAAACTGCTTAAAAAGGTGGCCGGTGCTGAGGAGCTAATCTTCATTTTCACCCTTCGTCAGTGGAGACTGGCTGAGGACTTTAAGAAATATTTAAAGAGCATAAATGAGCATAAATTAATAAAAATTAAGACCTATCCAAATGTCTATCCTCTTCATTACAGCCGCCTTATTGGCTACTATGAGTCAGGCAAAATGGTGGCCGAGGGAGTGAGGACGGCTACCACCAAAGTCATTGTGGACAGTGTGTCCAACTGCTATGATTTTTATCAGGCTGTAAACGGCAAGCCTGCCATACAAAAAGCTGTAACAGTGGGGGGCAACAACTGCCTTAGAAAGGCCAACTATTTCATCAAAAACGGAACAAATATTAGGCACGTTCTTGAGGTCGTTGGAACAAGGCAAGACACCCCTGAAAATATGCTGATCTATGGGGGTATTATGTCTGGCATAGCACAGGAAACCCTCGATATTTCGGTAAGTTTGAACGCAAGTGAGATTTTGTTTGTTAGTCGAGAAGAATACTCGACAGAGAGGGAAACTCCATGCATAAACTGCGGAAAATGCGTGGCTGTTTGCCCAGTTAGATTGCATGTTAAAAACATCGATGAGGCGGTGTGCGAAAGCAACCTGTCATTAACCAAAAAACTGGGAGTTGAAACCTGCCTTGGATGTGGTGCGTGCAGCTTTGTCTGTCCTGCCAAGCGAGACCTTGCACAGAGGGTGGCCTTTGCCAAAGATATAATAGAAGGCAAGAGGCTAAAGAGCCCATCTTCAGCCGAATATGAACTTATTGAAGGTGAGGATGCCGGCGGGCAAATGGTATATGAGCCTGAGCATACTGCCAAGACGGGCACTGTCCCTGATATTGACGATATGCTAAAAACTCTTGACGCGCAGCAACCTGTATCTCAAACCATTAGCCAGCCAAAAGTAGAACCGGCAATAAAAACTGAGGCCAAGGTAGAGCCAGCAATAAAGCCTCAGCCAAGGGTTGAGCCGGCTATTAAGCCTCAGCCAAAAATAGAACCTGCTATTAAGCCTCAGCCAAAGGTTGAGCCGGCAATACCGAGAAATAGTGATGAAAACTATGCAAATAGGTTAAGTGGAGGGAAGAAAGATGGAGAATAAGCTTGTAGTTGACCCTTCACCACACATCAGCAAATGGTATTCGACCTTTGCCATAATGATAGCCATGATCATGGCTCTTTTGCCAACAGCCATTTCGGCGGTCATCAATTTTGGCATGAGGTCATTATATTTGATACTTATTTCGGTGGGCACGTGCTATGTTTTGGACATAATAATGACCTACGTGCGTGAAAAGAAGTTCTTCTGGTACGACATTTCGGGGGCAGTGACAGGATTTATCTTGGCACTAATTCTGCCCGTAAATGCACCGCTATACTATCCAGTTATTGGAGCGGTAATTGCCGTTGTCATTTTTAAAGGCTGCTTTGGAGGAATTGGACGAAACATCTTCAATCCTTCGGCGGCGGCAAGAGTGGTGCTTGGCCTAATCTTTTCGGGGCTCACCCTTGATCTGTTTTCGGGCGGAGCACTTGGCAGTGCCCAGTCGCCACTGGCCTACTACATGCTTGGCAACTATTCGTCAATCACTTTAAGGTCGCTGT
>CANQUB010000024.1 GCA_947626955.1 uncultured Clostridia bacterium | reverse complement strand
CCAATTGTCTAAACTTTGGCAAAGACCACCAAAAAGACCTTGCCGCTGTCAACGACTTCTTATCGCTTGCCAACAATAAGGAACTAGAAAACTACGAGTTGAAGGAATATATAATTGACCAAGTTACCGCCAACAAACAAGACATATTCTGCAATTGGCTGGTGGCAAACTTTATCCAAACCGAAGTCAAGACCAGCGAGGACTTTGACAGCAAACAAGGCTATCTTTTTGAGAACTTCCTTGACTACAACCTAAAGGCCCTTGGCTATGAATGCAACTTTTCAAAAGGGGATCTAAACCTCATCAAAAGCGGTCTAGAGACCTACAACGGTTGGAACTTTGACCCCGCCCTATACCGAGACATTCACCAGCTCATCACCGGTAAAAATTATTACGGGGCTGAGGCTCTTAGTGATCAACAATTTTTGGACGACTTTCTTTATCTTGCAAATAACTATTTGCAGTTTGAAAAGACCCTAAATTCGGCCAAAAACCAATACCTTTCTTCGCTAAAAAACAACTTTATGGCGTCGGGCATGAACACTTGGCTAGAAGAGGCAAGCAAAAACTCCTCGCTCATCTTTGGTAAGGATTATATTTTGAAAAATTCTTTTGACGCCCTTCGAAACACCCCAATAAACATTTGCTTTTTTGACCCATACCTTGGCAACAATCACCTCGGGGTAAGCGTTATGCACAATGATTGTAACCTTACCGACAAGACCCATGAGCTCTTGCACCTAATAAGTGCCAAGTCTTCGGCAAAGAAGACGGGCGACCTTCTAGAGGTCAATGTAAAGCTGGGGCTAAACAACCTTTGCTACAAATATCAAGGCAGCAACCTCTCCTTTACCGAATCGGGAAGGTGCATAAACGAGCTTCTCACCGAATATCTCGCCATCGACCTGTCCAGCCCCGAATTTTCGAGTGCACATAACCGCCTCTTTGGCGTGACCAACAAGAAGAACCCATGCATTTATGACAGCTATATCTCAATTATTCGTGACCTGTTTGATGCCCATAAAGAGGCCTTCAAAAAGGCCTATATAAGCCATGACCTTGAACCAGTCTATGCCGAGTTTGGCAAAGAAAACTATGAAAAGCTATCTAATGAGCTTGACAAGTTAATGGAGTTTAACGACAGCCACGGCCGAAAGCTAGACGGCATTGTGGCCGCATATCAGACCGACAACAAAGATGAGCAAAACCTCTCTGCACGCCTTGCCTACATCACCGAACACTACATTGGCA
The DNA here is from genome assembly GCA_947626955.1 of uncultured Clostridia bacterium. GTDB lineage: Bacteria > Bacillota > Clostridia > Christensenellales > UBA1242 > UMGS2069. Next base: position 16,469 of record CANQUB010000024.1, on the reverse strand, counting down.
GCAAGGAGCTGGCACAGGAGTACATAAACAAGATAAAGGAAGTAAGAAAGCTTGTCGAAGACCTTGAAAAAAGCGAGCAAAGGAGTAGTTATGGTAGTTAAAGTCAATATTTCATCACCCAGCCGTGCCATCAGTCTTGATCTTGACACAAGCAAGGACTTTGCCCTGTTAAATGGCCAAAAAATTAAGCTGGACACAAATTTCTACGCCCAAAAAATATGCGACATTGTCTCAGCCTTTCCAAATGCTATCAATCTTCCAAGCCTGGACACCGAAAGGTTTTCTATTTTAATAGATGACCAAAAATATGAAGGAACGGGCTATGTCGAGGGCTACGACAAGCTTATCGCCCTAATGTATAGTCTAAACTAAAAAAGACCCTGCGGGGTCTTTTTTATATGAGTTTTATAACAAAATATGTTATGGCGGCAATGGCAGCAAGAATGCCAAACACCAGTCCGCCAATCTTCCAGCCCGACTTTGGAGCTTTACCGGTGGCCTTTCCAGTTTGACCGTTTATGTAGCAATGGTACTCCTTTCCTTTGTAGATATAGTGGTTTGCCCAAATTGGAATATAAGTGTAGGAGAAAGTTACGTTTTTAAATGCTGTTCGGCAGGAGAAATTCTCGTAGCGGTCATACTCGGCGTTCAATCTCTCCCTTGCGTGACGCTCGTTGGTCTCGGTAATTGTGGCTGTCATGTAATTGTAGACATCATGCACATTTATGGTGGTCTCAAGGCCACTGAAGCCAAGAAGATAATCGGTCGAATATGGCTTTACTTTGGTAAAGTCATAGTCGCCAAGGTCTTGGACAAATTCGGTGCCGATACGGTTGTTGGCACTATACAGCTCGTTGCGGTGAGGCTGGTTTTCGTCGCTATGAACAGGGTAACGCTGGGTGTACTGATAGCCGTCGCTGTCGGTACGCTTTTTTACTCCTATGCACGAAAAGTGCCAAATGGCGTCATAGTTAAAATTCCAAACAGGGGTATAAAGGCCGATAAGCTTTTTTGAGCGAGCCATCTGCTTTAGGTCGGATGGCGCAAACTTTCTTGACCCCACCCAGTTTCTAAAAATTTCGCCCGCCTGCGGCTTGGTTATGGTGAATGGCAAAATTCCGTCAGGTGCAGTGGTAGCCGATGAGATCCTTTGAAGGGTGGTGTTTCCGCAAGAAACACATCTCTTCCTCTCTTCGCCAACTGGAACTATGCACTTGGCTCCGCAAAACGAACACTGGTAGGCCGTTTCGGTAACATTTTGTTCGGCCACAAAACTTGGGGTGTATGGCCTGATCACTGGCTTGTTTGCCCCGTCGGTGACATCAAAAGCCGCTCCGCATCTTTCGCAATGCAGTTTTCCAGTTTCGGGTTTAAAGACCAGCTCGCCCCCGCAGTTGATACATTTTGTACTTGCCATATTTTTCCCTCTTTTATTTTATCTTAACTTATTTCATTTTTTTTCGCAAGCAAACAGGACAATTTTCACCACTTTATTAAAAAAACCATAAATTATATAGAGGTATATTATGTCTGTTCTAAAATTCGGTGGGTCCAGTCTGGCCAATGCAAAAAAAGTGCAAAATGCGGCCGCTTACATTAAAAAACGTGCTCAAAATGAGCCAATCATAGTGGTTGTCAGTGCCATGGGCAAGACCACCAATGCACTGGTTGACCTGGCCGAGAGCATAAGACCCTTAGGCAACACTTGCACCAAGGCCGAAATTATAACCATGGGTGAAAACCTTTCGGCAGCCCTGCTTTGCTACGCTCTTGAGGGACTTAATGAGAAGGCGGTTTGGCTAGATTGCCTTTCGGCCGGCATCCACTCTATGGGAGATAGCTTGAACGCAATAATAACTCATATCGATAGAGAGCCCATTTCCTCTCTTTTAAAGAGCGGCCACATTGTCATTGTCACTGGCTTTCAAGGCAACAATAGCGGCCATGTTCAAGCTCTTGGGCGTGGTGGGTCAGACACAACGGCAGTGGCACTTTCCATTGTCTTTGATATGCCAGTCGAGATTCATACCGACGTTGACGGCTACTATGACCTTGATCCAAACATCTATCCTGCCGCACAAAAAAATGAACAAATGAACATCTACTCCTGCATAGAAAGTGCCATGGCTGGTGCAAAGGTTCTAGACAAACGCTGTTTGTGCCTAGCTGAAAAATACAAAAAAGAAATTACCACCTGCCAAAGCACCAAAGCTGGCGGCACAAAAATTATTTTTTCTCCCCTTGAGGGTTTTAATGTGGATTGCATAAATTGCAAAACTGGTTTTTTATTTGTAGAAAAAACATCAAATTTAATAGAAAATATACAAACAAATTTTCAAAATAACGAAATTTTGTTTTTTCAGTCCTCTTTAGATGGCACCACATACTTTCTTGAAAAAGAGGTTGAAAACGCCACGGCTGCCGACCTTGTAGTGCTGACTGGCAGTGGGCTTAACAGCCCCGAGTTTTCGCAAAAACTTACGCCAAAAATAAAGGATGCCCTAGCCTTTTGCATTAATCCAACAATTGTCAAGCTAGTCTTTAAACATGACAGCAAAACCATATTCAATGAAATTATCAAAGCATTTAAATAAATTGTTGCGACGTCAATAATTTTTGTCAAATTGTTTGTGTTTGCGAATTTTTTAGATTATAATGTGTATATTAAACTTAAGAGGAAGTAATTATGAAAAAAGTTGCCGTTGTAACCGATAGCAATTCGGGCATTACCCAAAACGAGGCCAAGGATAACCTCTTTGTTTTGCCAATGCCATTCATCATTGACGGAGTTGATTACTATGAGGACATCAACCTCACTCAACCCGAGTTTTATGAAAAACTTAAAAGCGACGTTAAGATCTCAACATCCCAGCCTTCGTTTGGCGACGTGACCGATATGTGGGAAAAGGTGCTAAAAGACTATGACGAGCTTGTGTATATTCCAATGTCCAGTGGCCTTAGCGAATCTTGCACCTCTTCAACTAGGTACGCCGAAGAGGGCTACAAAGGTAAAGTATTTGTTGTAAATAACCAACGAATTTCAGTTTCGCAGCGTGCCAGCGTGTTTGAAGCACTAAACCTTGCCAAAAAGGGGAAGTCGGCCAGCGAGATCAAGCAATATCTTGAAGACACCAAGTTTGATTCCAGCATATATATAACTGTTCAAACCCTCAAGTACCTTAAGCGTGGCGGAAGAGTGACCCCAGCAGCGGCAGCCATTGCCACCATGCTCTCCATAAAGCCAATTTTGCAAATTCAGGGCGAAAAGCTAGACAAGTTCGCCATGGTCATGAACATGAACCAGGCCAAGACCAAGATGATAAATGCCATCAAGCACGACCTTGACACCCGCTTTAACGAGCTATACAAGGCCGGCAAGATGGTGCTTGCCGTTGCCCATACCGACAACTATGAGGCCGCCCAAAAGTTTAAGGCCGAGATCGAGGCAGCCATACCAAACGCAAAAGTGGTCTATGTCGATCCACTGTCGCTCAGCGTCTCCTGCCATATTGGCCCTGGAGCACTGGCAATTGCCTGCGCAAGATATGAAGAATAAAAAGTGGCACTTGCCACTTTTTTTTATGCCTAGATTCGCACTTTTATCAGCTTATTTTCGCCATACCAAAGCTCGTACGAGCCCGTAAGGTCCTGATTTAGCACCAACGACAGCACCACATCTAGCTGCCCGTCCTTTTCAAAGTCTTCGGTCTCCATTTTGTCTATGATGTTGTTGCCAAAGTATGAGGACTTCGAGTAGTCCTGACCTTCAAGTTTAAGCTTGAAAAGTTCGGCTTTTAGCTGGTTTTTCTCCCCTGCAGTGTTCTTGACCGACAGACACAGCTTTACTACCTTGTCTTCTCCCTCACTTACCTTTTGGGCTGAGTTTTGCCTGTAAGAAAACTCAAAGTTCTCAGCCTTGGCCTTTTGCTTGGCACAAGCCGAAAAGACAATTGAGCCGACCACAAGTAAAAGTAGTAGCGAATATCCAAAAATGCTTTTCTTTTTCATGTTTCACCTCTAAAAAGATGATTGCCACAAAAAAGTTTTTTAAAAGTTCCGTTTCAAATTTTCTATGATAGAAAAATACTCCTGCCAATGCTCATAGCGAATGGGCATGGGTCGGTGATTATCAAAAAACAGCACCAGTGCCGGCGAAATTTTGTTATAAGCCAGGTAAATTTCATATTTAGTGAGATGTCCCTCGCAAATTAGCTTTTTGGCACAGGCGTGGTAATTATAGTAGGCCATACAAAAATTTTGTCCAAAAAAAAAACAGGCTTATTAGCCTGCTTATTTTCTTTTTAAGAAGAAGTATCCCCCCGCAGCCACTGCAATACCTGCAGCAATTATAATTAGCACTATAGATCCGGTGGCCAGCCTGGTTTGGTAAATGGCCTCAACTTTCATATTCCCGCCAACTTTGAGGCCTTCTTCGCCCCAACGTTTGAAGGTGTATTTAACAAAGAAGTTGCCTTCTTTTTTCACAGCCTCTACATCTTGCGGAATGCTGCTGCCATAGCTTACATCCTTCTCGGTCACCTTTTTTCCATTTGCCCAGTATTCAACCTGGTAAGTTCGAAGAGTGCTTACAAACACCGGAGTTACCGTCATGGAGCTGTGCGCATTTTCTACTTGATAGCTCCAACCGTAGAATTTATTATCCATATCCACAGTGCTGTAGTCCGAGAAGGAAGGTATCTCACTTGCATCCAATTTTTCCCCAACTTTTAAGCGGCAGGTTTTGAATATTCTTCCATCTCTATCAAGAAAGGTTATGGTGAAATACAAGCGGCCAGTTTGCTCGCTGCTCCAAGCCTTTTCGGTGTCGAAATATTTGTCGTCAGCAAAGTAACTGTCGCTATAAATATCAAAGTCGCCACCCTCGGCCCCTACCTCGTCCTGGCTGACAGTTGGATTACACTCAGTGGTCACCACCGCATTCATTTGATTGTTTTGAACATAGCTATTGGTGCTGTTTATAAATGTCTTTTCGTCCACCACAAGGCTGATGTTTGCCAGAGACAAAAGATTGTTGGTTCCAAGAATTGCCCCCGAACTTAGGTAGGCCTCATCAAAGATATAGTAGGCCTTGCCGGCAAGCTTTCCACCTAAAATGTTGATGTTTATTTGCGAGCCCGAGTAGCTATCTTTCGCCCCCACCTCTCCAACAAAGCCGCCAATGTAGGCCTCACGGCTATAGGCCACGATATCGGCTAAGATTATGCTGTTAATGATGTTCGTTTGCTGCACAAGCAAAATTCCAAACACTCCGCCACCAATGGCTCGCCTGTAGGTATAGTCTAGATACTCACCTTCCTCTTCAAGCGGATATCCATTTACCAAAACTTTGCCTTGAACCAGCAGGTTCTCAATATCCACACTGCCGCTGCCGCTTTGCTGGTTGGTAGCATATCCCACCGCACCGCCAGCCACCACTCCGCTGACCGAGGTATTGACGCTGCAGCCCATGATTGAAGATGTCAAGCCATCCACGCCGCCCATGCCGTACATGGTGGAGATCAGTCCTCCGGCTATATAGTTAGAGAATACGCTTCCTCCCGAAACAGCCACATTTTCAAGATTGATGGCTCCATACGCCACCGACACGACAGCACCGGCACGAGAGCCACGAACCGAAGGGCTTTCAATGGTAAGGTTTTTGATGGTTGGCACATAGCCGTCAACGCTGGCAGTTATGCCAAACAGCCCAGCCGAATATGAGGTTATGGTGTAGTTCTGGCCATTAGAGCTTTGGTTTTGGCCCGAATATAACGACAATGATGTCATATTTCTTATGGTGTGGCCGGCTCCATCAAAAGTTCCGGCAAATGGGCTTATCTTAGTTTCGAAAGGTGCCCCGTCAATATATGTGGTTGTGGTAGAACCTATGCCCGGCCATACTCGGCCCTTAAGGTCGATATCATTTGTAAGCTGGTAGTGAGCCACCGAATAGGAAGAAAACTGCTGCGACACTAAGTAACTGAGAGTGGCCAGTTGCTCAGCCGTGGAGATTTTGTATGGGTTTTGAGCCGTTCCCTGCCCACCGGCGAAAATTCCAGCCACAAACGAGAACCATGTCGAAAGATTACTAAATGATGGCATGCTACTTTCTATCACCACAAAGTCCACTCCGGTATTGAAGGCGTCATTGCCCACAAAGAAAGTGAACACGCTGTCGTCTTTATAAAAGGCGGCATTATCAAAGTCGAAGTCGCCCTCAAACATATTGTCTGTCGATGTTCTAAGGTCGTTTACCTTGACATTGTAGCCATCAAGGCCATTAGAGGTATAGTCAATATCCCTCTTTTTTACGGTCACTTTTTCAATATATATAAATCCCATGGACGGGTCGCCAAGGTCCTGAGCAAAGACCGTTCCAGTAAGTGCTCCGCCCACGTTTTCAAATTCGGCTGTGCTAAGGCAACTTATAAAATAGTTGGTAACCTTTTCGGTGGCAGTGTCACGCGAAGCTAGTGGGTTTAGAAAATACAGCTGCCCCACAAAGCCGCCAAGGGCCTGGGCTCCGTTTTTACCAACAATCTTGGCAGTGTTTATGTCGTTTACAAAAATTAGCGCATTGGCCTTACCAACCAGCCCGCCAACAATGCTACCAGTAAGGGTTCCAGCACTGTAGCATGAAGAGATGTATCCCGCCATGTGCAGCCCGCGGTCCTCGTCCTTTTCGGTGGCAAATTGGGCCACAAGGCCGCCCACAACATCACCAGTCAAACTTCCTGAAAAATAGCAAGAGGACAAGATCTGTCCGCCGTATTTGTTTATAACGAGACCGGCAAGCCCACCAACATTTTTGCCCGATAGAGTTATGTTTGAGCCGCAGCCTGAAAGCCCCCCCTCCAGCCTTCCAGCAATGCCGCCTGTGTATTCAGCCGAAGAAGAAGTATCAGCAAAAATTTCAAGATCGCTAATATATCCATTCGCCCCGACATAAACAAATAGTCCGTTATAAATTTGTTGTTCATTGTTCAAATTTAATCCCGAAATTGTGTGCCCGCTTCCGTTGAATGAGCCGTTAAATGGCCTTTGCTGCGTGCCAATACCTTCCCATGCCACATTGCTTGGCAGAGTTATGTTTGCATCCAGTTGATAGCTTGCCATAAGGTAACTGACATTAGAATCTTGGTCGTTCACATAATACATCATTGAAGCAAATTCATCGGTGGATTTTATTATATATGGGCTGAGTGAAGTGCCAATTCCTTCAAAGGTGGTAAGGGTGCAGTCACCCCAAATTTTTACTCCCTCAAAGCCGGGGATTCCGACATTGGAAAGGGCTTTGTAGACATCTTGAACACGGTTTTCTTCCCATCCAAGGTCTCGTGCCGCCTGATATAGATAATTAGAACAACTTATAAAGGTCTCCTGCTCCTTTAAGTGGCACAGGGTGGCATACCAAAGTTGAGATATTTTTTCAGGAGTGAAAAATTCAGGACATGACTTATACATAAGATAGGTGGCATAGGTCAAGAGAGTGCAGTTGGCATGAACATATCCGTTGTCGTTATCCTCGTTTGCCTCTTTGTCCGACCTTAGAAGCCTTAATTGGCTATAATGCGACACATCCCCAAGTGAAGACGGATTTGACATATCTCTAATGTAACCGCTATAGGTATAAATGTCTTCACCAATTCGCCAAAAGTTGACACTGCTGTCAATATCCTTGCCTTCTATAATGGCACCAAAGATATCCGAAATAGCCTCGTTTATAGCCCCCTCTTGCCCAACTCCGCTCAGGCCAGCTTTGGCGTTGTTTATGCTGTGCTGATACTCATGCCCAACAATGTCTAGAGCCCTGGCATAGTGTGTAGTAATTCCGCCGCCGTCACCGAAATAAAAATAAGCTGTCAGTGACTTTTCAAACGGCATGACAAAGGCAGCATTTTGATACTGATAATCGTAATGCACAATGCCAATTAGGGTTATTCGCTTGTTGACATAGTTATACATGCCCTCTATGCTTTCGCCGAAGCTGCCTTCAAGGTAGTAGTCGTAGCATTTCATCAAATATTCATAGGCCTGCACCGCCGTTTGGTCGGTAAAAGTTCCGTCGGTGCTATCGATATATTTAAAGTCGCCGGTATCTTTATTTTGCCCGTCAACCACATATATCCTTCTTTCGGCATTACCAAGAATATAAATAGGCTGTCCACCCGACTTTGGGGTGTATTTGTCCACATTTAAAGTTACCGATTGGTTATATAGGTTAGTCTCAACCACTCCAACATTTTCCACATTGTAGTTTCGGGTGCTTGGAAGGCTGTCCCGAACGGCCGAAGATGTAACTTCGTTTTTTATAATCACCCCTGTTCGGGCACTTACAAAGACGTTGCGGCTAGGATTGGAAATAACATTTATAATATAGACCTTATATGCAACATCTCTATCAAAATAGTATACTTCTTCGCTAAGCTCAGCCTCTCCTCCATAGAGTTTCACAAGGTCGGTCTTGACCTGGTCTATCCCATAGCTAGCATCGTCGTCAACTCCCATATTAAAGTAGTATTTGCCGGTCATCGACAGCACTTTGCCCTGGCTGCTAACACTGATGTCCAAGTGAGTGGCGTAGACCCTGAGCCCATCTTGGTACTGCACAAACCTATAAATATACCCCGATGCAATCTTGGACCTTGACTCAAAAACTAGCACATCTCTGGCCCTTGAAAAACCAAAGGTGGTCTTCATGTCGTCTAGCATTTCATAGGCGTCGTCTTCACTATTAATAGTATAGTTAGAATAGTCGGCCTGAACGCTAACTATCGAGCTGTCGTCGGCCTGAACATCTATATTTAAAACCCCCGTTTTGCCACCGGCAAAAAACATGACCGTGCAAAGGGGCATTATAACTGCAAATATTAGCACACAAAAAATCCATTTGAAGTTGTTTTTCATCTATTGTGCCTCACTATAATTATATACCAATACGTCCACCTCGTCAATTATAGTATTTGCTAATATAGATAATAAATATTAAATATTTATTGCAATTAAATTTAAAATAGCATAAAATATACGAGTTAAATAGTTGGTGATATCATGTTTCAAATATTAAAAAGACTAAAAGCTAGGGAATATTGCCTGCTGGTTTTAATAACCGGCCTTATAACCTTGCTTGTGTGGCTTGAACTAGAAATTCCTTCGTATATTGAAAAACTTACGCCTCTAATTGAGGCAAAAGCTCCGTCTTCGGAAATTTGGAAGATTGGGGGCAAGATGCTGCTTTGTGCGTTTGGCGTGCTTGTATCATCAATTGCCATGAATTTTTGTTCGGCCAAGATGGCGGCCGGCTTTTCACAAAGGCTTAGAAAAGACATCTTCTACACCGTAGAGGGCTTTTCTCTTGAGCAAATTCAAAAGTTCTCAACAGCTAGCCTCATCACCCGCTCGACCAACGATGTAACCCAAATTCAAGGCTTTTTGTCCATGGGCATACACGTTCTCATTCGCTCGCCAATAACCGCCATTTGGGCACTTTGCAAGATCTCATCGGCGGCCTGGCAAAGCTCGGTGGCAACAGCCGGGGCGGTGGTAGTTCTGGTTGTAACCATAATTATCGCTGTATCACTTGCCCTTCCAAGGTTTAAAAAGATGCAGACCCTGACCGACAATATCAACCGTGTCACTCGTGAAAACCTTGAAGGCGTAAGGGTGGTTAGAGCCTACAACGCCGAGGACTACGAGGGCAAAAAGTTCGAAAAAGCCAACGACGCTCTGACCAAAAACAGCACTTTCGCTGGACGCGTTATGAGCATAATGAACCCCGTGATGAGCTTTATCAACACCAGCCTTACCATTGTCATCTACTGGATTGGCAGCGTGCTTATTAGCCGTTCTCCGGCCCTTGCTTCGCAAAATATTATCTTTGGCCAAACCATGGCTTTCTCTTCTATGGCCATGCAGGTGGTTACCAGCTTTATGCTCCTCACCATGGTGTTTGTAATGTTGCCGCGTGCCAGCGTTTCGGCCAAGCGTATAAACGAAATTCTCACCACCCCTTCAACCATTGTGGGCGGAGAATTCAATGGCGAGACTGAGGAAAAGGGCACCGTGGAGTTTAAAAACGTCAACTTCTGCTATCCCGACGCCGAAGAAAATGTGCTAGAAAACATCACCTTCTCGGTAAAGAGAGGTCAAAGCGTGGCCTTTATCGGGTCAACGGGTAGCGGAAAAAGTACCCTTATCAACCTCATCCCCCGCTTTTATGACATCTCAGCCGGGCAAATTTTGGTTGACGGCGTGGACATTAAAGATTACCAGCTTTCGGCCCTAAGAAACAAAATTGGCTACATTTCTCAGCGGGCAGTCATGTTCAGCGGCTCGGTTAAAGACAACCTTATCTTTGGCGACAACGGAAAGCCCGAGCCCGATGACGACAAGCTAGACAATGTGCTTGATGTGGCCTGTGCCGACTTCGTTAGCAAAATGGAAGGGCAAAAGGATGCCTACATCGCCCAAGGAGGAACCAACGTTTCGGGCGGGCAAAAGCAAAGGCTCTCCATTGCTCGAGGCCTGGCTCGTGACCCCGAAATCCTTATCTTTGACGACACCTTCTCAGCCCTTGACTATAAAACCGATAAAAAACTTAGGTCCAACCTTAAAAAGGCCTATCCAAACACCACAAAACTTATCGTGGCTCAACGAATTGGAACAATTAAAGACTGCGACCAGATCGTGGTGCTAGACAACGGCCGCATGGTTGGGATTGGCAAGCACAAGGCCTTGCTTAAAAACTGCGATATCTACCGCGAGATTGCCCTAAGTCAGCTGTCAAAGGAGGAACTATAATGCCTAGACCTCCACAAATTAACTCCAAACCACAAAACTTTAAAAAATCGCTAAAACGCACCTTTTCTTACACTCGCCGCTTCTACGGCCCGCTGATAATCGCTATTTTCCTAGCCGTTATAACCACTGTAATAACCCTGATCAGCCCTAACTTTGTAAGCCGCATAACCGACCTCATTTCTACCAACCTTGGCGGAACCATTCCGCTAAACAAGATAATAAAAACCTGCGTCATTGCCCTCATTCTCTACGCTGTAAGCGCGGTTCTAAACTACATTGTGGGCTTTATCATGGTGACCATCACCAACGTTGTCAGCAAAAACCTTAGAAAGGACATTTCACGCAAGATCAACGTCCTGCCCCTCTCCTTTCTCGACAGCACCACCCACGGCGAAGTGTTGAGCCGCATCACAAACGATGTGGACACCGTATCTTCCAGCCTAAACAACAGCCTGCTTTCCCTCGTGACCTCGCTGCTCATGATCGTAGGCTCGCTGGTTGCCATGTTCATTAAGAACTATATTCTCGCCCTTTGCGCCATTGCCACCAGCCTTATAGGATTATTGTTCGTGGGACTGGTCATGAAGTTTTCGCAAAAGCATTTCATCGCCCAACAGCGTGCCCTCGGCCAGCTTAACGGGCACATCGAGGAAATATACGCTGGGCACAACATCGTAAAGGCCTACAACGCCGAAGACGAGGTCAAAACCAAGTTTGACAAGATAAACAACAGCCTCTACACCTCGGCTTGGAAGTCGCAATTCATTTCGGGCATGATGATGCCAATAATGAACTTTATAGGCAACCTAAGTTTCGTAATCGTTTGCGTGGTTGGCGGCGTGCTGTTCGCCAAAGGCATTATTCCTTCTTTTGGAACAATAGCAGCCTTTATCATCTACACCCGCCTATTCTCGCAGCCACTCAACCAGCTTGCACAGGTGGCCACTCAGCTACAAAGTGCACTGGCTGCCAGTGAACGCGTCTTCGAGGTCCTCGACCAAGAAGAGCTGCCTGCCGAGCACGCCACCAAGCAAATTACCGACTGCAAAGGCAATGTCGAGTTCAGCCATGTACGCTTTGGCTACAACCCTGACAGAGTTATAATCAAGGACTTTTCAGCCAAGATAAAGTCGGGTCAAAAGGTGGCCATTGTCGGGCCTACGGGCGCCGGGAAGACCACACTTGTAAACCTGCTGATGCGCTTCTACGAGGTGGACAGCGGCAAAATTTGCATTGACGGCATCGACACCCGAGACCTCACTCGCGAAAATGTGCACGACCTGTTCTCCATGGTACTACAAGACACATGGATATACGAAGGCTCAATCAAGGACAATGTCATCTATTCAAAAGAAGGGGTGACCAGCCAAGACGTGGTTGCCGCCTGCAAGACCGTCGGCCTGCACCACTTCATAAAGACCCTGCCAAACGGCTACGACACCATTCTTGACGAAAACACATCAATCTCGGCCGGGCAAAAACAGCTGCTGACCATTGCCCGTGCCATGCTGCAAAACAGCCCAATGCTCATCCTCGACGAGGCCACTTCGTCGGTGGACACTAGGCTTGAGCTGCTTATTCAAAAGGCCATGGACGCTCTTACCGAGAATCGAACATCCTTTATCATCGCCCACCGACTTTCAACAATTAAAAACGCCGACCTCATCCTTGTCATGCGTGACGGCGATGTGGTAGAAAAAGGCACCCACGCCGAACTCCTCAGTCAAAACGGCTTCTACGCCGAACTTTACAACAGTCAGTTTGAGGAATGATATGGTTCCGCCTCTCTACCTCGTCGAAGCACAAGCTCAATTGTCAGCAAGTTTCTAACGAAGCTTGCCGCCTGCAATCCCTTGGCTTCTCCTCTCCCCACCAAGCTACGCTTGTCGGGGACACCAATACTCGCCGCACCTTCGGCAGCTTTTTGGCTAAAAAAGCCAAACAAAAACCCACGCACAGCAGTAGTGTCGCGAGGAACTTTGTTTGGTTTTTTATCTCAAAAATCTATCCGAATCTGCTGCTTTACAAGTCTAAACCGCTGTTTGTTAACATCGTTAAAAGTTATTTAGAACTCTTAAAGTAGCAAATAAGGCAAGATTTATGACAAGAGCGAAGAAAACTGATGTTTGGTAGACCTGTTTGGTCACCAAATGTCAGGTTCCGATGCTATTGTTATAAAGGTTGCCTTATTTGCGGAGACATGGGAGCGAGCGACAAGTCGCTCGCAACCTACACCCCCTCGCGCTCCCATTTTAAAAAGAGCGGTTGGCGAAATTGCCAACCGCTCTTTTTGAACTTGTAGCGCATGGCTGACGCCAGTCACATAATTATCAATCCATAAAAAAAGAAAGTGCCTACAAGTCAAAGACTTCATGTCGTAGGGGGCTACAAGGCTATAGACCGAGCCAATCACTTTCTATAGTCATTATATATGTTTATATTCTAATGTCAATAATTTTTTTAAAAAAACTCACTTTACTCAATGTTAACAAACAATAAAAAAAGGACAAATCATAATGACTTGTCTAACACCTGCGATTTATCGCTGACACAATATGTGTGCTGTGTATAAATATACTATCACAAAAAATATATATTGTCAACCTCAAAAATTATAACCTTCAGGGCTCCGCCTCGACGCTCTATCTTTTTCGACATGTCGAAAAAATATCACTTGTATTCAAAAACCTTTTTTTTGTTATACAATCTCTTTCTTTGTCCATAATTTCTTTGGAGAAAATTATGAACCCATTTTTAGAAGAAAGTAAACCCATAGAAGAAAATGTCATCAGCCTAAAAAAGATGTATCCAAAAGCCTACAACAAGACAAAGACCAGCCCCTACTCCAAAACCCGTGTCATACTTTTGAACGGTGCCGAATTTGAGGCCACTTGGTTTATGCACCAGTTCGCACGCCATTGCAGCCAGCCCGAAATCAAGCGTGAGCTTGCCGTGGTGCGAGCGCAGGAGCAAATGCAACAAAAACGCTTGAGCTGCCTAAAACCAATAAATGAAAGCATCCTTGAGACTACCATTGCATACGAGCAGCTGGCCATCGACCTCACCGCCACCCTGGCTCGGCACGAAAAAGATCCCACCATCATAAAGGCCCTAAACTTCGCCCTGCTCGAGGACTTTGACCACCTCTACCGCTTTTCTAACCTGCTGCTTCACGACAAGGGGCAAGAATCGGCTCCGCTAGTTGGCAAGTTCACCGAAATCACCCCCGGCAGGCCTACCATTGCCCATCATCGCTTTGCAAAGGACAATCTAAAGCCTGCCATGAATGCCAAAAAAGCCGACCTGTTCTCCATCTTGGTGGCCAGCATAATCACGGCGGCTGAGCAGCAGACCATGAACTACTACATGAATATCGCCCAGTGGTACAAAAACGACCTTGGACGCAAACTTTACGCCGAAATTGCCATGGTCGAAGAGGAACACGTGTCCCAATATGAAAGCCTTAAAGACCCGACCTGCACATGGCTGGAGATGTGGGTCATGCACGAGTACACCGAGTGTTACCTCTATTATTCGGCCTATCAGGAAGAGGACGACAAAATCCTTAAAGACATCTTTTATGAACACTACCTTATGGAGGTTGCTCACCTTAAAAAGGCGGCCGAACTGCTTGAAAAATTCGAACAAAAGTCCTATAAAAAAGTGGTTGGCAAGGGCGAGTTCCCCGAGCTTTTAAAACTTGGCACAAACAAGGAATATGTCCGCAAAGTCCTTGCCGAAACGGTCAATTTGACCGGCAACCGCGAGGACTACATTCCGGTCAGCGACCTGCCAAATGACGCCGATTTCTTTGTCTACCAAAAAATGTTCATACCCGACGACAACAACACTCCGTCACACGAGGTCATTGAAAAAGTCATTAAAAAGCACGGCCATGACTACCGCTACGAGGACAAGAAAAACCCCGTCTCAGCCCTGCAAGACCGCAAAAAAGACAACGTCACCCTTGCCCGCACTAAGCACGCACACTAAAAGAGCCTTTTTGGTTGCGAGCGACTTGTCGCTCGCTCCCATCTCGCCGCACATAAGGCGGAACTAAACAATTTGAAATAGCATATATGCCACAATCATCAGCTGTCCAATATAATACAGCCCATATTCAAACCCCACCAAAAGATTCTTTTTCTTTGGCGAAGAGAAATTTATATAATAGCTCACAATTTGGCTGGCCAAAATTAGCACTGCCCCAACTGCGAATATGGCCATACCTAGAACAAAAAAGCAAATTCCAAGCCCTAAAACTGCCACAAAGGCACTTGCAAAACATTGCACGCCCACCTGCGCTCTAAACCCAGTGAAGTTGAGTTTGAGCTTTTCTTCCATAAGCTGTAACACCACAGCCAAAATAGCCGCAATTATGGCCGCTCCCGAAGCAAACAGTGCAAAGTTTTTGAGGGGATAAAATATCAGTATCATGGCCACAAGATAAAACACGCTCATCAGCGAGCTTGCACCCATTTGCAGGCTCAAAAGCCCCTTGTTTTCCTGTGGGCTCAGGATAAATTCATGCAAAATGTCAGCAACAAGTGCGGTCACAAAGCCAAACACCATAAACATATTGGCCACTGCCCCACCCATAGCGCTGAATGAGTATAACGCCCATATTACCAGTAGTAGCGATGCCACAATCTTAAAAAAGAGTGCAACCGTGGCATTATTTTTTCTAATTTTCATGCAAGTGAACGCCGTTATAAAACTTGCGACATTGACCACTAACAAAATTAGCAAAACTATTTTTATATCCATATACCCTTCCTCACTCAAAAATATAGCGTTTTGCGAGCGAAAATGTCAATAAAAAAGGCCCTTTATGCCCAATTTTTGCCAAAGAGGCATATAAAACTATTGACAAACATAAACTAATATGGTACTATACTATTGCTTCGCGGGGTAGAGCAGTCCGGAAGCTCGTCGGGCTCATAACCCGAAGGTCATAGGTTCAAATCCTGTCCCCGCAACCATATAAAAGAAAGGAAGGCACTCGCCTTCCTTTCTTTTATATCGTTACCGAGAAAGAATTGAACTTATGATTTCCGGGTTATCCCCGACGAGCGTAGCTCGGTGGGCAATTGAGGCGACCGCGTCCAGTGGACGAAACAGGGAGCCGAGATTGACGCAGCGGTCGAAAAATTAAGGAACTTGTTTCCGCAAATTTTTCGGGACACCGCAAGAGGCGCTTTAGCGATAACCCGAAGGTCATAGGTTCAAATCCTGTCCCCGCAACCAAATAAAAAGAAAGAGAGGTTCACCCTCTCTTTCTTTTTATTTGAATACGAGGACGGGTTTTGGCAAATGGCGAGAAGCAGGAAAGTTCTTTGCAAATTTTAATGCGGTAAACCTAAAATAGCAGTTATCGTTAAATTTTTGAGATAAAAGGCACAAAAAAGGTTCTTGGCAACACTCCTGCTGTGCCAAGGTTTTTTTTTGCGACTTTTAGCCAAAAAGATGATGATAAATGCGGAGAGTTCGGTGCGAGGCACAAGTGCCTCGCAACATTCGCCGTTCAAATCCTGTCCCCGCAACCAAATAAAAGAAAGGAAGGCACTCGCCTTCCTTTCTTTTATATCGTTGCCGAGAAAGAATTGAACTTATGATTTCCGGGTTATCCCCGACGAGCGTAGCTCGGTGGGCAATTGAGGCGACCGCGT
>CANQUB010000023.1 GCA_947626955.1 uncultured Clostridia bacterium | reverse complement strand
TTTATGTATTTTTGCCCCCGCGGGATGCCGCTCTACGCCACCCTTAAATACTGTCCCTGTGGAACAAACTCGTTGTTAAGGGACTTGAACGGCGCGTTAGTAAAACAGCCCAACGGGCTGTTTTAAGTGAAAAGTGAAGAGTGAAAAGTGAAAAGTTAGGGCATCGAGGCTTCGCCTCGATGAAATATAAATATGTTCAGGCTAAATGGGGGCCACGACAAGCGAGTTTATGAGCTTGATGGGGAGAGGAGAAACCAAGCGATTGAAGGCGGCAACTTGCGTAGAAAGTTGCTGACGATTGAGATTGGATTTCGACGAGGCGTGATAGCGGCCTTACCTCTTGCACTGCTCCGTAGCGGAGCAAGTCCCTTCATCCGCACCAATTTGTTCCGCCTCTCTACCGAGCCGGCGGCAACACTCACGCACCTAGCGTGAAATTTAGAATAAGACCCCCGAAGTAGAACCACGCGTACAGCAGTAGTGTTACGCGGAACCTATTTCGGGGGTTTTATTTCTAAATTTCGCCCTATCTGCTACTTTACAAGCACCACATATCATTTTGTTGACATCATCGAAATAAGGATTATCCCCTAGTCTTTATCTGCAAGATGACGGGAGTCGCCTAAATATCGCGACGAGAAAGATGTTTACGAATAGCAAATAGTTAAAAATTTTCCCAAAATATCGTTTTGAATAAAAATTTCTCTATGATATAATTGAGCCATGAAAAAACCTGTTATTGGAATAGTTGCAAAGCATAAAAGAGCCGACGAAAATAGGCTAAATACCTTCATTCGTGACGAGGTTGAGCAGGCCATTTTTGATAATGGCGGGATTGCCATTGGTATCCTTCCCCCAAACATGGACAAGACTCGTGCCAAAGACAACTGGCAAGAGCAGCTGACCACTGAGGAAAAGCATAATTTTTATGACCAAATAAACCTTTGCGATGGCGTAATTTTGCAGGGCGGCGACTTTGCCGACGAATATGAATGCTTTGTTGCCAAATATTGCCATGACTACGACATTCCCCTGCTCGGAATTTGTGCCGGTAAACACATTATTGTAAGGGCACTTGGTGGCACTATTGAAAAAATTGCAAGCGGCGAGCACTACAAAACCACAAAGGATTATGTGCACAAGATAACCATAAACAAAAACTCCAAAGCCTATAAAATCATTGGAAAAGAAGAAGTTATGGTCAATTCACGCCACAATAATCACTCTTCTAGCATAAAAAACCTCGACCTTGTGGCCGTGGCTGACGACGGAATTGATGAAATTGTTGAAGATCCAACCAAAAAATTCTTCATGGGCGTCCAATTCCACCCCGAAAGCCTATACAAAACTGACATTTACATGAACAATATTTTTAAAATCTTTATAAATACCTGCAAAAAAGAAAAATGATAGACATTGTACATATTTAGTATATTATGTCTGCCATAATAACAATATATTGTATTAACTTATGAGCTGGCGATAAGTCTCAGCAAGGTCTTCTTCCCTAACGCCAAGATCTTTTAGCATTGAATAGGCCGTTTCTATTGGCAAGTTTAAAAACTGCCATGGAGCGTTCAAAAACTCAGCAATGATCTCTTGCTTTCTTTTCTCTACCCTATTTCCCACCGCTGTATAGTCGGCCAGTTTTTTGCGGTTTAGAGTTTTTAAAACTTCGAGTGTTTTATTCATCATCGCTGCTCTCCTTTTCGCTCACTACTATTCCAGGAATGCTATGGCTATCGCTCATGCGCATATATTTGCCCGAGTCGAAACCCTTTTGCAGGTCGGTCTTTGAAATGTGCGAGACATTGTCTTTGAAGTCAATTTTTAGGTATTTTGCATTTTCGGGTTGAGTCTTCGAGACAATAGAAAATATCGAGACAGGCATATATTCTGTATCGGGATAATCCACCTTTTCGGCAACTATGGTATGCTCAAAACGCCCTTCCCTTCTCTCAGCATCAAAGATACAATCGCAAACTTTTTTGGTGTATATGGTTCTTACAAGCCCAGGAAGCAATAAGATGTCTGGAATTTGCTGCCTTAATAGCCCTATTTTGTCGGATAGACTTAGTTTGGTTTTTTCTTCGCAAAGTTGACTATATTCATTTTTTAATTGCTCCCAATGGCCGGCTATTGGGTCGAATTTATATTCGTTTTTGAAGAAATAATCAACCACCTGGTCAACTTCACTTTTAAAACGAGCCTGAGTTGCTCTATTTTCGTTCAGGCAAGTCAGCCCGTCAATGCGGTGCTCCAGCCTGGTCTTGATAAAATCGCTGTCAAAAATACTATAAAGAGGCTCGGCCTGCACCAAATATCCGTCGGTCTTGAATTTTAGGTTGGCGTGGCCTCCACCATAGGTCGAATATAGGTTATGAAATTCGTAGTTTGTGCCAAGCTTGTTTAGTGCACGGCCAAATATTGGCGGAAACTCGTAGCAAACAATGCTGGCATTAGACATCGTGATGTCCTTTAAGTGCTCAATATTGCTGTGAAACTCGGCTGAACGGCCCTTTTGGTTGCTGGCATAAAAGCCTGCGTCATAGTGAAAATATGAGCAAAGCCTGATATATGCCAAGACATTTTTTTGAAACTTAGTGAATTTCTTTGGCATGTTTTTGGTGGCGTAGCTAACAAGATCATGGTCTATTTGAGCATTGAGAGTGAACTCATCCTTGGTCTCGTTAAGCAAGTTTACGGTCGAAAAGTCAAAAAAAGCGTCATGAGCCAAAGCATACATAAAATGCTCAGATTCATTGCTCATTGGATACTTTTCAAACACACCAGTCAGTCTTGCCCACTGGAGTGCACAATACATGAACTCATGCGGCTGAACTTCGGAGGGCAAAAAGCCGTAATCATTATTGTAGACCCTTGCGTAGTTATTAAAAAACAGGCTGGCAAGCGAGCTTATAGGAAAACTAACCGTCTTGTTTCCCATAAGGCAAGAGTACTGGCTGGTATCTTCCAAAAGCACAAGCGGGTCGAAGTTTTTTTCGGCAAAGTCAAGTATACGACGAGCACGTTTTAGCTCGGCAGGAGTGAAATATTTTTTCTCGTTTATAATGAACTTTATAAGGCTACTTTTTCGCATGGTTTCAAAGGTTTGAGCTCTCATATCGCTAACAAATCCACGCAACTCAACATAATTAAGTTTGCTGTTTTGAAGAACCTGCAAAAGATTGTCGATATAGTCATCTCGACTTAAAAGAATGTGTATTAAATCAGGCGAATAATAGTCTGATTCACCCGTCAAACTGCTATAAAATTGGCTGTTTTTTGGCAAATCTGGATATTTTTCAATGATGTTTTCGCTCTTATCTAAAAAGACCACATCATTCATTTTTGGCCCAAAATATTTATAAAATTTTTCAATTGATTCAAGCATAAACCAAGTTTAACACAGCCGCTGGTTAAAGTCAATATGCAAAGTTTTCTAAAAGCAAATTTTGCATAAAAAATAACACAACTTCTCATACTATCTGCATGAAAAAACATCATTTTAGTAAAAAGTGGATACAATTTTATGTCCCAATCTTTGCCTCTCTCGGCTTTTTGTTTATCCTCTCCATAATCCTCATTTGCACCATTCCCGGAAAAACCTACAAAAACATTGAAGAGGAAAAAATGGATACCAAAAAAGAGTGGCCACTGCACATCGTGGCACCTTTTATAGACCTTTCCTCTTGGGTCTCGCCCTCTTCGGCCTACAGCCTTAGCGGCGTGCCAAATGTGGTCTTAGTCGAAGAGCAGACCGGTATAAAGTATTATAATCTTGGCTTCATTCAGCCCGATACCACCAAGCCTCTCGAGAGCGACGGCACAATACGCTGGGGCTGGGGTGGCCTCTACGGCCTTAGCGAAAAGGGCAACGACGGCTACCAATATCCTAACATCAAAAAAGCCATAACCACCCTTAGCGATATGGGCGCAAAATACACCATTTCGGTGGGCGGGCAGCTTGGCAAAGCTCCTTGGATTGTCTCTAGCGATGTAGACAAGCTAGCTGATATGTATCTTGACATCATAAAGACCTATAACCTCAAACGCCTTGACCTTGACATTGAAGAGAGCAACCAAGTTCAAGCCGCCAACGCCATAAACGCCAAGGCTATCAAAAAGGTGCAGGACCAAACCGGAATTGAGCTGGTTTTGACCATTCCAATCATGCCAAGTGGCTGGCAGGACAAGCAAGTTCAAATAATTCACGCCTACCTTGACGAAGGTGTAAACATCACTCTTATAAACTCCATGACCATGTGCTACGGAACGGGGGTCTACAGCGGAGAAGATTACGGCGATGCCTCCATCCGCGCCATTGAAAATTCAGTTAAGCAGATGCAAGAAATTTATCGTAACTATGGCACAATTCTCAGCGAAAAACAGGCCTACCAAAAGACGGGCGCTACCGTAGACATTGGCTATGAAAGCTATATCTACCCTGTTTTCACGGCCGAAATGACAGCCAAAGTGGTTGCCCACGCCAAAGAGCACGGCTACGGCATGCTCTCCTACTGGTCACTCAACCGCGACGCCAAAATGGAATCCAACTCAGGAGTAAATACGCAGTATGAGTTTTTAAGCGAGATGAATAAGTTTTATTAAAATTTTAAAGAGCGATTGGCATAATTGCCAATCGCTCTTTTTGAAAATGAATTTATAATTTCCGCCGAAGGCGTCAATCACTTTTCACTTTTCACTTTTCACTTTTCACTTAACGTTTATAGTGCCCTATAATAGGATACAAATTATGCCGCCCTTATTTTCATTCACAATCTTGGTCATAGTTTTACGCATCTTGACCTCGGCTTCTTCAGGAATATTGGCAATCTTGTTGGCAATTCCATCTTGTACAAAGCTCGAAAGAGGCTTGCCGAACATGTTTGTATCCCAAATGCCCTGCGGATTGTTCTCAAAGCCCTCAACAAGGTATTTGACAAGGGTCTCGCTTTGTTCAGGTGAGCCAACAGCTGGACAAACCTCGGTCTCAACGTCCACACGCATGATATGAAGACTTGGTGCAGTGGCCTTAAGTCGAACAATCGAACCATTGTTTTTCCTGACAATTTGTGGCTCTTCAAGGGTCATTTCGGCAAGAGTTGGAGTAACAACGCCGTAACCCTTTTCCTTAACGCTCTCAAGGGCGTCTTTAATCTTATCATACTCGACCTTTGCATGGGTTAAATGCTTGATGTAGCTCATAAGCTCAAAGTCATCGTTAAGTCCCACTCCGCACTCTTCAGACAGCATTCTATAAAAGGCCTCTTTAGAGACTGGAATCTCATAGTAAACAGTGCCGTCGGCAAGGCTCAGCGACTTGAGAGTTGGGGTTAAAATATCCTCGCTGCCTGCAAACATTTCGGCAAGTGCAACGTGTTCGCTCATCTTGTTTACGCTTGCAACGTGAGCCTGCACTTCAGCCATAATGCTTTGTACAAATGGGTTTTCATAAGGCAGTGCTCTCACCCACTTTGGCATGTCAAATTCGATGGACTGCACAGGGAACTCATAGAGTGCAAGAGTTATGATATTGTCGATGTCCTCTTTGTTAAGTTTTGAAACGTCGCAAAGCACAACCGGCGTCTTGTATTTTTCTTGCAGAGAGGCTTGAAGTTTCTTGGCCTCTTCGCTCTTAGGATTGGTGCTGTTTAGCACAATTACAAAAGGCTTGCCGTTGGCTTTAAGTTCGCTCACCACTCTTTCTTCGGCCGAAATATAGTTTTCACGCTCAATCTCGGTTATTGTCCCGTCCGATGTGACCATGATGGCAATTGTGGAATGTTCATCAATAACCTTTCTTGTGCCAATTTCGGCAGCCTCGGTAAAGGGCATATCCTCTTCGCTCCAAGGGGTTTTGATCATGCGTGGCTTTTCGTCTTCGGTGTCACCAGTCGCACCATTAATCATGTAGCCAACGCAGTCAACCAGCCTTATTCTTGCCTCGACGCCCGAATCAAAGCTTAGGCTTATGGCTTTGTTTGGCACGAATTTTGGCTGAACGGTCATGATGGTCTTGCCTGCTCCCGACTGTGGCAATTCATCGATAATGCGTTGCTTTTCGTGTTTGTCTTTAACTTCGGTTAACACAAGTTCTTGCACGAACTTGCGAATAAAGGTGGATTTCCCAGTCCTAACTGGGCCAACCACGCCAAGATAAATATCGCCATTGGTTCTTTTGGCAATATCATCGTAAATTTCAAACGTACTCATAGTAACCCTCCGTGTGTTTGATTGCTAAACTTTATGCTATTTTAGGCGGGCTTTATGCATACTGAAAATAAAAAAAATCCCCTTTCGGGGAAAAGTTATAAATTTTACTGAGGGTTTTGCTTGTTTTTGACCTCTTCGGTGGCGCGGTTGAGCTCTTCTTTGGTTATAAGCCCCTCTTCATAAAGGTGCTTTAGCTTTTCAAGAGTCTCATCATCCGAAAGAGGATTGACGCTTTCGGCACGCTCGGTGGTTTGGGTCTCTACCTCACCAGGCTGAGCCACACTGCTGGTTCCAACATCGGTGACCGAAATTTGGTTAGACGAAGCGTAGTATGCTGGGGCGATGGCAAGTAGTCCAAGCGGAAAAGCAAATATGCCGAAAAATACAGCATAACCAACAAGGGCTTTCTTTTGTTGGGTAAGCTGGCTATCGGTGAGAGCCGAGCAGTCCATATACTTTTTAGCGCCAATAAAGCAATAGATTCCAACAGGAATAAGGATTAGTGTGCAGCAATACACAACTCCAAAAATATATCCAAATATCCCCATTGCAACACAATAATAGCTACTTTTGTTTGTCATTTTGATTCCTCTTTACATTTATACTACTAGTCTATTAAAAATTTGTCAACTAAAAGACCTTGGCTACAAGCTATGTTATATCCTTTTTTGTAGTTTCTTGACTATCCACCGTGGCCGAAGCCCTTTGCTTGCGGTTTTCTTTGATCTTTTTCTTGGTCTTTTTGATAAGGCTTACTTTATTTTCTTTGCCAAGTAGCAACCTCTCAATATTGGCTCTATGTGCCCACCATGTCAGGCAGAAGATGACAAATAGCAAAAGGCACACCACATACCTTTCGGGAGTGCCAAGGTTTTGCTGAGCTTTTATGCCCTCAATCACCGTCAAAATGGTCACGCAAATAAAACTTGCCACCGAGCCATACTGAAAGATGAGCCAAGCCACAAGTGCACAGCCAATGACAATAAGGGTGGCGACTGGGTCAGCTGCCAAAAACACTCCAAGCATGCTAGCAATTCCCTTTCCGCCCTTAAATTTAAATATGACAGGATAGTTGTGGCCAAGGATGACCGAAAGGCCGGCAACATAAAGGTAAATCAGGTTTTTACCCGAAAGCAAATATGCCAAAAGTGCAGGGACAAAGCCTTTCAAAATATCCAAGATCAAGTTGAGCACGCCATAGAACAGACCAAAGTTTCTAAGCACATTTGTGCTTCCGGCGTTGCCACTTCCAAGCTTGGTTATATCCTGCTTTTTGCCATGAGCAATTATGCGGGCAAAGCTGATATTTCCCACAAAATATGAGCCAAGCACAATCAAAATTATATGCCACCAAACAACCACTATAAGTCCTCCTCCCTCTTAGATTTAAGAGTAAGCCTTATTGGCGTGCCGGTAAAGTCTATGCTTTTACGAAGGGTGTTCTCAAGATACCTCAAATAATTGTTGGTCATAAGCGAAGTGTCGTTGACAAACAGCACAAAAGACGGCGGGCATACTCCACTTTGTGTGGCATAGAAGATGCGAAGTTTCTTGCCCTTCTTGGTTGGCGGACTGGTTACGGCATAGGCCGACTGCAAAATGTCATTGAGAGCTCCTTTTTTAACCTCTTTGTTGGCGTTTTGGTAAGCCTCAAGCACGGCCGGCATAAGCTTGTCTATCTTTTTGCCCGTGAGTGCCGACAAATATACAGGCTTAACGTAGTTCATAAATGCAAGGTCGGTCTCCAGTTGCTTGTTGAACTTGTTTTGCGTACCCGTATCCTTCTCGATAAGGTCCCACTTGTTCATTACCACCACTATTGGCTTGAACTCGTTGTGAGCTAGGGCACAAATTTTAACGTCCTGCTCGCTAATTTGCTGGCTAGCATCTATCACAACCACTACGACATCGGCCCGCTTTAGGCTGGCAATGGTGCGATAAATGCTATACTGCTCGACTGTCTCCTCTTCAATTGCACTCTTTTTGCGCATTCCTGCAGTATCTATCAAAAGGTATTTTTTCTTGTTATAGTTAAAAGGTACGTCGATGGCGTCCCTAGTTGTTCCGGCCACCGACGAAACAATAACTCTATTTTCCCCCACAAGGCGGTTTATGATGCTGGACTTGCCGGCATTTGGCTTGCCTAAAATGGCAATCTTGATTACACCATCATCATTTTCTTTTTGGGATAAGTTTTTAAACGACTTTACCACCTCGTCCAAAACATCGCCAACACCCTTGCCCTGAACTGAGCTTACCCCAAAAGGCTGCCCAAGGCCAAGGCTATAATACTCGTAGAGCTCTTCCTCTTTGTAATTGTCCATCTTGTTGCAGACCAAGATAACTTTCTTGTTGGCCTTTCTAAGTTTTTCGGCAACCTCGATGTCCGAGGGCAGTATTCCGGCCTTTGTATCCACAACATATAGTATTATGTCTGACATAGTAACCGCTATATCGGCTTGTTTTGCTATTTCGTCGGCAAAGCCGTCGGGACTTTTAAGTTCAATTCCCCCGGTGTCGATAAGGGTAAAATCATAGCCACTCCAAGAGGCAGTGGCGTAGATGCGGTCACGAGTTACGCCAACTTCGTCTTTCTCGATAGAAATACGCTTCCCCACTATGCGGTTAAAAAGCGTACTCTTTCCCACATTACTTCTTCCAACAATGGCAACAACTGGCAAACTCATGTCTTTTCTCCTTGCATATAAGTATAGACAAAATTTGCCTATTTTGCAAGGAAAATACTTATTTTCTTCTTATAGCAAATAGTTCTTTGAAGAATCGGCCGGTCTTGTGGCGAACAGTTTTTGAAAAGATGCAAATTATTCCAAGTATCAAGAAATAGACTGCAATGGCTATAAGTAGCACCCAAATAAAGCTTATTGTTCCACCAGTTCCAGTGTTTGCAAGGCCTTTTATAACGCTTGGCTTTCCGTCGGCCGAAGTGAGTTCAACGTCTGCAAGGCTCTTGGTGCTGGCCTTATCTGAGCCAAATAGCACCACGTCTACCACCTTAGAAAGGGGCCCCGTAGACCTTATTGCAAGTTCTTTTTCAATTTTTTCACTGCCAAATTCAAACAGCATCCCGCGGCTGATAAGTTGCTGGTTATAGTTCCCTTTCCCCATGTAAATATCCTTTATGAGTCCAGGGTAAACCTCATCGGCATAGGCTTTTATGGCGTAGGCAAAGTCGCGGTTTTCGTAGTAATTTTGATTGGCCGAACCCACCACCATTCTCACCTTACTCATCTGCTTGCCGTCAACCTCGGTCACATATTCGCTCCTTGGCGTGCTGTCACGGTGCACATCAAACAAGGCGTCAATGTTTCCAGTGTCCAAAATGGCCTGCGCTGTTACTTGACTGCGGGTGTATGCCCCCGAATTGTGTGGAAGATGCAAATCCTCTTTATAGACAACTTCCATGCCAAGGCTTTCAAGGTTTTTCACAAAAGCCTTGCCCACATCGTGTATTCCACCTTTGCCGTAAACGCTATCGGTGCCGTCGGGGTCGATGTAGCTTTCGTCGTTGTGAGTATGGTAAACACCCACTTTCTTTTTTGACGCCGCGCTTGCCGTGCGAGTGGTTTTCTTTTTAATTTCATACTTTGGCAGCTCTTCAACCTTTAAAAACTCGGCCTTTCCGGTCTTGTTTTTATTGTCAATTTCCACAATTCTCCAAAGCTTGTTGTCCGAGCTTAAATATTCATCTTCAACGTTTACGCCTTCGCCCTTAACAAGCACAATGGTCTTTGGGTCGTCGTAATCGTAGATGGTGTAGTAATTCTTTTGCTCAGTCTCGGCCCCAGCCATGGTATTTGTAAGGCTTGGTGCAGGCATTTTAATTAGCCCAATTGCCAACAAAACAAAGGCTAGCAGCCCGCAAAACCACCTATTTCTTCTCATTTTTCTTGCCCCCTTTGCTGCTATTATTTTTCTTGGCTTTTGTAGACTTTGTGCTAGTTTTTGCCGCTGTTTTTTTAACCTTTTTGCTGTCCGAAGTGGTCATAAGCTGGCCGTCAGCTCCCGCCGTGGCGAGGGCCCGCGTGCCGTCGCTATTTAGATGCCCATTTTTCTCGCTGTCGTAGGTATGAGTTTCGTAGTTAAACACCTTTTCTTGGTCGTCGGGATTGGCATTTTCAAAAGCCCTGCCCAAAAACTCACAAAGCCCAACCGAAATAAGGGTGGAAATTATGATTGTTCCAAAAGCCCCGCCAACGCCAAGTCCCAAAACTATTGGAGTCTTTGAGCAAAGCGAGATTATCCACTGAATGGTCAGCGCCAGTGAAATGCCAAACACCGAGCAAATAAAGGCGTTTCGGCGGCTGCGGCCAAGTGCATATGCCGTTATTCCGGCCACTATTCCATAGACAAAGGTTGGGTCAATAATCTCTTGCGTTTCGGTGCGACTAGGCAGCAGCCATTGCAGGCCATAGACCACCCCCGCAACAATGATTGTTCCAATAAAGGCACGCAAAAGGTCTCGGCTCCAACCGCAGGAAAAGAGCATATACAAGCAAATGATGAATGGAATCAAAAAGCCTCCTATGGAAAAGCAAAAATACTTCCCTATATAGATTGGCGGAATAAGCAGCCCAACCACAATGCTGACAAGCACAATGATGGCCTGCTTGTCGTTAAGGCGCATTTGGTCCAAAATCCTTTGTCCCGCCCCGAACATAAGTAATAAAATTAAAATGGTCAAACACCACAAACTAGCTGTCATAGAAAAAAGCCTCCTTTTTTTGCTAGTATTTGAAAAGAAGGCTTTTATTATTCTTTTTAATTAAAATTTGGCGTTTTTTAGCTCAATTATGGAGTTATTTAAGTAGTATAGCGGGCTGCCTGGGCGAAATCTAAAGCAAATTTTATAGGCAATCAGCGCCTGACTATCGGCCTCGAACTGGCGGTTTATGCCGTTGTTTCCATACTTGCCGTCGCCAACAAGCGGTAGGCCGACATGAGCTAGATGAGCACGAATTTGGTGGGTTTTGCCGGTTATTAACTCAACCTCTAAAAGGGTCTTGCCCTCCAGCCTCTCGATCACTCTATATTTGGTCTCGATTGGCTCGTAGCCCTCGAGCGGATCGTCACTTATAAACACGCGTGAAGTCACTGGATCCTTTTTTAAGTAGGCGTACAAATGCTGCTCATCTTTGAGAGGGCGGCCAACCACCATGGCCAAATAGAACTTGTCTATGGTTCGGCGTTTGAAGGCGTCTAGCAAGGCTTCATAAGATTCTTTGTTTTTGGCAAACACCACAAGTCCGCGGGTGTTGCGGTCAATGCGATGGCAAGCCACAGCCTTTTGCCCCTTTTGCATAAGATAGTTATTGACCGACAAGGTCAGGTCGTTATACTTGTCACTCTCGACCTCAATGCCCACCGGCTTGTCGCAGACTATAATATTGTCATCTTCATAGACCACTACCGGCTTAAGCGAAATGCCGTCTATCATTTCCTGTGTAGCGTAGACATAGATCTCATCGCCGTCATGGACAACTACATTTTCATGCACGCGGGTGCCGTTTATCTTGATGTCTTTAAGGCGGAGCAGCTTTTGCATACAAGCATAGCTCATTTTTGGAAAGTTAACCGATAAAACCTTGGTTAGTTTTTGGTCGTTCCCTTTGTGGACAATCACTTCCATTGCACTTTTTACAACCCGAGCACTTGAGCCTTACCAGCTCTAGGCTGAGGGTCTTTCTCCTTGGCTTACATTTTAGCACAACAATAACCAAACTTGCAAGCACAATTAAAGCAATAGTTCCCACCCACCATAGCGGGCTCATAAATAGTAGGCCAAGCCCGTAGACAAGGCCGCTTGTTACATAGGCAATGCCAAACTGCATTAAACACGAAAGCACTGCCCCCTTGCGGCCAATCTCCCTCTTCATGGACATTATGGCCGAAATGCACGGGTTATACAAGAGCACGAATACCATAAAGCTTATGGCAGACAAGGTGGAAAAGTGCACAGGCGAACTAATTAGCGTGAGCGACGAGGCCAGGCCAAGCGCCGTTGTGCCATTCACAATGGCCAGCGATGAAACCACCATTTCTTTGGCCATGATGCCCGAAAGTATGGCTATGGTCGCCCCCACCGTGCCAAAGCCAAGAGGGGTAAAGATTGGGGCTATGAACTTTGCCAGCGAGTATAAAATGCTTTGCTGCCTGTCGCCAGCCACATAGCTTAGGCTAAACGAGAAGTTGCTAAGAAGGTAGACTATCATCGAGCAAAGCAGCAGTATCCCGCCCACCCGAACAAAGAACTCACAAGCACTGTTTAGCGCGTTTGAAAGAATTTTTTTCAGGCTGGACACTCGGTATTTTGGAAATTCCAGCATAAAGCTGTCGGTGTCCTCAGTCTTGTCATGCTTTTTAAATATGGAGGCCACCAAAAGAAACATAAGTATGCCAAGCAAGTATAGGCTAAAGACAATTAGCGCTTTATGCTCTTTGAAAAAGGCCGAGCAAAGCACTGCGTATATTGGCAGTTTTGCACTGCAACTCATAAATGGCAGCATCATGGCCGTACGTGTTTTCAGCCGCTTGCTGTCGAGGTTTCGAGTGGTCATGACGGCGGTGGTGGTGCAGCCAAAGCCCATGATAAGCGAAAAGGCCGAGCGCCCGGTCAGGCCAAAACGCTTAAATAAGCGATCAAAGCTATATGCCACCCGTGAAAGATAGCCAATGTCCTCAAGGAAATTGAGGCACAAAAACATCAGCACAATTTGGGGCAAAAACGAAAGTATTGTAAGAGCTCCGCCAAAAATTCCTTCGCCTATAAAGTCTATGAGTGCCTGGCTTTTCACCTTGCCCGAAAGAAGGGTTATTATCTTGCCCGAGAGGTTTTCAAAGGCGGTGTTGACCACCTCAGAAAGCCAGCTGCCAAGGCTACCAAAGGTTATAAAGAACACAAGGGCCATGACGGCGGCAAAGATTAGAAAGGACCACGGCTGGCCGAGCAAAACCCTATCTAGTTTGCTGCTGCCATAAAAGCCCTCGGTCTTGTACCCCGCCTTTAAAAGCACCCTGTCAATCTCATCAAACCCGGCCTTGGTCTTTTTTTCAAAATCGGAGATTGAAAAGGCGGCGGAAGTTTTTGGCCCTGGTTTTTTGCTGCCAGGTTTTGCCTCAGCAATCTTTTTTGTAAGGCTTTTAATCCCCCGCTTCGAGCGTGCGTCGATTCCGCAAACAGCAATCCCAAGCTCGGTCTCCAGCTTTTCGGGGCTGAAACTTTTAACCTCTTTGGCCATGTTGACGGCCAAGATAAGAGTGCTGCATTGAGCCTTCAGTTCAAGTGCCAAATATAAGTTACGCCTAAGGTTGTTGGCATCGGCAATGCAAACAAATATGGCATCTTGATTGTCACTCACAAAGCTAGCGGCCAGCTTTTCTTCTTCGCTGTAGGCATCAAGGCTATACAGCCCCGGCAGGTCGCAAACCTCATACTCCTCGCCCATGACTTTGGCCTTTTTGCTCTTTACATCAACGGTCACGCCATGCCAATTTCCGGCGTGTTCCCTCGAGGCGGTCAGGGTGTTATAGAGGGTGGTCTTGCCCGTGTTTGGATTGCCAACAAGCACAATTTTTCTCATTTCGCCACCTTCCTATAGACCAAAATTCTTTGGCAAAGATAGGTGTCTAAACACAGTGTAAACGACCTGATTCCCACAATCAGCCCCTGCTTTGAAC
Organism: uncultured Clostridia bacterium; assembly: GCA_947626955.1. Taxonomy (GTDB): domain Bacteria; phylum Bacillota; class Clostridia; order Christensenellales; family UBA1242; genus UMGS2069. Next base: position 4,816 of record CANQUB010000023.1, on the reverse strand, counting down.
TCTTAATACAAAAAATTGGCGTGCCCTCGACAAAGCCAAGCTCGAGTAGTCTCTTGTGCTTGGCCTTTTCCAGCCCGTCAATTTTATAAATTACTCCCTCATCGCCTTTTTTGAGTTCACTTAGCCTTGCCAAATTTTCCATGATAAACTCTATGATAATTTGGCTGGCATTATGACTGCGCCAAAATAGGACAAAATGATAAAATGTTTACTTGTTTTTCAAATGCCTTTCGTATTCGTTTACGAACTCAAAGAACGTTGAGATGTCCTTAAATTTCTTGTAGACGCTGGCAAAGCGTACATAGCTTACTTCGTCAAGTTCCTTGAGCCCATCCATGACATATTCGCCAATGACCTTGGTGCTGACTTCTCCCTCTCCGCTATTGATGACCTTTTTCTCAATCGAAGAAACTAGTTCGTCTATTTGATTCATAGAAACCGGCCTTTTTTCGCAAGCTTTGATAATTCCATTTTTGATCTTCGAAGGGTTAAATCTTTCCCTCTCACCATTGCTTTTTACCACAAGCACAGGTGTGCTTTCAACACTTTCGTATGTGGTAAACCTCTTGCCGCAGCTTAGGCACTCACGCCTTCTACGGATGGAATTGGTCTCGTCAGTCGACCTAGAATCGACTACTTTGCTATCCTCATAGCCGCAATATGGACATTTCATACTATTGCTCCTTTTATCTTCCGGGGTCAACCCCCTGTGTATTATGTCTATAATATAACACAAAATATTGTGTTCGCAAAGCGAAATGAGGAAGTTTACGAAAAGTATTAGAAAAATATCTAAACACTAGACGTTAAGTGAAAAGTGAAAAGTGAAAAGTTAGGGCATCGCCGTTGGCGAGATTATAGCTTTGCCCCGTTTGGTGCGATTCACCAAATAGAAACTTACAATTATTTTTCAATTAAAGATTACATATAAATTGCAACCCTAATTCGTCATGCAATGCATGGCGAGTAACATTCGGCCAAAGGCCGAGTATCATTCAGCCGCAAGGCTGAGTATGATTCGTTTGCAACGCAAACGAGTATCATGTGCCGAATCGCTTGCGATGCGGCACAAATTACTCCCGCTCTACTTTTCTATACCTTGCATAAGTTTGCCGCTCCCTCTCTTCGGCCGCGTTTGCTTTTGCAGGAGTCGGCTCAGCACCGTCAAGGCGAACTAGGATTACATCGTCCCCTATCTTTTTTATAAGCTCTAACGGAATAAATATATCGTCAACCTTTCGGAACATCTTTTTGGGCCCCGGCACCACAAAGCCAAGCACCCTACCCGTCTCCTTGTCAAAGGATACATCGGTAAGGTGGCCGAGCCGCTTGCCGTCGAACAGGTTTACTATTTCTTTACTTCTAAGATTAGAAAATGAAATTTCCATACTAAATATTTATGTTTAACCTGTCTAAAAATTGACTTTTTTAGCCAATTAGATTGCACAAAAAAGTAAGGCAGCTGAATAAAAATCCCCCCTTAAAACAAAAATACAATAAAAAAAAGGAGGGTTAAAAAATAAACAAAGTCATAATTTGTGGCATAGACACTTCGCAGCTGCCTAGAGCCACCAACGAAGAGCTTACCGCTCTTATGCAAAAGATTAAAGAAGGCCAAGATGGTGCGAGGGAGCAATTTATTATGTACAATATGCGACTGGTGCTTTCCATTTGTGGCCGTTTCCCTACCACCAAAAATAATATCGACGATGTTTTTCAAGTGGGCACTATCGGGCTTATGAAAGCCATCGACAACTTTAATCCCGAGCTTAATGTTCGCTTTTCGACCTACGCCGTGCCAATGATCATTGGCGAAATTCGCAGATTCTTGCGAGACAACAACTCCATGAAAGTCACTAGGAGCCTGCGTGACATCGCCTACAAGGCCCTGACCGTGCGAGAAGAGATGCAAAAAAAGTCCACCGACGAGCCAAACCTCGATGACATTGCAAAGCAACTTAATCTCCCCACTCGTGAGGTGGCCATGGCGCTTGACGCCATAAGCGAGCCGCTATCGCTCTATGACACCATTTATAACGATGACGACGGCAATTTTACGGTCATCGACCAACTTAAAGACCCGTCAACCGAGGACTCGTGGTTAGAAAAAACCGCACTTAAAGAGGCCATAAACGACCTCGACCCGCGAGAAAAAGAAATTTTAACTCTTCGCTACTTTAAAGGCAAAACCCAAGTGGAGATCAGCGAAGAAATAGGCATTTCACAAGCTCAGGTCTCCCGCCTTGAAAAAAACGCCATAAAAATTTTGCGAGAAATTTAGACAAAAACGCACCACTATGGTGCGTTTTTTATCCCAATTTTCTAATTTCCACTTTTAACTTTTCCAAAATTTTCTTTTCCAGCCTGGAGATATAACTTTGCGAGATTGAAAGCTTGTCAGCCACCTCTTTTTGAGTCATTTCTTTGCCCGCCGAAAGCCCGTAACGCATATCCATTATGACCTTTTCTCTCTCAGGCAAGAGGTCAAGAGCAATTTTTAAAATGTCCTTTTCGGCCTCGTTCTCCACGCCCTTCGAAACGGTGTCTTGTTCGGTGCCAAGCACATCACTTATGGTCAGTTCATTGCCGTCACTATCGGTGTTTAGTGGTTCTTCAAGAGATAACTCTCTCTTTTGCTTGGTGGTCTTTCTAAGGTGCATAAGTATCTCATTTTCAATGCATCTAGAGGCATAAGTGGCCATTTTAATGTTCTTGTTGCCATCAAAAGAAGTTACCGCCTTAATAAGGCCAATTGTCCCAACGCTAATCAAGTCCTCGGTTGGAACTCCGGTGTTTTCGAACTTTTGAGCAGTATAGACCACCAGCCGAAGGTTCCTCTCAATAAGTTCGCTGCGTGCCGACATATCCCCGTTTTTGAGCCTTTCAGCCAGTTTGACCTCTTCTTCAAGGCTAAGTTTTTCGGGCAAAACTTCCCCGCCGCTGCAAATGTAAAAGACCTCTTGGTCGGCCTTAAAAATGGCTCTTTTTAATTTCTCAAAAAATTGTTTTATTAATTTAAACATATTAGCCCCTTATAACATACGGACTGAGTAACATATCGTAATCGTAAGCGTCCTTGAATCTTTTATATGTCACTCCAACCATAAAACTATTAGTTGTATATTCACCCTTTTGGTCTTTTATGACAAGTTTGTCGGCCGAAAACACCACCATTTTTTGACAGTCGCCAGACAGAGTACTATAGCCGGTTGTATGTACCCCCTTGAAAGGCCGTTTATCTTCGGTATTTCCTAGCATTAAACCCTCTAAATCCTCTTTTGAAAAATACCTTTCCAGCCCCTTTAAGCTAAGTATTATGACAGGCATACCACTGGTTTTGTCCATGAGTTTGTTGCCCGAATCAATAAAGGCATTGAACACAAGTTCCCGCTCACCCATTATAAGTTTAACTTTTCGCATAAATGGGGTCATGACCTGCCTACGTCCAATATATTTTGCAATGGCTATTATTAAATAGACATAGAAGGCCACAATAAGCATTATTATTCCAAGTGGCAAGGCGATGTCGTATCCCCCGCTTGCAAGCTCTTCGAGGCTTGTGCCAAACAAGAGCAGCGTGGCCATGCAAGCCCCGCCAAGCAGCATGGTGTATGCAATAAAGATAAGAAAGGCAAAAATTAAGCTTTTAACACTGCTATACGACGCCAAGATTAGAACCATTATCACTCCCAGCAGTATCTTTATAGGGATTAAGGCCACATTTGGCAGCTTTAGTAGTGGAAGCGCCACGGCCACGGCAGTTCCAAGGATGGCCGATAAAAGCATCCTCCACCAAGGGCTTTTGAGCCTTAGAGTCTTTTTAACGCATAGCAAAATTAGGCTGTTTATAACAAGATTGTCTAAAATAACATACTCGATATACACACTCATACTAAGATAATACGATAAAAAATATCCATATCCACTTAAGAAAAAAGGTCTTTATATGGATATGGATATTAATATTGCCGAATTTTGTTAAAGAAAAAGCGGCCTACTGGCCGCTTATCTTTATCTCTTTCTTCTTAAAAATGGTGGGAGCATATCGTCATTGTCGACGTCCACTCTTGAAGAGAGTGAATCATCTTGTGCGAAGGTTGGTGCCTCTTTTGGTTCGTTTGCTGGCTCAGGCCTTGGCTCCTCTTTTACAGGGGTTTCAGGCTCAGGCTTTTGAGTGAAGTTGTCTCCAAATAGTTGCACGGTTGGTTTTTCGCTAACGTCAACGGTCTGAGTTGGCTTTCCGGCCAAGAACTCGGCGAACTTTGTGCGGTCAAAGCTGGTGGCAGTCACTTGTGGATTAGGGGTTGGGATCTTCCTCTCCTCTTCCTTCTTGTCGCCATACATAGACTCAAAATTGCTGTTTTGGAAGCCGGTTGCAATGACAGTTACCTGAATTCGGTCGTTAAAGTTTTCATCAATGGTAGCACCAAAGATGGTGTTTGCCGATGGGTCAACCACCTCTTTAACAAGCAGCACGGCCTCGTTTACTTCGTCAAGAGTTAGGTCGAAACCGCCGGTAATATTGATAATTACGGCAGTTGCGCCCTCAATTGTGGTTTCAAGAAGTGGACTGGCAACAGCTTGCTTAACGGCGTCAATATTTCGCTTGTCACCCTTGCCTTCACCAATGCCCATGTGTGCAAGGCCACGGTTCTTCATGACAGTGCGAACATCGGCAAAGTCCAAATTTATGAGCGATGGAGTGGCAATAAGGTCGGAAATGCCTTGGATACCTTGTCTTAAAACGTCGTCGGCATATTTGAAGGCGTCAACAATTGGCGTGCTCTTTGGAACAACTTGCAAAAGCCTGTCGTTA
>CANQUB010000022.1 GCA_947626955.1 uncultured Clostridia bacterium | reverse complement strand
AGGTTCCGCGTAACACTACTGCTGTACGCGTGGTTCTTTTTCGGGGGTTTTATTCTAAATTTCACGCTAGGTGCGGAGAATGTTGCCGCCGGCTCGGTAGAGAGGCGGAACTAAATCTTATCTTGATATTGTTTCTTTTTCGTATACTGGCTGAGCTTTACATCGTCGTTCAGCTTTTCAATGAGGAGCTTTTGGGCACGGTCAAGGTTCTTTGGCAGTTCCACAACCACGGTGACAATAAGGTCGCCATAGCCATTGCGGTTGTAGATCTTGACCCCCTTGCCCTTAACGGTTATTTTGTCACCAGTCTGGGTAAATTCGGGGACGGTCACGGTCAGGGTCTCGTTTATGCCGCCCACCTGAATTTTAGTTCCAAGTATGGCTTCGGTAAAGGTTATTGGCACTTCGGCATAGACATTATTGCCTTGCCTTTTAAGGGTTTTGTGCGGTGCAACCTTGATTACAATTTGCATATCTCCGGCCTCGCCGCCGTTGCTCCCGGCCTCGCCTTGCCCACGAAGAATGAGCACTTGGTCGTTGTCCACGCCGCCGGGGATGTTGACCTCAATATTGCGATTGACGCGCTTTACTCCCACCCCCGAGCACTCAGGACACTTCTCTTTTATGATCTTGCCCGTGCCGCCGCAGTCTGGGCATACCGACTGGGTACGCATACGGCCAAGCATGGTGTTTTGCACCGAAGTTATTGTTCCCGTTCCGTTACACTTTGAGCAGGTCACAACTCCGCTTCCGGCCTTTGCACCCGTGCCATGGCAGGCTTCGCAGGTCTCGTTGCGGTAGAGATTGATATTCTTTTTAGCGCCGTAGGCGGCCTCAACAAAGGTGAGGTTCATGTTTACAGCGATATCGGCACCGTCCTGGGCCATGTTTCGTCGAGAGTATCCCCTGCCGCCAAAGCTACCACCAAACATATTTGAAATGATATCCTCAAAGCCTCCAAAGTCTCCAAAAGGATTGCCGCCCGAAAAACCACCCCCGCCAAACGAGGCCCCAGCGCCGTTTGGGTCGCCGTAGTTGTCATAGTTGGAACGCTTGGTCTTGTCGGACAAGACCTCGTATGCCTCGTTGACTTCCTTAAGCTTTTCGGCAGCTGTTGGGTCGTTTTGGTTAAGATCGGGGTGATATTTCTTTGCAAGAGAGCGGTAGGCCTTTTTTATCTCATCGTCAGACGCTGTCTTGCTCACTCCTAAAATGTCATAGTAGTTTTTAGCCATGATTACTTAGTTGTGTAGTCTCCAAAATTATTAGGATCGGTATTGCCACCGTTTGCGCCGTTTGTACCATTAGCTCCGCCGTTGTTGGCATCGCCGTTGGCGCCACCATTAGGGTTAGCGTTTTGGTATAGCTTTGTAAATATTTCGTTTGAGACCTTGGTCAAGCTGTCAAGAGCAGCCTTAAGTTTTTCAAGGTCGTCACTATTTTTGTAGACCTCTTTTGCGTTTTCCATTTCGGTGTTGAGGCGGGTCTTATCTTCCTCGCTTATCTTCTCGCCGCTCTCTTTCAAAACTTTTTCAATTCCGGCGATCAGTTGGTCAAGGTTGTTCTTAGCGTCCACAACCTCTTTTCTCTTCTTGTCCTCTTCGGCGTATTTTTCAGCCTCTTTAACCGCCTTGTCAATCTCTTCGTCGCTGAGGTTAGAAGATGCAGTAATGGTTATGTCTTGGCTCTTGCCTGTTCCAAGGTCTTTGGCTGAAACATGCACAATGCCGTTGGCGTCGATATCGAAAGTTACTTCGATTTGTGGCACACCACGAGGTGCAGGCGGAATGCCAGTAAGCTCAAAGCGGCCGAGGGTCTTGTTGTAGGCAGCAAGCTCTCTTTCGCCTTGCAAAACATGGATGTCCACGCCAGGCTGGTTGTCGGATGCGGTCGAGAAGATTTGAGACTTCTTTATAGGTATGGTGGTGTTACGCTCGATAAGCTTTGTGAACACGCCGCCCATGGTCTCGATACCAAGCGAAAGTGGGGTTACGTCAAGAAGCAGTATGTCTTTAACCTCTCCACCCAAAACGCCGGCCTGAATGGCAGCACCGATGGCCACGCATTCGTCAGGATTGATGCCCTTGAATGGCTCTTTGCCACAGAACTTTTTGACCTCTTCAACCACCATTGGAACTCTTGACGAGCCACCAACCATGATTATTTTTGCAATGTCGTTGTTGGTGACCTTTGCGTCGGTCATGGCCTTTTTAACCAGGCTTATGGTCTCGGCAACAAGGTCGGAAATTAGGCTTTCGAACTTGGCACGAGTGATAGTTATCTCAAGGTGCTTTGGCCCGTTTGCGTCGGCAGTGATAAATGGCAGGCTTACAGTTGACGAGTTTACGCCCGAAAGCTCAATCTTGGCTTTCTCGGCAGCCTCTTTAAGCCTTTGCATGGCCATTTTGTCTTTTGAAAGGTCTACCCCGTCGCTCTTTTTGAACTCTTCGACAAGGTAATTTATGATGCGGTTATCGAAGTCGTCACCACCAAGGCGGTTGTTACCTGCGGTTGCAAGCACTTGGAACACGCCGTCGGCAATTTCTAGAACTGAAATATCAAATGTTCCGCCGCCAAGGTCGTATACAAGCACTTTTTGTCCGTCGGCACCGTCGGCCTTGTCTAGGCCATAAGCAAGTGCGGCCGCTGTTGGCTCGTTGATAATTCTAAGCACGTCAAGGCCGGCAATCTTGCCTGCGTCTTTGGTGGCTTGACGTTGAGAGTCGGTGAAGTATGCAGGAACGGTAATAACGGCCTGCGTTACGGTTGAGCCAAGGTATCTTTCGGCGTCTGATTTAAGCTTGCCAAGAATCATGGCTGAAATTTCTTGCGGTGTGTAGGTCTTGCCGCCGATGTTCACTTTGCGGTCAGAGCCCATGTCCCTCTTTATTGATTGCACGGTGTTTTCGGCGTTGGCAACGGCCTGCCTTTTGGCAACTTGCCCCACCAGCCTTTCGCCGTCTTTTGTGAAGCCCACTACCGATGGAGTGGTCCTCGAGCCCTCGGCGTTAGGTATAACGGTTGGCTCGCCGCCTTCCATTACAGCCACGCACGAGTTGGTTGTTCCTAGGTCAATTCCTATAATTTTTCCCATAATTTATTCTCCTTTTAGTCCTCATAATAAATTTCTACCATGCTGTGGCGGACTACCTTACCACTTTCTACAATCCTGTAACCCTTTTGGTAAACAGTGGCTACAGTGTTAGCTTTCTTTTTGTCAGTTGTCTTCTTGCGACCAACGGCGTTGTGCAGCTCGGGGTCGAAGGTCTTGCCAAGTGCCTCAATTTCTTCAATTCCTAGCGAGTGAACGGCATTTTTTAGCATTGCTTCAATCATCTCAAAGCCCTTGATGGTGTTCTTGTCGCCACCCACTTTCAGGGCCTGCTCGAAATTGTCTAGAATTGGAATCAGCTTGTCGGCCACGTTCTCAACTGCCTTTTGTTTGAATAAATTTTCTTGCTCTTTGGCGCGCTCTTTGTAGCGTTCGAGGTCCTTTTTGTAGGTCCCAGCCAAATGTTCGTTTTGCTCGGCAAACTTCTTGGTCTTTTCAAGTTCCTTGTCGGCTTTTATCAACGCATCCTCAAGCTGGATGAAGGCCTTTTCGTATTTTTGGAACTCCTTGTTGTCTTTAAAGCCCTCTATCACCACTTCCTCATCATCTTCGCACCCGCAGTCGCAGTGGTCGTGTTCATGTTCGTGTTTGTGTTCATGTTCGCAGTCGCAATGGTCGTGGTCATGCTTGTGTTCATGTTCGCAGTCGCAATTTTCATGCTCGTGCTTTTTGTCTTTTTCTTTACTCATCTTTGTCCTCCTTGAAAAATTGATTGTCTTCGAGTAATTTGGTTACATTTTTTAGTATTGACACCACCTTGCCATAGTCCATACGCACGGGGCCAACAACTCCAAGTGAGCCGATGGGCTTGCCACGGGACTTATAGGTGGTGGTGACTATCGAGCAGTCGGTGATGCCAAGGTTTTCGTCCCCACCCACCTTGATGCTAAACTCCACTTCGGGAACTTCGCTCATGACCATGGAGAGTTTGTCTTTTTGGTCAAGCAGGTTCATGGTGTGCTTCAGCTTGTAGACATCTTGGTACTCGGGATAATTTAGCAGCTTGTCCTTTCCGCTGACGGCCACGCTGTTGTGCTCGTCACGCTCGGTGATAAGGTGCAAGATGTAGTCAAAAATTTGCTTGTAACGGGCTAGCTCTTTGGTGATTAGGTTTTCGCTGTGCTCAACCTCTTCGAGCTTTTTGCCCTTAAACATCTTGGTAAGAATCTTACTGGCCTGCCTCAGGTCATCTTCGGTGGACGTGATGGCCGAGGTCTCTTCCTTTATGACCCCAAGGTCGGTCACAACCACAACCAGGGTGTTATTTTGTGAAAGCTTGATTAAAAGGATGTTTTCCACCACTGCCCCGCCGGTTATTCCGTAGTAGACAACCGAGGCGTAGTTGGTGGCGTCGCTTATGGTCTTGGCTGCTTTTTGCAAAACGTCGTCTAGGTTAAAAAGCTTGGTGTCGAAGGACTCTTTCAAATTGTCGGCCTCTTTTTTGGATAGCTTTTTGATGTCCATAAGCTCGTTTACGTACATTTGATAGCCCTCAGCCGTTGGAACTCTTCCCGACGAGGTGTGCGGTTGAGATAAGAAGCCCATCTCCTCAAGGGCCATAAGCTCGTTGCGTATGGTTGCAGGAGAAAATTCGCTGAGGTATTTTGAGTGAACATCGTTGCTCGAGACCGGTTCGGCAGTCTTGATGCTCTCGTCAACCACAGCACTTAATATTTTCTTTTTCCTTTCGCTTAGTTTCATATTCCTTATTATAATTATGCGACAGCTCGCAAGTTTTATACAATTTTTTAGCAGTCGACCCTCTCGAGTGCTAACAAGGCGTAGTATAGTACTGCTAAACAAGTTTGTCAAATGGTTACTGAAAAAAATTTAAAAAATTTTTAAAAAAGTTTGTGGGTAATTTCAAAATTGCTATTTACAAAATTGGCTAAGTATGCTAATATATCATTATCATTAATGGATGAGGGAAAAATGAAGATACTAGTTGTTTCTAACCAAGAAAATGTTGACGGTGCGGGCACTGTTGTTTTGACAAAGGTATTGTTTAACTCGCCCGATGATCAAGTTGACTATGCCCTTTTCAATTGTAAAAATGTTCATTCAAAAATGCGAGATCTTATAAGAAATCATGAGCTGGATGGCTATGACCTTGTTTTGCTTACGGCAATTTTTATTGGCCGCGACGTTTTGGACGAGATAGACTCTTCCCCATTACGTGATAAGACATATATGATTGATCACAACAAGTGGTCACTTAAATACAATGATTATGATTGGACCTTTATCGAGAGATATTGGGACGAAGAAAGAGCTTCGGCCACCAACCTTCTTTTGGAATGGTTCAAATTCCACTTCGAAGACCTTAAGCCTACCGATGGCGTAAGAGAGTTCGTCGAACTTACAAGAAGGCTGGAAAACAATATTTTAGTCCCTGGCGACCAAAAGGCCAAAAACCTTCAAAGATTGTTTGATGAGGTTGGGCCCGACGATTATATCGAGAGTATGTCGGCAAAACTCAACGCCTTTTTTAATCTATACTTCGACCGCTTCGACATGGAAGCTATTGAGGCAAATATTGATAAAGAAAAAAATAATTAAGGAGTAATTCTATGAAAATTTTAATGTTTTCACACGATGCAGACATCGACGGCATGGGGCCAATTGTTCTGGCCTCCTACCTATATAATCAGCCTGGCGATCAGATTGATTATGAGCTTGTCAACTACAAAAACATCGACCAGAAAATTGTTTCTCAACTAGAAAACGGTTCTCTTGCCGCCTACGACATGGTCTATATCACCGATGTCTGCCCTACCCGTGACACTCTTGAACTTTTGGACAGAGAGCAGTCTTTAAAGGGCAAGCTTATGCTATTTGACCACCATAGGTCAAGCCTTGGAAATAGAGACTTTGGTTGGGTGGATATTCGTGAAAGTATGCTTGATGGTTTAAAAAGGACCTCGGCTACCGAATTGTTCTATTATTATATGCGTTATGCGTATTCAAGTCATTGGGAAAACAGAAAACTTTTTAGCCCAACCGAAGCACTCAAACAATTTGTGGTTTTAACCCGCACTAGCGACATTTGGGACAGTGAAGATCCAAACTTTAACAAGGCTGATGACCTCGCCGAACTGTTCAATCAGATTGGCAGCGATGAATATATTGGCCGTATGATCTATAGAATTCGCAAAGACGGCAATTTTGAATTCACCGCTGAGGATCTTAATGATATTGCTAAACGCCGCAAACTGATAGAGGATGCCTGCGTAAAGGCCTATGACACTATGAGGATTGTGAATGTGGATGGAACAAAGGTTGCCATATGCGACATTAACTATAGCTTTAAAAACAACTTCTCGCAATATCTAAGAGACCACAGTGTGCAAGCCGACATCATGGCCATTGCCGACTTCAACCGTGGAAGTATGTCCTACCGCACGCTAAGCCAAAGTGCTGACTGCAACGCATTTGCAAAGAAATTTGGCGGTGGAGGCAACCCTGCTGCAGCTGGTTCGCCAATAACCGATGAGCTGAAGGGAATTCTTGGCTTAACTCAACCAGGAGAATAAAAAACGCAAAATTAGTAAGTATAGAGTGAAAAAACCTATCAAAAACAATAAAAAATGCCGACAAAACTGTCGGCGTTTTAATTTTTTGCTTTTTAACTTACTAACTCAAGTATGATCCTATTTAGCACCAAAAAGCCCTTGTCGGTGGCTCGCACCCTGCCCTCGCTGTCGATGACTAGTAGCCCAAGCTTTATGTATTCAGCAAGTTTGTCGCGATATTTTGCAAGGAAGTTTTCGCCATACTGCTCCATGTAGCCTTTAGTGTCTAGACCCTCGCTGGTTCTAAGCGACAGCATGATATATTCTTCTTTTTGCTCGTCAAGAGTGAGTTTTTTGGCATGAGCCACAGGTGGCTTACCTTTGGTGCGAATGCAGGTGCAATATTCGTTTACATCCTCAGTGTTAGAGAAGCGAACATTACTTATGCAAGAGTGAGCTGCAACACCCACGCCAAGGTAGTCTTCTCTTCGCCAGTAGATTTTATTGTGACGACTGGTGAACCCTGGCTTTGCAAAGTTGCTTACCTCATAGCGTTCGTAGCCCGACTTGATTAGTGCAGACGACACGCTGTTGAACATTTTTACAACTGTGTTTTCACTAGGAAGGTTCTTGACTCCCTTGTGCAGCATCATTTGAAGTGGCGTTCCCTCTTCAACCGATAGCATATATGCTGAAACGTGAGGAATTTTCATGTCAATAAGGTGTTCTACAGTGTTCACCACTGCCCTGGTGGATTGGTCGGGGTAACCGACTATTATATCGGCACTGATATTGCTTATGCCATTATCCCGAATAAGGTCTATTGTGCGGTCGAAGTCTTCTACGGTGTGGGTTCGGCCCATGGCAAGCAAGACGTTTTTGTCTATGCACTGCAACCCAATGCTAAAGCGGTTGACACCCGAAGTTACGTATTCGTTAATCTTCTGCTCAGTGGCAGTGTTTGGATTTAGTTCCATGGTTATTTCGGCGTCGTTACGGACGGTGAAATATTTATATATGGTTTGAAAGATATCTTTAATTGCTCCAACTGGCAAACATGATGGAGTTCCGCCGCCAATATAGATTGAGGATATGGTATAATACGAATTATACTCTTTGGCTCTCATAGCTAGCTCTTTTTTGAGGCAATCAATATAGCTCATCTTTTCATTGTCTGTGCCTACCATTGAGACAAAACTACAATAATTACACTTGCTATTGCAGAACGGAATATGAATATATAAACCTAGGTTTCTCTTCATTTTTTTCTCCTTTTTGGCCGTTTTGACCATGTTTTTTCATGTTTTACATACTAATTTTGCGTTTTTTAATCTATCTTCAATATACTCATGAAGGCTTCGCTTGGCAATTCCACCGAACCAAGCTTTCGCATTTTCTTCTTGCCCTCTTTTTGCTTTTCGAGCAGTTTTCTCTTTCTTGAAATGTCTCCGCCATAACATTTGGCTATGACATCCTTTCTTAAGGCCTTAACAGTTTCGCGGGCAATGACCTTGTTGCCAATGGCGGCCTGAATTGGTATTTCAAACAACTGGCGAGGTATTACATCCTTAAGCTTTTCGGCAATGCCACGGCCACGCTCGTAGGCCTTGTCTCGGTGAACGATCAAACTCAGTGCGTCGCATATGTCGCCGTTTAACAAAATATCCAGCTTTACCATGTCGCTTGGCTTGTATCCGCTTTGCTCATAGTCCAGGCTGGCATAGCCGTGAGACACGCTCTTGAGCTTATCGAAAAAGTCATAGACCACTTCGCTCAGTGGCAATTCATAGATTATTTTAACTCGCTTTTCTTCAAGATATACAAGGTTTACAAACACACCCCTGCGGTTGGTGCAAAGGTCCATTATGGCTCCAGCATACTCAGGTGGAGTGAAGATGTTGGCCTTTAAAATTGGCTCTTCAATCCTTTCAATCTCCTCTCTTGGGGGCAGTAGGCTTGGGTTTGAAACGTCGATAAGTTCGCCGTTGGTTTTATAGACTTTATACGACACGCTTGGTGCGGTGGTAATAAGGTCGAGATTAAATTCCCTCTCCAGCCTTTGGGTTATTATATCTAGATGCAGTAGTCCCAAGAAACCGCACCTAAAACCATAGCCAAGAGCGGTCGAGGTTTCGGGAGTGAAGATTAGCGAAGCGTCCGACAGTTTAAGCTTTTCTAGGGCGTCTTTTAGTGCATTATATTTGTCGCCATCAACGGGGAAAATTCCGCTGTAGACCACGGGGTGAACCTGCTTGTAGCCAGGAAGTGGCAGGCACTCGCGGCCTTGCTCGGTTATGGTGTCGCCCACCCTAATGTCGCTAACTGTCTTTATGCTGGCAGCTATGTATCCAACGTCTCCAGCCGACAAAATGTCTTTTTGGGTTGGCTTTGGTGTGAATATGCCAACCTCGACAACATCGTAGACCTTGCCACTTGCAAGCATCTTTATCTTGGTTCCTGGTTTAACAGTGCCGTTCTTTATTCGAACAAGGCAGACTGCACCTTTGTAATTATCGTAGTAACTGTCAAAGATTAGGGCTTGAAGTGGAGCGTTTTCATCCCCTTTTGGAGCCGGAATTTTGTCTATAATGCACTCCAAAACTTCTTTGATGTTTGTCCCTTCTTTGGCCGAAATTAGCGGCACATACGAGGTGTCGAGACCGATGATGTCCTCAATCTCAGCCTTGACCTCTTCGGGTCTTGCACTTGGCAGGTCAATCTTGTTTATGACAGGAAAGATGAACAGGTCGTTTTCAAGTGCCAAATACACATTTGCCAGGGTCTGAGCCTCTACCCCTTGGCTGGCGTCCACCACCAGCACAGCCCCTTCACAAGCGGCCAGCGATCGGCTGACCTCGTATGTAAAGTCGACGTGTCCGGGTGTGTCGATAAGGTTTAGGGTGTACTCGGTGCCGTCCTTAGTCCATTTCATGGTAACGGGGGTAAGTTTTATGGTAATTCCTCGCTCGCGTTCAAGGTCCATGGAGTCTAGCAGTTGGGCCTTTTGGTCACGCTGTGCCACCGTGCCGGTAACGTCCATGAGTCTATCAGCAAGAGTGCTCTTGCCGTGGTCGATATGGGCTATTATAGAAAAGTTGCGAATATTGTTAAGTGGCATACTATCCTCCCTTTTTATCCACTCTAAGTTTACTATAAATGCGGCAACTTTGCAAAACTTTTTAGTGGTTTTTATATTTTTAATGGTATTTTTCGGCCACTTAGCAAAAAAAATTCAAAAAATGTTAGGTATTTTGGAAATGTTTGTTGTATTATATTAGCCATAGACGAGAATATACTTTTTAAGGAGTGCCTATGAATATTTACGACAGCTGGCTTTGCCAAAAATTTATTGCCCATCGTGGGCTGCATGACGAGGAGTCGCCTGAGAACTCACTTTCGGCTTTCCAAAAGGCCATCGACAAAGGCTATCCCATTGAACTGGATGTTCATCCCCTTGCCGACGGAACGGTGGTGGTTTTCCACGATGAAAAGCTTGGCCGAATGACCGGGGCTGACGGCTTTATAACCAACTACACCTATGACGACATCAAGGACCTTAAGCTCTTAAAGACCGAGGAACACATCCCTACTTTTGACGAGGCACTAAAGCTGATTGACGGCAAAGTGCCTGTACTTATTGAAATTAAAAATACCGGAAAGGTTGGCTTTGAGAAAAATGTTTGGAAGGCTCTGCAAAAATATAAGGGCGAATACGCCATTCAGTCGTTTAACCCATACTCGCTTGAGTGGTTCAAGATAAATGCTCCCCATGTTCGCCGTGGCCAGCTTTCTTGCTACTTCTCCCGCTCTGAGCTTAGCTTTTTCAAAAGGTTTGCCCTTAAAAGAATGCTTCTAAACAAGAAAATTTCTGAGCCAAACTTTATTAACTACAAGTGCGAAAACCTGCCTAACAGATATGTTAAAAAATATTTTGGCAAAATACCTGTCCTAACTTGGATTGTAAGAAGCCAAGAAGAATACGACAGGGTGAAAAAATATTGCGACAATATAGTTTTTGAAAACTTTGAACCAAAGAAATAAATACAAAAAAGATAAAAAAACCACTGGCAAAAGCCAGTGGTTTTTTAATGTTTACTTAAACTGTTGGATTAGGTGTTAGCATTTCGAACTCCACGTTAACCAGGCAGAATGCGTTTTCCCAATCAATTGCTGTGCCAGTGGTGTCAGCTACATTGTTCGAGAAGATTACGATTGCATATTGCAATGAATTACCCGATTTAAGACCGAGGTCTCTGTATGCAGAATTAGTGTCGTAGTCACGATAATCACCAGTTGTAAAGTCGTATATCTTAACAAAGGTGTACTCGCTAAGAGTGGCATCTGAGCCTTCACCAAAGGTTATTTTAAGGTTTACGTGAATGTCACGAGAATATTCATTGGTTATTTTGAAAGGTATTACAGTTACTCTCGAAGAGTACGATGCATCTTGGTACATGATGTTGTTATCGTAGGTCTCTTCGAAAAATAGTGTGGCAAGCTCAGGATTCTCGGTGCCATCTTCCCATTCTACAGAACCAGATGGTTTGTATACAATAGGGTTTGCGATAGAAAGGTTATATTCGTTTTCAGTAACAAGCGAATTATTTTGCCCACCAAGATTGAACTCATAGCGAGTTAAACCGGTAGCAAGAGCACGGTCTGCAAGTGACGAAGAAATGCCAAATGTTATAGCAAGGCTGGCAACTAGCGTTACAACAGATGTTATAAACATTGCAAAAATTCTTTTTTCCTTCATTGTGTTTCCTCCAATTCGCAAGTTATCTTGCGGTAACCTTCTTTTCTTGGTTACAAATACATTATACAACACCATAACAGCTTTGTCAATACCCATTTTATAATTTTTTTTATAAATATAATGTTTAGTTATCGCCCGCCCGTGCGTGCGTATGCACGCCCGCACGCATACGCATACACGCGCCCGCTCGTGCCCGCACGGGCGTATACGCACGCCCGCTCGTGCCCGTTCCCCCGCCTGCATACGCACTCGCACGGGCGGGCGTGTGGTTATACTCGTTTGCGAGGCAAACGAATTATACTTGGCCCAAAGGGCCAAATTATACTCGGCCTATGGCCGAATTATACTCAGCCTTGCGGCTGAATGATACTCGGCCCAAAGGGGCCGAATGATACTCGTTTGGCGTTGCCAAACGAATTAGGGTTGCAATTTATATGTAACCTTCGAGTAAAAAATATCGTTTCGTTCCAGTCTATCCCACCTATTGGTGCAATGCACCAAACGGGGCAAATCACAATTTTCGCACGAAGTGCGACGTCTTAAAAAGCTCTTGCCCAGCTAACAAATTTTGTAAAATTTTGAAAAAACTTTCAAGAAGATTGACTTTGGAGTGAAAAATTTTGTAAAATTTTGATGGTAAAAAAAGTGGACAAGGAAATTTTTGAGTTTATGGCCAGGCTAGAAAAAAGCCTTGACCGAAAATATACAAGAGAGCAAATTTCAGCTTCGCTTTCGGCGTTTATTGAGCTTAATGTGCGTCTTAAACTAAGTTTTAATGACCTGTATTTTTTGGTGAACAAGTTTCCTGAAATTTTGGATGTTGACCCCGTCAGCCTCATAAAAAATTTGGACGAACTAGGAAAAAATTACAGCCTGAGCAGTTTGGAGTTTAGAAACCTCGTTTTAAAAGAGCCAAGGGTCTTGACTTTAAAGTGTCAGGTGCTTGACTACCAGCTAAGGCTTATTTCGGTGGTGTTCGCCATATCACGAAGCGACGCCATGAAGATGATTTATCTGTTCCCTGCCTTGCTCTACATGAAAAAAGAGCAGATCATCGGGCAAATTGAAATGCTTTCAAGGCAGCTTAATGACTTTGGCCTTGGCATTCGCAAGTGCCTGCGTCAAGAGCCCAGGCTTATTTTTATTAGCCAAAAGCAAATTGAAAGTGTGCGAAACTTCATGATGCACAAGCTTACCCTGTCCGAAGCTGAGTTTCAATCTGTCATAAGGCGTGTTCCTTCGCTTGCCTTTTTGCCTACTGCTGAGCTTGATGAAAAGTTTAACTTCTACTACCCTAAATATTTTATCAAGCGTGACTTTAAAGAGATTTTGCCAGTTTGCCCCGAGTTTTGGGCACTTGGGCAAGATGAATTTTTGACTAAGCTAATTACCACCAAAAACATTTTTGAAATAGACGACAAAAAGGCCTGCGAACTCATTCGCAGGTGGCCGCACATACTCTTTTTGCCGTCCATAAAAAACAAAATTACCGGCCTTAGTAAAATTAGCATTGGCCGAACCTTTATTCGTACCTATCCCGAAATTTGCACAGGGGTTGAGATCAGCCTCTCGCTAAAATTTATAATTTCACGCATACTTGGTCTGGACGGCCGCTTTAATGACATGATGAAAATTGACACCTCGCTTTTGGTTTCAAGATTTTTGTTTATGCAAAACAGCCATATCTACGAGCACGCCGACCTACTTCTTACCGAAGGCGAGTTTTACCGAAAGTATGGCGTAAGCTCAAAGGTGCTCAAAATTTCTTACCGACTTGACCAAAAGTCCCTGAGCACTCTTTGCGAATACTACCTCATGCAAAAGACCACCCTGCCGCACTATAAAAACATTGTCTTTCCTGAGCATGAAAGGCTTATTAACTTTCTAAACGGTCGACCAAGCACGGTTAAATATGAAGACTACCATGACGCAAGAGAAAAAAATTGCATAACCTTGCGGCAGTTTAGAACAAGAAACCTTTTAAAGGCCTTTGGTATGCAAGAGAACGAAATTGGCCTTGTTTTGAAAAAATGCCCGCAACTTATCTTCTACGAGGCAGACGCCAGAAAAATTGCCGACATATATTTCAAAAACGGATACAATCTTGAAGAGATTTTTAAACGGCTCTTCACCCGCCCCGACACCTTCCTCTTTTCGCAAAAGGACTTTGAAAAAGTCAATGACGAATCGGTAAGCTTTGACGGGAAAAATATTTTTTAAGAATTTTTGTTAGTATCAACATCTTTGTCCCAGAAAAGTTGTTGATATTTTCTTCTCAGCTTGATTATACGGCTGATCTTTACGGGGCGTTTGTTCAAAATTTCGCCCTTGTTATTTATAACTTCCCTGTTGTACATACCTTTCCACAAGTACCAGCCGTAGAAGCCGTTAGACAGGTTGGCAAGAGTGGACACAAGTGGTGCGAGCTCTTCAAGGTTGAGCCCAGTCTTGGATGCGTCCACAATGACCACCACCCACATTCCAACGCTTATGGCGTGTGAAAGTATTGAGAAGAACCAGCTCTCTTTATACCTAAGGCCGCTCAAAATTTTGTTGGCTATCGAGCTGACCATGACGCCGGCACTAAATATTAGTGCACTAGTTTTTAAAAGTTTTAGACCAAAGTAGCACCCAACATAGCCAACTGCGCACGCCAAGATAAGTGCCCAATAATACTTTTTGGGGAACGACCTAATTTCAAGTGTGTTCTCTTCCTCTGGCTTGTAGGAAACCTCCCTGTTCTTTTTGAGGTTCTTTGTCCAGCTTACAAGGGTGAAGATGTTTAGTGGAATGTTGATCACAAACATTTTGATAACTTCGCCGTAGAGACCAGTACCAAAACATATCCACGCCCACATGAAGCACTCAAGGATACCAATGTACACGCCAAGTAGCTTACCCCTCGAAACAAGGTCGATGTTTATCATGAGAACAAACAGGTCGATGACATTGAACCAACCCTTTGGTGCGATTATGAGGCAGGCTATGCCAAGAATAATAAATATGGTGTACCAAATGATGTTAAAGAGGTTCTGCTTTTCAAGTGCACGAAGGTAATCGATACGATTGACTCCGGCACGAATGGACATATTCAAGTTGTCGATGTTGTGTATGCCAGCCGTGGCCGTAACACGTCCACTAATTAGCTTTCTTGAATAGCGGTCTGAGATATTTGTTTCTTCGTTAAAGTTCCTTCTTGACATTTATCTTTCCTCATTTTTTTTAGTGTTTTTGGCTTTTGTAAAGCGTTTTTTCAGTTTTTCAAGTCGAATTTTGCGTTTTTCTTCAACTTCGGCGTTCCATTTTAAGGCCTCGGTGTATTGACGCCTGAGTTTGACAACGCTGTTAATTTTTACATTTCGCTTGACATATATTCCGCCGTTCACCATTTCGGCTTTATATATCTTTTGCCACATGATAATGCCGTAGATATTATTTAGCAGTGCTGCAAGTGAAGACAGTGCCATTGGAAGTGAATACAAAAGTTCAGCCTTTGTGGTCGAAACCAAAACCCACATCACAATTGAAACAACATTGCCCACGAAGTTAAACCACCAAAACTCTTTGAAGCGGGCATTTCGCAAAAATAGTGCTGCCAGGAACATGACAATGGAGAGCATATTCAAAAATGGATATTGCTGACCTGGTAAGAAATAAAGCAGTAAATAGATAAGTGCCCCGCCCAAAATAGTCAAACCAAAGGTTATAAACCAAGTGGTAGGTTCAAGTGACTTCACCTCAATTTCGTTGGTGGTCTTGTCCCTATTCTTTTTAAATGTACAAAGGGCAATTACGTCTAGTGGAATATATAAAAGCACATTGATAATTACCTCGCCATAGACCTTGGCAAAGAAAGACACGACCACATATAGGCTGGCCGAGATTATGCTGAGCACCAGCCCTAAGAGCTTGCCTTTTGCAAGAAGATTGTTGGCAAACATATATAGCCAAAGGCTTAGCACTGCAAAGCATAGTTCAAAGTTAAACGGACGAATAAAGATTAAGCAAAAGATGCCGGCCAAAAAGAATATTGGATACCACAGGCGTTCAAACCAGCTGGCCTTGGAAATGGCCATGACAATGCCAGCCCTACCCTTTTCTTCGTTTAGATACATATTATCATAATATGCACCACGAGTGGCACGGCTTGTTCCAACTATTAAGTTTCGGCTTACTCTCCTGATATTTTGCTTAAAATCCATGTTTTGTGGCTGTTTTTTAACTTCTCCTATATTAATTTTGCGTTTTTTATTTTATATATTCTTTGCTAATAAGCTCGGTTGGTGTTCCGGTGTAATAAACTGAAAGATGATGAAGAGCTCTAGTCGTGCAGACATAGAACAGGTTCTTAAACTCGGCTGGATAGTTTTGTTTTGTAGCGTTGACCACAAGTGCTGCGTCAAATTCAAGCCCCTTTGCAAGGTATGAAGGTATTATTAATATCTTGCTTACATCTAGTGCCTTGTCGCTGGTGGTCATAAGCCTGTACATGGACTTATCCTTGACCTTGTCATAAACCTGGCTGGCCTCGACCGCCGTCTTGGTTATGATGGCCACCGAAGTATATTTTTGCTTCAAAGCTTCGGCCTCTTTAAATGCAGCCTCCACCCCATCGTGATAGACCATGACCTTGTCGCCATGGCGGTCAACTTGGTTGTAGGTGTTGCTGTCGCCAATTATTGACTTTGCAAACATATTTATTTCATATGTGCTGCGGTAGGTCTTGGTAAGATAGTTCATGTCGTACTTAACCGACATACGCCCCTGCTTTAGAAGGTTTATTATGGTCTCATAGTTTTGGTGGCTGGCAAAAGGCATGATGGACTGATTGAGGTCACCAAGGATGGTGATGTTGGCCTTTCTAAACAGGTGTGCCAGGATCTTATACTGCATAACTGTGTAGTCTTGTGCCTCGTCGATAAGCACATACTTTATCTTGCTTTGAATGCTCGAGCCATGCATACGCTCTTTTAGATACAGAAATCCTACCACATCCTCAAGCGGCAAGGTGTTTTTTTCAATCTGGGCTTTGGTGTAGTTAAAAATGGCTTTTAGCTCTTCACGACTGAGGCGGTTTTGCTGGTTGGTGTTGGTGTCGGCATAGATGTTTTGAATTATGTCTATGTAGTGGTCGCAGTCGCTATACAAACTCTCATAGACCGAGCGAGCACGCATGGTCATGAGGTTTGCCTCCATCTCCTTCTTGATCTTTTGGGCAATGGCAGGCTGATTTGGAAATTGCACGGCCATATGCAGCATAACCTTCTCAATTATCTTCTTGCCTTGGAAATAGAGTGTGGCTCCGCTGTCTTCAAGCTCGTCGGCAAACTTTTTTAATAGCCTTGCCTCGACAACCACTTTTCCGTCCACCACAACGTCCTCAATCTTCAAAAGCTCATGCCTTTTTTCGAGCAGGTATCTTTCAATAAGATTGATGTATACCGCTCCATATTTGAGCATGACCGAATTATACTCAAGGCTGTGGCTGGCGTTTGGACTCTCGCTGTAGACAATCTCGTATAGGTCGTTGAGAGTTCCCTTGACCTTGTAGGTCAGTTGGCCACGGATAAAGTCCATAAATGTGGTTTGGTAAACGTTGTCCTCACCAATGTCTGGAAGCACCGACGAAATGTAGTTTGAAAAGATGTCGTTTGGAGAAAGTATCAAAATGTTACTGCTAGAAAGGTTGTTCTTTTCGCTGTACAAAAGATAGGCAATCTTGTGCATGGCAACCGAGGTCTTGCCGCTTCCGGCTGGCCCCTGCACCACGAGGATGTCCACGCCCTTTTTGCGGATGACGCGGTTTTGCTCCTTTTGGATGGTGCGGACGATGTTTCTCATCTTGTCGGTGGCGTTGCCCTCAAGCATCTGCTTTAATATGTCGTCCACAATCTCAAGGTCGGTGTCAAAGATCTGCACAATCTTGTCATTTTCAATTTTGTACTGACGCTTTAAAATAATCTTGCCCTTAATGGTCTCTCCGCTTGGAGCTTGGTAGGAAGCGTCGCCCTTTTCAAAGTCGTAGAACATAGACGAGATTGGAGCACGCCAGTCGTAGACATAAAAATTAGTGCCATCACTCAGGGTGGCAATGCCTATATAGATTGGCAGCACCTCACCTTCGGTCTCAAAGTCTATGCGGGCGAAGTAGGCACTTTTGAGCATCCTTGTGTAGGCTTTAATTTGGCTTTGGCTGCTAGAAAGTGTTATGCTCTTTCGTTCAAGGTCCATGACATTGTTGGCCCACTCGTCTATGTCGGTGGATGTGTCATAGTCCCAAGTGTAGGACATATTGTCTTTGATGAGTCCTGAGTACTCCTTTGAGCGGTCGGCGTGTTTCTCAATTTCGGCTCGCAAAAGTTCCAAAACTTTTTTTAGGTATTCCTTTTCCTTAGTGAGTTCTTCTTTGGTTATCATGCTATTTTCTCCAAAATAGTGTGGTTTTTTAATCTTTTTTATTGCCTTTTTGCGTTTTTTCAATAGCTCTTTGCTTTTCGGGTGGCAAGACGATCGACTTTTCTGCACCATTGCCAAGAGGTATGTAATACACGTGATCCTTGATCTCGGTTGGCAAATATTGCTGCTCAACATAGCCACCGTAGTTGTGAGGATATTTATATTTAGCACGCTTTTCGTTCATGTAGTTGTAGTTTTTCAAATGGTCAGGCACTGCCCCGTTGTAGGTCTTTTCAACATCGTCGTCGGCAAGGTGCATGGCAGTTACAACGGCGTTGGACTTAGGACTCATGCAAACATAAATTATTGCATGGCTAAGAGGAATAAGTCCTTCGGGAACTCCCATCTTCTCAACTGCCTGCATGGCTGACATGGCCACCACGAGGGCTTGCGAGTTGGCAAGGCCAACATCCTCGCTTGAATGTGCAACCAGCCTTCGGGCAATTATGAGAGGATCTACTCCAGCTTTTATCATGCGTCGGCTCCAATAAAGAGCGGCGTCGGCATCGCTGCCACGCAGACTTTTGCAGAAGGCTGAGAGCATATCGTAGTATAGGTCGGTGTCAAGAGATAGGTTGCGGCCGGTGGTGCACTGCGAGGCTATCTCCTTGTCTATTACAATCTCCCCTTTCTTGGCTGGTGTGGAAAGTACGGCAAGCTCCAAGTTTCCAAGTGCCACTCGGGCGTCGCCACCACTGGTTAAGATAAAATGTTCAAGGGCGTCGTCAGTTAGCTTTACTTTAAGAAGGCCAAAGCCACGCTCCTTGTCGGTAAGGGCGTTTTCAATAACCGCCTTTATGTCTTGCCTGGTGAGAGGCTTAAACTCAAAGACGCGGCACCTCGACACAATGGCCCTTGTCATGCTGGTGTAAGGGTTTTCGGTGGTTGAACCAATGAAGATAATATAGCCCTTTTCGATGGCTTCGAGCACGGCGTCACTTTGGGCCTTGCTCCACCTGTGGCACTCGTCCAAAAGAAGATAGGTCTTTCTGCCGAACATCTCAAGGTCTTTTTTTGCCT
>CANQUB010000021.1 GCA_947626955.1 uncultured Clostridia bacterium | reverse complement strand
TATGCTGAGCTCTATGCTGCCAGTGAGGACACAGGGGCAAGCACAGCCCCTGCCAGCCAAAAGGGCGGGGCAATATTCCTTGCCCCCAACACCACCTACAAGATGAAAGGTGGAAAGATACAGGGCAAGACAAAGAACTATGGCGGAGCAGTGTTTGTTTCCAGCGGAGCAACATTTATTATGGATGGCGGGACAATAAATGCCTGCTCAGCAATTTATGGTGGGGGAATATATGTTCAAGCCGGGGCCACTTGCATAATAAATGGGGGAAGCATAACAAGCTGCACGGCCTCCAAGGCCGGTCCAGCCATCTACATTGAAAAAGGTGCCGAGTTCACTATAGACCCCAAAGCCAATGTGGATGAAAATGAGATTGTGGATAAGAACCCGGTTTCTATGGTTTCAGAAGATACGATAGAAGTTGGAGGGACAAGTAGTGGTTATGGTATTCAATTGCATTATATATTTCTAGGCTCATACCCACAAACTTATGTAGGGGACGACATGAATACTATTCTTGAAGATTGGTATCAAAGCAACAATCCATCATCTGTGCAGGAATACGATAGCACATATGATTTAAAAAGCACTAAAAGGACTTGGATATCTTATGAATATGACGGCGAACTTTATGCCAGGGGCACAAGTGATGCATATAGATATCCATCAACACCTACGACATATAAAAGCGGTGAGGCTATTACTCCAAATGGTTCGATAGCATGGTTTAAGGTTGAACCAATAAGGTGGATAGTTTTAAATTATGATAAATGGAAAAACGGCACTGAACAACTGAAGGTTCTTAGCGAAGAAGCTATAACTGCTGATATTCAATTTGATCCGCCTATAATTAGTGGTGGTGGGAACAACAACTGGATGACATCGTATGTGCGATCTTGGTTAAATCAGCAATTCTATAATTCGGCTTTTTCAGAGAGAGAAAAACAAGCAGTGGTGTATACTCATTTAAAAAACAATATTACCAACGGATACAAAACAGCACCAAGCAACTCTACGTATTGGCCAACCAGTAAAGAAACCGACGATTATGTATATTTACTTTCATGTTATGAGCTAGAATATGGCGATTTACCGATAAGTGGTGTAACTATAGGTGGAGGATATACTAAAGATTCACATCACAAAATATGTAGCCCATCAGATTTTGCTTTGTGTAGTAATGGAGAATTGTATACTGATTATGGTTATAGAACTAGAAATAGAGCTGGTACTATTGATTGGATATTGCGATCATCGGGAGAAACTGATGAGGATATTTGTTTCGTTTATGCAAGTGGTGGCTGCAATGCATCGATGATCATGTCGGGACGTAGAAGTGGTATTCGACCAGCAATGACATTGTCAATATAATAGGCGACAGCTTACACTTCCAGTCAAAACGGGCAGTTTGGTAAACAAACTGCCCGTTTTTAAATGGGAGCGCGAGGGGTGATGACCCCTCGCAAAAATTATAAGTTTTTAATTATCTCTGCGTAGTCGGCGGGGTTCTCAAGGATTTTGGAAGCGCCGATAATGTCGGCCTTTGGGTTGTCGCTGATATTTGTAGCTATTTTAAGTTTTTCCTTAAAGAACCTTGAAATGCCCGAGATTTGCGAGTGCCCACCGAATAGGTAGATGCCGTCATGTGCGATGTCGGCGGCGATGTCGGGTGGGCAAGTGGCAATGACCGAGGCAATGGCGTCGGCCACCTTTGTAAAGCAAGCCACCAAAATAGGGTAGACATCCTTGGCCGAAACCACCACTGACTGGGTCTCTTTTGTGCTGGCGTTTATGCCTTGAACCTCGGTCGAGGCGGTGTTGTTTTCATACATACTTGAAACTTCCTGCTTGACTCTTTCGCTCACGCCCTCGCTGACCACGAGCCCGTATTTCTCGAGCAGCATCTTTTCGATGGCGGTGTTGATAAGAGTTCCACCCACCGAGATGTTTAGCCCTGTGATGATGGAATTAAGCCCGATTGCGGCAATATTGGTGCAGCCTCCACCGAGATTGACCACCAGCTTACCGCTGCTGGTATTGATTGGCAGCCCTGCTCCTATTGCGGTGCAAATGATGGCCGGAACGAGGGTTACGTCGGCAATTCCGGCACCGTAGCAAACGCGCTCGAAGTTTTTGCGTTCGTTGATGCTGATACCAAGTGGCACGCAGACAAGGGCCTTGATATTAGGCTTTAGAAAGCTGCGAGGGAATATTTTTTTAAGAAAGCTAGCAAGCATTTCGGTGGCCATGTCGGTGTCGGTGATAAGCCCGCTGTTTACGGGGTATATAATGCTGACATTGCCGCTGGTTCGCCCCTGCATACGCTTGGCTTCTTTGCCCACGGCCTTAATTTCGCGGTTTTTAAACCCGCCCACGGTGGCGAGCATGGTAGGCTCTTTCAGCACCAGGCCTTCGCCTTGTTTGTAGATGGTGGTCACCGTTGTTCCAAGCTTTAAAGCTATGAGTTGCTTATTCATAATTTTCCCCTTCTTTATACTTAGAAGTATAAAAACTTTAACCGCTCCCGTCAACTTTTATGTAATAATTTGCAAAAGAAACCACAATCTTCCTAATTTTTTCATCTTTCTTGCCACGGGTTTTGCGGCGGCTGAGCTATTATGTTTTCAAGGAGCGAAGTATGGGAAGGAAAATTTGTATTGTTTCGGGAAAAGGTGGGGTTGGAAAGACCACCATCACTTGCGGGCTGGGGCTGGCACTGGCCAAAAACGGCAACAGCGTATGCCTTATAGACCTCGATGTCGGACTGAACAACCTCGACGTCATGCTCAACCTTGAAAACAAAGTGGTTTACGACCTTGGCGACTGCCTGTCGGGCAAATGCCGACTAAAGCAGGCCCTAGTAAATTTGCCCGAATCCGAAAACCTCTACCTTTTGCCCTCGGCACGCTCGCCCGTTGGCATAACTAGGGTGGACATAAAAAAGATAACCGATAAGCTTGCCGGCGTGTTCGACTACGTCTTGCTAGACGCCCCGGCCGGCCTAAACGAGAACTTTGAGCTGGCACTGTATGGTGCAAATGAAGCCCTGGTGGTGGTAACCCCGCATGTGGCGTCATTGCGTGACGCCGACAAGGTCATATCCCGTGTAAAGGGCAGCCACATCGAAAAGACCGAAGTGGTGGTCAACCGCATTCGTGGCGACATGGTGGCGAGGGGAGAGATGCTGGGCCACGAGCAGCTGGAAAAACTGCTAAAAACTCCGCTGGCCGGGGTAATTCCCGAGAGCGACAAGATAAATTTGTATTCCAGCTTCCGCTTTGAGAGGATACAAAAAAGCAAAGATGTCTTGGCCTTTACCGTGCTTGCACATAACCTAAAGACCGACAAAAAGGTCATTTTGGACTACGACAGCAAGTATCGTGGGCTGCTGGGGCTTATTAGGCGAAACATCAAAAGGAGCATATAATGAAACTGTCCGACAAGGTCTATAATCGTGCCGAAGAAATGCTGTTTAACGACAAACTAAATTCCAGCAAGATAGGCGACTTCTTGTCCAGCGAAATTTATTACGTGCTACGGCAGTATTTTGAGATAAACAAGGACAGCTTTCTGTCCCAAATCTTTGTGGAAAATAGCGGCGACATCAACATTTCCTTTTCATTTAAAGCCAAAAGAGTGCTGATCAAAAGGGAACGCATACACGAATAATGAATGGGGGCTCTGCATAAGGTAATGCTATGAGAGCCTATAAAAATATAGCGCTTGCCGAGGGGCAGGCCAAAAGGCAGGGGGGAGTCATTGTGAAGAGGAAAAATCTTCACATTTTTTCCATGCTCCTCATATTTTTGGTCACCCTCTCATGTTTTGGCCTCTCGCTCTCTTCGCTAAAAATTGCGAGGGAAGTTAGGCATATAACCTCATATTGGGCTCCAAACCTCACTGGGCTTGGCAAACTCAAGTTTGTGGGCAGCGACGAACTGACCAGCGAGGCGGCGGCACTTGTAGAGGACTTTGCCTTGCCTTTTAAAAATAGCTTGGTCACCGGCCAAAGCGACGGCAGCTTTGTGGTAAACGGCCTGGGCGGCGTCATAGTCAAGGCCTGCCTAGACGGCAAGGTTACTAAGATTGAAAGGGAGGGGACAAACAAAACTGTAACCCTGTCTCACGCCTACAACCTTAAAACTGTCTATGAGGGCATCACCACCCTCGGCGTTAAAGAGGGGGATGGAGTGAGCAAAAACACCCCTCTTGGTACTAGCGAAAGCTCGCAAATCACCTTTAAAATCCTATATAAAAACAAGCTCATGGGCGGGATTATCTTTGATGGCAATGAGTTCAGCTTTGTCTAGGTGTAATGTCTGTCATAATACCGTGAAATGCCTATAAAATCGAGAGTTTGATGGAGTATAATGTCAGGCATAATACTAGTGTTTGGTTATGAAAAAGAGGAAGTTTAACTATATTATTCACTGGTCTTTTGCCTTGCTTTTGGTGGGCAGTTTTTTTGTGGGGCTGGGATATCTTGTATGTCTATATTTTATCTGTCTTGTGTTGCATGAAATGTGCCACGGGATATGTGCCAAGCGGCTGGGGTACAGAATAGGAAAAATAAAGCTGCTTGCAACGGGGGCGGTGTTGGAGGCCGAGAGTGACCAGTTCAGTTATGCCGACGAGGTCAAGATTGCTCTTGCCGGGCCGCTGTTTAACCTTGCTTTTGCACTCATTTTGGTGGTGTTTTGGTGGCTTGTGCCCGAGACATACAATTTTACGCAGGACCTTTTTGTAATTAACATGGCTATATTTTGTTTTAACCTACTGCCAAGCTTTCCGCTTGATGGCGGGCGAGTGCTTTTGGCTTGGCTAAGTCAGCGTGTAGAGAGAAAGGTGGCGGTTAGAATTTGCAAGGGCATTACCATTTGCCTGAGCCTTGCCATGTTTATGCTCTTTATTTTTTCCATATTCACTAGCCTTAATCTCTCGCTCGGGCTGGTGGCCATTACCCTGTTTATAAGCGGCGTGACCGAGGATAAATCGGCTAGTTACAAACGCAGCTTGATGAAACAAAGTAAGCTTGAGCGGGCAAAAAAGCGTGGGGTGGAGATAAGGTATTTGCTTGTTTCTCGTGACCTTGACGACTACAAGCTCTACCGCCTGCTCTCGGCCAGGTTTTATACCATTTTCGTCCTTGTCGACCAAAATCTTCATCCCCTCAGCCAACTCACCGAAGATGAATTGATAGGGAGGATGTAGGTGTTATTTTTTTGCGAGGGGACATTTCCCCTCGCGCTCCCATTTAAAAACGGGCAGTTTGTTTACCAAACTGCCCGTTTTGACCTAGAAGTGCAGCTATGCCGTAAAAAAAATATAAAAATTTTCAAAAAACCTCTAAAATCGCTTGACATGGGGGGGGGGGGATATACTACTATTAGATTGGTGCAATCTAATAGTAGTATATACTTTTTGCACTTTGTGCAAAAAATGTAACTCGCCCGCATTGCGAGCGAATGATACTCAGCCTTACGGCTGAATCATACTCGTGCTACGCACGAATGAGGGATGGTATTTTTTATTATCCTCATCAGGTTATAATTAAAACAAAAGACAAGAATAATAAAAAGAGAGAACAAATATGAAAAAGAAACTACTATCAATCTTTATTCCAATAATAATGATGGCAGTGGTTGCCCTGGGGGTTATTTTGCCTACAAGTCTAGCCGATAGGAAAGAGGCAGCAAATAACAATGCGACCTACGCCGAGGATACAGGTGCTAGCACAGCGGATAAGAGCAAAAAGGGCGGGGCAATATTCTTGGCTGAAGGGGTAAGCTACACCATGAAAGGCGGCAAGATTGAAGGCAAAAAGAAGAAGTATGGCGGTGCAGTGTATGTGTCAAAAGACGCCACCTTTACATTAGATGGTGGAACAATAACTGGTTGCCAGGCCAAATACGGCGGAGCAATATATGTGGCAAATGGCGGCCACTGCATAATAAAGAGCGGTACCGTCAACCTCAACAAAAGTGAATCCGGCCCTGCCATCTATGTTGAGACCGGCGGCGACCTGCAAGTGATTGAAGGGGATATTGACAACAATCTCCAAGAAGACTGGCCAGTTGTAGCTGTTGTTAGTGAAGACACGATCGAAGTGGGACAAAAAGAGAAAGGGATACAGTTACATTATTTATATTTAGGAACATATCCGCAAACTTATGTTGGGGATGAACTAAATGATACTTTGGAATCCTGGTACACAAGCACAACCCCTGCAAAAGTGCAAGACTATGTAAACAAAGCCTATTCCGATGCTACTGGTAATAAAAATCGAACCTTTACCTCATATAAATATATCGATGGCAAGCTTTATGCAAGAGGGACAAGCTATAGAAATTCTAATGGTTCGTCATATACATACAAAGACAATTCAACGGTAAAAGCTACTGGTGAAACGGCATGGTTTAAGGTAGAACCAATAAAGTGGATAGTATTAAATTATGAAGAATACCAAGAAGGCAAACCATTAGAGATATTAGCTGAAGAATTAATAACATCAAATATTCAATTCAATAAAAGCACAAGTGATGGAAATGACTGGAATAATTCTTGGATAAGAAGTTGGCTAAATAATGAATTTATAAACTCAGCCTTTAACAGTGAAGAAAAAGATGCAATACAAAGCGTTCATCTAAAAAACAATATAACAAGCGGGTATGCCCAAAGCCCAGATAACACTCATTATTGGCCTGTAGACAAGGAGACAGATGATAAAATTTACTTGTTTACTTATTACGAGCTATCTTCCAGTGAAAGAGGTAATTTGTTAGGAGGATATTCTAATGCTAGTTATAGAGTTTGTAGCCCAACCGACTATGCGCTAAGTAATTATAGTTCTGTGGCGATATCATCGGGGTATTATACCAACAACAATCGTTTAGGGACCACCGACTGGTGGTTGCGGTCGGGCGGCGAGAACAAATCTCGAGCGATGCGTGTCACCAATGGTGGCTCGATCGATAGTTTCGGTACTGTCGCTTATTCTGATCGAGGCATCCGTCCAGCGTTGAGGCTGGCGCTGTAGAAAAAGGAGTTCGATGAACTCCTTTTTCAGTGATATTTTTTGTCTTACGCCAAAAAGTGATATTTTTGCCTATGGCAAAAGTGATATTTTGACCTTGCGGTCAAAGTGATATTTTTGCCCTTTGGGCAAAAGATGAGGCATCGCACTTCGTGCGAGATTCACCCCCTCAGGCGCGATAAGATATGGGGTCCCCGACAAGCGTGGCTTGGTGGGGACCCCATATCTTTCGTGGCTGATGAGGATAATATAATCTTCGAGGCTTTGCCTCGATGCCATAACTTTTCACTTTTCATTTTTCACTCTTCACTTTTCCGCATCGTAAGCGATGCGGAAATTTCCCTATTGACTTTACACTTTTCAAGTGTTACAATTTTTAAGGATAAAAAAACGGGTATGGATAAGCGTCTTAAAAGCATCTTAAAGCGTGTGCAAAGGCCGGCAAGATATGTTGGTGGAGAGATAAACTGCCCTCCAATCAACACCGAAGTGCGGGTCCGTTTTTGCTTGTGCTATCCTGACCTGTACGAAGTGGGCATGAAGTCGGCTTCGCTCAAAATTTTGTATCATCTCATAAACGACCGCAAGGGCTACAACTGCGAGAGGTGTTTTGCACCCTACACCGATATGGAGCAGGAGCTCAAAAACGCCGAAATGCAGCTGTTCTCGCTTGAGAGCCGAACCCCGCTGGCCGGGTTCAATGTCCTTGCGTTTTGCTTTGAGGACCAGCTGTGCTATGTCAATTTCCTGTCCATGCTAAAGCTAGCAGGCCTGCCTCTTGCGTCCAAGCTCAGGGGAGAGGATATGCCCCTTGTCTACGGCTTTGGCAGCTGCATGGCCAATGTCGAGCCGCTGGCCGAGTTCTTGGACTTTGCCATCATCGGCGACATCGAGCTGGTCACCACCAAGGTCATTGACACTATCATGAAATCCCGCCTTTCAAAACTCAGCAAGGCCGAGACACTGAAAGAGCTTTCTAAGGTCGAGGGGGTCTACATCCCAAGCTTTGTTAAAGTGGAGTTTAAGAAAGACAAGTTAAGCAAGCTCGAGGGCAAGCTGGTCAAACGCCAAATTGTTCGCGACCTTGACCGCACATATTTTCCGACCAAGCTGCTTGTGCCAAACGAGAGCACGGGCGAAGACGAGGCCTTTGTGGAGATGGCCAGGGGCTGCGGCCGTGGCTGCCGTTTTTGCCAAATGGGATATTTTGACCGCCCAGTGCGTGAAAGAAGGGTGCAAAACCTGGTATCGCAGGCCACTTCGCAAATAATTTCTTCGGGCAGCGGCGGGCTTAAGATAGACTCGCCCGAGCCTTCGGACTACAAAAACCTAGACAGTCTCATAAAATTCATTGACCCAATGTGCGGGGAGAGAAACAGCAAGTTTATTTTGACCAACAACCGCAACCATGCCCTGCAGGGCCACATCGTCAACATGAGGCGGCCGCACACCGTTGAGCTTTCGCTCGAGGCTGGCAGCCAAAAGCTGCGCGACGTCATAAACAAGCAGGTCTCCTACGACGATATCTACAGCATTTTTAAGGCCTCATTCAAAAAGGGCGTGACCAATGTCCGCTTGTCCTTCATGATAGGCCTGCCGTCCGAGACGGCCGTCGATCTTATGGCCATTTGTGAGCTGGCCATGACCTGCAAAGAGCTGTACAAAAAATACCGCCAGACCACTCGTCCGCTCAGCATAGTAATTACCACAAACACCTTTATACCAATGCCGTTTACGCCGCTGCAGTGGTGCGGGTACATCGGCCAAAAAGAGGCCAAGAAGAGGCAGGATTTTTTGCAGTCGGCCTTTGACAAGCTTGGCATAAAATACTACCACGACGACCCGCAGCTCAGTGAGGCTAAGGCCATTTTGGCTCGTGGCGACCGCAGGCTTTGCAGGATGCTGGCTCTTGCCATGGATAAAGGAGTAAGATATCTTGGCGGCGAGGGGATAAACACCGATGAATACGACCTTGCTATGTATGCACTCGGCATAGATAAGGACTGGTACACCGGCAAAAAAGGGGTCAAAGACCTGCTTGCGTGGGACCTTATAGACTCGCTAGTGGGCAAGGAGTATCTTGCTCGTGAGTACGCAAAGTCGCAAAAGGGCGAGACTACGCTAGACTGCTCGCATGGCTGCTCGGGGTGTGAACTTTCCAAGATGGGGGTCTGTCAATATGGTGGTCATTAAGTACAAAAAAAAGGACGAAGGAATCTTCTTTTCGCACCTGAACGTCATACGAATTTCGGGCATTGACGTGGTTGACGGCCCGCACGCACGCAAGAAAAAGATGTTGTTCAGCGGCCCGACCAGTGTGGGGGTGGAGAGCGAGGCTGAGTATGTGCTGCTGACCACCGACCTTGAAGAGCACGAAGTTGAAAATGCCATTGAAAACAACTTGCCAAAGTGGATAGAGCTGGTGTATGTCAAAGAAGTTGACAAGGACATAAACCTGCTTTGCGACTGCGCTGAGTACAAGGTGGAGTTCGATGACTACAAAAGCTGCAAGGGCAGGATTAGGGAGTTCTTCAGTCGCGATAAGATTGAGATTGACGCCAATGTGCACGGGGTCAAGCAAAAGCTGGACGTTAAGGATAGAGTGTACCATGTCAAGCTGGGCGACGAAGGCTTTAGTATTGTTGTGGGAATAGGGAACAACAGTGGGCACGTTGTAGAGCTGGTGAAGAGCCTGCTTGTATACATTAAAAGCCGCAGCGAGTTCGAGATCAAGAAAACCCGCCAGTTCCTCCGCCGTGACGGCAAATGGGTTGACTTAGACGCATCGCTTACGATGCGTCCCTAGTCTCCGCACCTAGCGTGAAATTTAGAATAAAACCCCCGAAGTAGAACCGCGCGTACAGCAGTAGTGTTACGCGGAACCTATTTCGGGGGTTTTATTTCTAAATTTCGCACTATTTGCTACTTTACAAACACCAAATAATTTATGGTTAACATCGTGAAAAAGAGGATACTTTTTCACCCCCTCGGTCGTCGAAGTTCGAGTGCCTGCTTATGGACAATCCTGCTACGCAGGCTAGCCCTTATGTGGCCCTCGACTTCTCCTCTCCCCACCAAGCTCGTAAACTCGCTCGTCGGGGGCCCCATATTGACCAGCTCCCTCCGTCGAGGGGGAGCCACGCATGGTAACAATTTCATCTAACCAAGTCTCCTCCGACACAAAGGGGTATTCACGATGTCAACCAAAAGAGATATTTAGACTTGTAAAGTAGCAGATAAGGCAAGATTTATGACAAGAGCGAAGAAAACTGATGTTTGGTAGACCTGTTTGGTCACCAAATGTCGGTTTTCGATGCTATTGTTATAAAGGTTGCCTTAGGTGCGGCGAGTTGTGCCGCCGGTTCGGTAGAGAGGCGGAACCAAATATTTTTCACTTTTCACTTAACTTTGGGTTGCTGGTGCTGAATTTATTCGTGTTTAAAAATTCCTCAGTTTTATTGACAAACCCCGACAAACGTGCTAACATAAAAAGCGTGCCACGTGCAACAGGTAACTAAGCTTCCTTTGGGAACACCTTCGCAGTGAGACTGGAGAAGAGGAGGATATATTATGTACGCAATCGTTGAAACTGGTGGAAAGCAGTACAAGGTTGAGCCTAACAAGTACTTTAAAGCTGAAAAACTTGACGCTAATGTTGGCGACACTGTTGAACTTGACTGCTTGCTCGTTTGTGACGACAAAGGTAATGTCACAACCGGCACACCATTTGTTAAAGGCGTTAAGGCTAAGGCCGAAGTTCTTGAGCATGGCAAAGAAGACAAAGTAGTTGTCTACAAATACAAGGCTAAAAAGAACGAACGCAAAAAGCAAGGTCATCGTCAACCATACACAAAATTAAAAGTTGTTTCGATAGGTTAATGCCATGACAATTGTAAAAATTCAAAGGAAAAACTCCCACATCGTCTCGGTTGAGTGCGATGGCCACACCAACTATGGTGAAAAAGGGGAGGACATTGTGTGTGCGGCACTTTCTAGTGTTGTGCAAACGGCAACTCTGGGGCTCATGAGTGTTGTCGGAATCAATCTACAATATGAGCGAAACGAAAAACGCGGATACATGAAGATCGTGATGCCCGAAAATTTAACCGAACTTGAGCAAATTAAGGCCGATGCAATACTCGATACCATGCTCTGCGGGATAAGCGATTTGAACGAAGGTTTTTCAGATTTTATTGAATTGGAGGTTAAAGGCTAATGTTTATTAAGTTACAGCTATTCGCCCACAAGAAAGGTGGCGGATCAACCCATAACGGTCGTGATAGTAATGCACAACGCCTTGGCGTTAAAAAATATGCCGGAGAACAGGTTAAGGCTGGAAACATCCTTGTTCGCCAACGTGGAACAAAGATTCATCCAGGTGAGAATGTTGGTATCGGCGATGATGACACCCTCTTTGCAAAGGCAGACGGCGTCGTTAAATTCGAAAGATACGGCAAAGACAAAAAGCGTGTTACCGTTGTTAAGTAAGAACTCGAAAAGAGTTCTTCTTTTTTTGTTTTTTTATTGAATAATTATCATTTGTTTGACAAAAATTTTAAAAAGGTAAATACTTTTTATAGGAGGAATAATTATGGATTTGGGACTTAAAAACCGCGTGGTTATTGTCACTGGTGCTGCTTCGGGAATAGGCAAGCAAGTGGCCATTTGCTACGCAAAAGAAGGTGCTATACTGGCACTGGCAGATATCAACCTTGCTGGGCTTGAAGCACTTGCAAAAAAAGAACTGAAAGGAGCAAAAGTCTACTATGAAAGAGTGGACGTTACCGACGCTAAAAACTGTGAAACCTTCGTAAAGAACGTTTATAAGCAGTTCGGCCGCATCGATGTTTTGGTAAACAACGCCGGAACAGCCAAGATGGGCGACATGGCCACTTTCCCCGAGGCAACATTCAGGGCTCACGCCGAGCTTATGATGTATGCTCCCGTTCGCCTGACCAATCTTTGCTTGCCATATTTCAAGAAAAACAAATGGGGCAGCGTTGTAAACACTGCATCAATCTTTGGTAAACAGCCAGGTGGCCTCATTAGCTACGATACCATCAAGGCCGCCGACATCATGATAACCAAGGACTATTCGACATACTGCGCACCATTTAATGTAAACGTAAACGCCGTTTGTCCTGGGCCTGTCGACACGCCACTTTGGTATGCTGACGGCCAGCTTGGTGACCAGCTTGCAGCTGCAACTGGCATGGACAAAAAGGCAGCAATCGACTGGTTTGCAAAAACCAATATTCCAATGGGAAGATATGCCAAACCTGAAGAAATTGCCAACGCCATTGTGTTCTTGACCAGCGTTCCAGCACACTATATAACCGGTGTTGCCCTCAATGTTGACGGCGGCATGGTTAAGTCTACGCTATAAAAAAGCATAATAAAAGAGAGCTTCGGCTCTCTTTTTTTTAGTATCTATCTTGATATTTTTTGTCCACCTGCTTGCGAATTTTGTGCCTATAAAACATTCCGTATTTTTTCCTGGCTTCGGTCTCGGCATTTTCGTAGCGGTAGATGTTGCGGTCTAGGGTGGTGTAGAAGTCGTCCTCGTGGCGGTATTTGTATTCTAGCTTTTTCAGCATATTTATAGTGTATCTTTGTGCATCGCGCTCAACTTCTTGGTTGTTGTACATAACGCGGTCTTCGCTGGCCGAAAAGTATGCACCAAAATTCTTCTTCCAACGTTTGGCCTCAAAGTCCCACCAGGGAATCTTATCTCGTTTTATCTTCACATACTGCGTGGCGTGGCGGCCTTCGTGGATAATGGTTTCAAGGGCGTGGAAACGATAGGTGGGGTCGGAAACCAGGTTGTCATGGACGTAGATGCGTTTTTTCCCATTTATGACCGAGAACATTCCAAAGTTTTGCCAGTCATAACGCTCATAAACCACCACGGGTATGGGGTCACGGTGCTGTTTTTTGGCCATTTTATCTTCAAGAGCTTGCAGAACTTGGAGTCTCTTTTGCGGAGAATACTTACGCCACTTTCTAAGCTTAAACTTGTTGTAGACAAAAAACATGACTTCTTCCTTCTATTTCTATTTTACGATATTTTGTGCTAAATGTCTAGAAAATATTGCCAAGGGTTGAAAAACTTGTCGAAAAAGAGTATGCTTAAAGCATGGATTACAGGCTAGAAAAAGACAAAATAATTTTTAAAAAGACCCCCGACTTTGACGCCGAGGCCATTCTCACTTGCGGGCAAATGTTCCGCTACTACAAGACCGAGCGTGGCTACGAGGTCATCACCGGCCACGACCTTGCCGAGATAGTAGAAAATGGGGAAGAGGTCGAGATAATCACCAAGAACCCTGCTCGTTTTGTTGAGTTTTTTGACCTTGACACCGACTACTCGGCCATAAAAAAGCAGCTTAGAAAGCACGAAGTTATGAAGCAGGCCATTAAAAAAGGGGAGGGCATTCGCATTGCCAAGGGCGACAGCGAAGAGATGATCCTTTCCTTTATTATTTCGCAAAACAACAATATTGCAAGAATACAAAAAATTATCGAGAGGCTGTGCGCTGTGGGAGAGAAGATTGATGACCGCCACAATGCCTTTCCAACTGCCAAAACTCTAGCCGGCTTACCCCTTTCATTTTTCCAAAACTTGGGGGCAGGGTATAGAGATGTCTATTTATATGAGGCTGCAAAAAGGCTGGCTGAGACAAACCTTGATGAGATTAAGAAATTAGACAATGAGAGCCTTGAGAAATGGCTGCTTTCTTTTAATGGCATTGGACCAAAGGTGGCCTCATGCATAATGCTCTTTGGCTTTTATCGCACCGACTGTTTTCCTGTTGACACCTGGATGGAGAAGGTATACAGACAATATTTTTATGCGGGGGAGAAAACTCGCCCACAAATTAGCGAGTATATGCATACAATATTTGGTGGTATGTCTGGCATAGCACAACAATATCTATTCTATTCTGCCCGATTGAAGTGAAAAGGGAGTCTTTTATAAAATTGGGTATTGATTATATTTAAGTTTTGTGCTATAATTTATTTAGAGGTACGAAAGAAGATGATTGATGCAACCATTAAACTTTTTGCCGAAGCAGACGCACTATTTTATATCCTATTTTCCATATCGCTTCTGCTTCTTGCAATTGAGGCTATCATTCCAAGTTTCGGTATAATTGGACTTGGGGGAATATTGATGGCCTTTGGGGCAATAACCGCAAGATGCGTTACTGGCAACAATACTTCTAAAGAAATATTTGTCTACATCGGTGTTTTGCTGGCAATTATTGTGGTTTTGGTGGTAATTGTAAAGCTGCTAAACCGCATACACAAAGCCATAAAACGAAGCAAAAATTACCTTATTGTGGATGGCGTCAAAGTGCCACTCACAAAAGAGGGAACATTGGATTACTCCTTCCTTCTTGGCAAAGAAGGTGAGGTCGTTTCCGATCTTAAACCAACCGGAAAGGTAAAGATTGACGGCAATGTGTTCGAGGTGACCACCACAAAGGGTTATCTCTACACCGGCACACTTGTAAAAGTAGATAAAGTTGTGGGCCAAAAGATAATTGTACGAAAGAAAGGCTCATAAGAGGGGGAAAAATGAGGGGATTTAACACTTTAAACCTGCTTGGAAAAATGCCAACAGGCTGGATAATCGGCCTGACAGTGGGCGGAGTGGCTTTGATTGCTATAATAGTAGTATTTCTAAGCCTTGTTCCGCTCAGGCTGTGGTTCAGGTCGGTGGTTTCTAATGCGCACGTGCCAATGAGCAAACTTATTGGTATGAAGATGCGAAAAGTTGATGTAAACAAGATTGTTTTAACCTATATAACGGCCAAGAAGGCCGGCCTTAGCATAACGCTAGACGAGCTTGAAACCCACTACATGGCAAATGGCGACATCGAGCGTGTGGTAAAGGCCCTAATTTCGGCACACTCGGCCAACATGGACCTTTCGGTTCAAACAGCCAAGGCCATCGACCTTGCCGGCCGTGATGTGTACCAAGCTGTCCGTAACTCGGTTG
Source organism: uncultured Clostridia bacterium (assembly GCA_947626955.1). GTDB lineage: Bacteria > Bacillota > Clostridia > Christensenellales > UBA1242 > UMGS2069. The sequence continues at coordinate 5,617 of CANQUB010000021.1, read as the reverse complement.
TGCCAAAGATCATTGAAACGCCGGTAATTTCGGCCATGGCTAAAGATGGTATCGAGCTTAAGGTCAAGGTCAAAGTAACCGTTATTTCCAATATGCACATGCAGATCTTTGGTGCGGGCGAGGATACAATAATTGCCCGTGTGGGTGAAGGCGTCGTTACCACAATTGGTTCGGCAGCCACCCATAAGATCGTGCTAGAGAACCCTGACCTTATCTCTTCGACCGTCTTAAACAAAGGTCTAGACACCGGCACAGCATATGAAATTGTTTCAATAGATATCGCCGATATCGACGTTGGTCGAAACATCGGTGCCGAGCTTGAGATTGCCAACGCCGAGGCCGACAAGCGTATAGCTCAGGCCAAGGCCGAGGAGAGGCGTGCAATGGCCGTTGCCACCGAGAACGAAATGAAGGCCAAAGTGCAAGAGATGAAGGCTCAGGTTGTGCAAGCCGAGGCCGAAGTTCCAAAAGCCCTTGCAAAAGCCCTAAACAGCGGGCAAATGGGGGTTATGGACTATTATAATATGAAGAATATTCAGGCTGACACCGCCATGCGCAAGGCACTAAGTGGCGAAAGCGATGATGACGACAAGACTTCATCCTCGTCTTCTAGCATCATATCGCCGGGATCAATGCCAATGGGCGGATTCCCTTCGCCAATCAGGCCAAGGCCAAAGCCTTAAAAAATTTTTTAGAGGGGGGATAGAGCATGAGCACACTAGAAATTGTGCTGGTCTGTGTTATTTTTGGCTCAATAGCCTTAGGGCTGTTATATTTGCTTTTTTCCTTCAAGAAAAAGAAAGAGGATAGCAACAAGCCTGCACCTGTAATTGAACCGGTATATCCAAAGGCCGAGCCCGAGCAAAAGGTTGAGCCTGAACAAAAGCCCGAGCCACTGAAAATAATCCGCAAGAAATCTGAGATAAAGATCAACAAAAAGGCTCTAAAGGCCGATAGCCGCAACCCGTCTATAACTAAAGTTTTTGTAAACGGGAAGAGGGTGGACGAACCTGAGCCTGAAGCCGAAAAGGTCGACCAAACCCCGAAAAATACTGATGTTATGTCAGACATAACAGCTGCACCAGTTGGGGCATTTGGAGCTCGTGAGCCAGTGTTTGGAGCTTCGCAAAATGGTCAAAGAAGTCCGTTTACCAGTCCCAACCGTTCGCCTATAATTGGAGATAGAACCAACTTTACAACCCGCCTTATTGTAAGCGATGACAACAATCTGTCGGGGGTGTCGGGAATAGGCATTGCCAAGGCTCTAAAAGAGAGCGAAAGCAAGATGAGCGACATTGATGACAAGACCGAGGACATGGTCAACGATATTCGCCGAAGAATTCTTGGTCAACGCAATCCTTTCCTAAATGACATTGCCTTTGAAAGCGAAAGCAAACCAAAGAAGGGGGATCTCGACCAGATTGACGCAAAGACCTTGATTGTGGCTGATATGTTAAACAAACCAAAATATAAAAAGGGAGCTTAACCGCTCCTTTTTTTGTGCAGGGTAAGTGGTGCTCAGCCACTTATTTTTTCTCGGTTAAATAGGCCTCAATATAGCAGTCCAGCCGCACTCGTGATCCCTCTTTGTATTCGGCAAAGGTCACGTTTTTCTCCTCGGCAAGAGGGGAAAGGGTTTGCCGAGTTTTGGCTTCTAGCTCACCTTTAAGACTCTTTTCAACCTCGGCATAAGGCACAATTTCTTGCACCTCTTCAAGCTCATAGAAGGTGGTGGTTTTGGTCACCAGCGGCAAGAAGAGATTGTAGAAAACATAGTTGGTTTTAACCTGGCTTTTGTAGAGTTTATATGGGCTTTGGGGCTCTTTTTCGCTTATGCCAAAAAGGTCGAATTTGAAGCTTCGTTTGGTGGCCACTCTGCCGGTTGGTCTATAAGTAATTTGCTCCTCGTTATAGATGGTGATCTCGTGGTAAAAGGTGCGGATGACCACGGTGGCCGTGACCGGGGCGTCGCCGTCGGGCTCTACCAATGTGTCGCCCATTAAAACAATGTCGCCAATTTTTACATTTGGCTTTCCGCTTACAACCTCCAGGCTGACCACAATGCCGTTTCGGCTGGCCACAAGGTCTATGGAAGGAGCGGGCAATTCGGCCTCTTTTATAGTCAAATAGAGGTTCACGCCCCGCCTTTCGAGGCTTGCCCCCGAGATGCCGTCAAAATTTTTCATAAGAAGCTTTTCAATGTCTCTTGATGGGGGAACGCTGCCAAAACTCATGCCTTTTTTGACCCCGTTTTCTTCCAAAAAATGCAGTATTTTGGCCTGGTTCTCGGGCAAAAATATGCAGTTTTCTTGGTTTTGGCAAATGTGCGATGGGTCGATTATCTTAATGGCATAAACATGGCTGGTGAGGTTGATTGTCATGGAAAGCACAAACACAATGCCAACGACAAGGCCAATGTTTTTACACAGGGCACGAACTAGCTTTTCGGGCCCGCTTTTTGAAAGAATTTCGACCTTGTAGGCCCTATAGAGATTGGACTTTTTAAACTTGACAAAATCGGCCTTTTTTAGTGAGAGGACAAGCCGGTGGTCGCCCTCACGCACGAGGTTGGTAACCGGTATTTTTTGCTTTTCAAAAAAGGCCAAAACATGGTGCAAATTCAGCCCTTCGACCGAAATTTTGTAGGTGGTGGAGTTCATTTTTTCACCCTTATAAAGTGCACTTCGTCGACCTCGCCAAGCAGGCTAATTTCGCTGGTCGAGATCTCCTTGGCCGATAGGTTTTTGCCAAGAATCATAATTTTGGTCTTGTCGGTGCACAAAAGTTCAATCTTGACTTGAGACAGGCTAATAATTTTCTTAAAGCCCTCAACCACCAGCCCGTCGGCGGGTGAAAGGTAGATAAAAGGGCGGGTCTTTGTGCGGCTGTCGATGTCAAGGGCGGTTATAATCTCATCAAAAAAGGCCATAATTTATTTCCTCATCAAATTTTATGCCGACACAGGTGGCATAATTACAATTTTTGTTTTTTGAAACTTGACAAAAATTTTTAGGTATGACAAAATTGAATTAGGAAGGAAATATGGTAATAAACTTCGTAAATAAACGCATAGAAAAAGAGCTTAAACAGGCGGCCACGGCGGCGGTTTTGCTGACCTTGAAGTGCCTTAAGCAGTGCACCGACGGCCTTGAGCTCAACATCAGCATTATGGACTTTAAAGAGATTCGCTCTTTAAACAAACGTACCCGCAAAATTGACAAAGTGACCGACGTTCTAAGCTATCCAAACTTCGAAATGAAGCCTTTTGAAACCATAAAAGCAGGCGAGGACGGCCAAAATATCTTGCTTGGGGATATGGCACTGTGCTTACAGCAGGCCGAGGCTCAGGCCGAAGAAAACCATGTCAGCCTTGAAGACGAAGTGGTGAAGCTGGTGGTTCATAGCACCTTGCACCTTATGGGCTTTGACCATATTAGTGACGAGGACTACAAGCTTATGCACACGCAGGAGCGAAAGGTTTTAAACTTGTACAAAAAGAGGAAAAAAGCAGATGTTTAAATCGGGTTTTATAGCCGTTATTGGCAAGCCAAACGTTGGAAAAAGCACCCTTATTAACGCCCTTGTGGGGGAGAAGGTGTCAATCACCAGCCCCAAGCCGCAGACTACTAGGAACAAGCTCCTTGGCATCAAAAATGGCGAGGACTATCAAATGATCTTTGTAGACACGCCGGGGCTGCAGCACGGCCAAAGCGGGTTGAATAAGTACCTAGAGAAGAGCACCGAAAGTGCCACCAAAGATGTCGACGCCATTGTGGTTTTGCTGGACGCTGGAAAGATTAACAAGATGGATTACGACCTTATTGAAAAGCAAAAAGGGCAAAAAGTGCCGGTCTTTGTGGTTGTAAATAAGATAGATATAAGCTCATATGAAAAGCTCTATCCATTTTTGGCCAAGCTTAACGAGTATAAATTCGTGCACAAATTTGTCACGCTAAGTGCCCTAAGAAAACGCAATCTTGACGCCCTGACGACGGCACTGTTAGAGGTTTTGCCCGAGGGGCCGGCTTATTTTGACAGGGAACAGTACACCGACAAAAACTTGCGCTTCATAGTCAGCGAAATGGTGAGGGAGAAGGCACTTTTGTACCTTCAAGAAGAGATACCGCACGGAATTGCCGTGTCCATTATAACTTTTGAGCAAAACAAGAACCTGACCAAAATTTCGGCCGAGATTGTTTGTAGTAGCCAAAGGCATAAGCAAATAATAATTGGCTCTAACGGTGCCATGCTCAAAAAGATAGGGACGGCGGCAAGGGCTGAGATTGAAAAACTTACAATGACCAAGGTAAACCTTGAACTTTTTGTGAAAGTGAGTGAGGGGTGGCAAAAAGATAAGCATATGCTCTCCGAACTTGGCTACGACATCAAAGATATCTAGGTGTTATGACAGACATAATACCTCAAAATGCCCATAAATTCGACATTTTAGCATGGAATTGTGGCCAAAAACTTTGTCAATGATTAATATAGAAAAGGAGGACGCCTTGATGGATAACAAAAAAAGAGCGAACGAGGAAACTATAAAAAAATTGGAAAAGAACATTGACAAGGCGTATGACTTATTCTTGCGTGGTGGCACAGGCATAAAGCCAGGGGCAATCGAGACATATGGTGCAATTTGCGGCATGAAAGAAGTGCTGGAAGAGAGAAGGGCACTTGCAGCTTCTATGGATGAAAGAGAACTGGGCGAGGAATAGACAAGCACAACAAAGGAAGAAATGACAAATACAGTAAAAACAACCGCAATAGTGTTAAAATCTAGCAAGCACACGGCCGATGCGTCGAGGCTGCTTTTGCTTTTTTCGCCCGAAAAAGGGCTTTTTTCGGCTGTCATTCGTGGAGTGGAAAAGCCAAAAGCCAAGCTTGCGTCGGCTAGCCAACCATTTTGCTTTGGGGAGTTCATGCTGGCCGAAAGAAACGGCTACTACACCGTCATAGACTGCTATATCTACGACAGTTTTTATACCCTTGCCGGCAATCTTGATAGCTATGTTTTGTCCAGCGCCATGCTCGAAGTTGTCAGCAAGCTGGCCGTGCCTGAGGATGCCAATGTTGAGCTGTTTACCTTGCTTCTTAATAGCCTGAAGGTGGTGGCCTACGAAAAGGCTGAGCCTACGGCAGTGGCTATAAAATTTTTGAAGGAATCGCTGGTTTTATCGGGCTTTGGGCTGGATTTGGCAACCTGCGATGTGTGCAGGCAAAAGCTTACAGACGATGAAGAGGTTGGGCTGGTCTACGTGGGCAGCGGGGCAGTGTGCGAAAAGCATAAGGGCAAGGTTGAGCACGTGGACTTGTCGTATGAGGAATGGCAGACCCTGCACGCCATCGACCAAACCAAGCTGGCCGAAATTTCGCACTTGAAATTTTACAGCCGTGAGGCTTTGACCAGCTGCCTATCGTTAATGCTTAAGCAGTTTTATTACCGCACCGGCGAAAAACTTATTTCATTGGAGAAATATTTTTGATTTTTGCGAGGAGCCATTGCTCCTCGCGCTCCTATCTTAAAACGGGCAGTTTGTTTACCAAACTGCCCGTTTTGAGGTTTTTTAAAAAATTTTCAAAAATGTCATAATTTTGCTTGACAGTAGGGGGGGGG
>CANQUB010000020.1 GCA_947626955.1 uncultured Clostridia bacterium | reverse complement strand
CCGATAAACCATACTCTCTGCAAATATCATCTGAAATATGATGAAGGTAAAACCAAGCCTTATCATTGTCCGTCAATTTCTTACCATCAACAAATGAAACAGAATTAACAACAAAGTGATTATGAAGGCAATGAGTATTAAGGTGTGTAGTAACAAGCACCTGATACCTATCTCCCCAAACTCGTCTTGCAAACTCTAATCCTATTTCGTGTGCAAGGTCAGGCGTAACCTCATCAGGTGGAAAGCTCATATATGCGTGATATGCTTGAATGCCATCCGTTTTATTAAATCGTAATTTGGTATTAACAAATTGACTACGAGCATTACTGCCGATACAGTTGATACCTGATACATAAAATTCCTGTTCGGTCTTTTCTTCATCGGCAGCGTAGGCAAGCACATCCTTAAGTGCTTCATATTCATTAGCCGAATAAGGTAAATCCTTTTTCGTCTTTTCAGGATTAGCAGCATAATCAAGTGCAACCTTGAGTGAATATTCAACCTTCCAAATCTTCGTTACTGCTATATGACATCAGACCTTTCGTTGTTGATATATTTATCCTCAATCTCAATGATGAGCCTGTTATGATTTTCAAGCAGTTCATTTAGCTTAGGTTTATCAATAAAGCCGAGAGAGTGAGCCTTTGCTACAAGCTGATTAAGATTGTTGCCGATAGCATACATCTCCTTGAGAAGTGAATAAAACTCTTTATCAGGCTTCTCTTTGGGCTTGTAACCAAGTATGAGCAGACGAACTAATGACGATTTGCTGAGGCAGGTTTTCTGTGATAATTCTTCAAGATAAGCCAAGTCCTCAGAGGTTAATCTTACCTGAAGCAGTTTACTCTTTCGCATTGTGCTTCTCCTCAACTCGTCTGAGTTCTTCCTCGCTATCTCTGTTAATCTGAACGAGGCAAAGTGCTGTCATTCCCAAGAGGCTTCCTACAAGAACGCCTCCGAAAAATATGAGTAGTTTCATAGTGTCATCTCCTTCTCAGCAGGGTATTAGGGATAAGTCCCTAACGAGTTACTGTTTTTAACGCGTGTCATTACAAACAGTCTGCTCGCTATGATTTTCGCACACTCTCTGACCATTGATATTTGGTGCGATTATCGGCTAATACCCTTGCTGAAATTTAATTGTTTTTGTCTTTGGATAAGCAAAAAGTCATTAACATCCTTGCCTTGTGGGACAGGTTTATCAATGACCTTAATGTGCTTTGGTAATATGGTTTGTAGTGCTTTTGTGGCAAGTCTGCCTGCCTTATCATTATCTAAATGAAGATAGATTTTATTGATATTTGGATTAGCTGAGAGGTATCTTTCAAGTGCAACAGGCACCTTGCTATCCTCAATTTTTTCCTTTGGCTGATACACACCTGATAAGGATAACAGATTGTATGAGAGCCAATTCTTGCCCTTCATTTTAAGCAAGGTTGCATAGGATAACAGGTCAATAGCACACTCAAAAAGATGTACCTCGTTGCAATTATCATTAGCAATACGGAAGGAATACTTCTTACTACTGCCACTGCAATCACCCATAATTCTTTCTCCATTCGTTGAACGGAAGGCTGCGTATCTCGGTTTGTTTGCTTCATCATAGCCTATAAAAACAACATTGTGATACTTATGACTTTCAAGGATAAGGTTGTTCTTGATGCAGTAATCTACCACCTCAAAATCAATCCCACGCTCTTTTGTGAGGTAATCAATAGCCCTGTTTGGATAACGATTTGCCTTTGGTAATAGCAGTTCCTTGATTTCTTTTTTAGCAGGTCTTGCTCTCGGAGTAGGCAATACCGGAGTGCTTCCGACTATTGCTTCTACTGCCTGAGTGAACTCGTAGCCTCTGACTTTGATGAGATAATCAAGTGCTGTTTTGCCACCTATTCCTCTTGAAAACCAATTCCACATACCATTTGAAATACGAATACTATCGTGTGTTTTGGTAGTGTAGGTATCTCCTGAAACCTTTACAAGCTCGTCAGGCTCATAGTTTTCAAGGTATGTTAATAGGTCAATCTGCTTTGCTGCAATGATTGTTTCAGGATCAATATATGGCATTTTTATTCCTACCTTTCAAGGTTATTTCTTGGCAACAGATATTTGTATTGATACCCAAATGAATCAACAAATTCATTTTCTAACTTGCAGATTATTTCATCATCAGTTAGGTCAAGATTAAACCAATCTACTTCTTCAATATTGCCACGCCAAGAGTCCTCAGACTCTCTTTGTTCAATCTCTGTCCACGCTTCGCTATCACTATAATGCAATTCAACACAATGCTTCTCCGTCATTATTCTTGCAACTGTAAAGGCAAGGTTGGGTGACCTTTTGATTGTAGAGAGGTCTGTTATTATTTCTGACTCGCCACCATTTTTATATATTGCACTAATAAGCTTTTCGTTGTAATTCATATAAAAACCTACCTTTCAGCACCTTTTGAACGAGCAGCCATTTCCTTGACAGCTTCTTCTGCTCTCTCGGTAATGGTATCTCTGAGCATATCCATGTGCGAGCAGTCGTTTTCCTGCCAAGCATCATACAGTACATCAAGTGGATTTTTGAACTTAAGAAGTGCTGCACATTGCTTATCTGTAAGCAAATCGTCACAGCACTCAAAAAGGCAAATTATATCTTCCTTCATAACGATTTCATAGGAAGAATTGATGATTTTATTTATATCATCGTAATGCTCTACATCTTTTAAAAAGTCATTTTCATTGTCAATTAAACGCTCAAGTAATGCTTCTTTTACATCTTTCATAATGTTTTCTCCTTTCGTAAAATAGCCGAGCAGATTGCTCCACTCGGCTGTTGATTTGTATTATCTTTCTTGTTCTTTAGGCTTGATTTCAGGCTCGTCATCGTCAGCAATATCATCTGCGATAACCTCGTTGACCTTTTCATCAAGCCTTAATTCCGAGTTGAGTTCGATAAGCCTTGCCTCAATTTGCTTGAGTTCCTCATCCTGTGGGAACTCTTTTTTCATATCGGTTTTAGCAATTTCAAACTGCTTTTCGGTTTCTGCAAGTCTGTCCTTTGCAATAACGATAGCCTTTTCCAAGCCATCAATAACATTGTCCATACGGGTAAAGTTACCAAGCTCATCTGTGCCAAGCTCTGCTGTATGTGTCATCGCACCCTTGATATTGACCTTGTACTGTCTGCCAAAGCTGTCATATAAAAGGTCAAGCTTGAAGCCACGATATTCTCCGAGAGGGATTGTATCGTTAGAGGTAACAGCCTTGCACGCATTGATAAGTGCAAGTCCGGCTTCCTTCTTATCAAGGTATTCCTTACCGAAGATTACAATGCCTGTGAACTCGTCATTGACGGTTTTAGGATTCTCCTTAGCAGTTACTATGTCTGCTTCTAAGCCTTTGATTTTAGCCTCATAACGCTTGATTTCGGCAGGATAAAACTTGATTACCTTGTCCTCAAGAGCATACCTTTCAGAGAGAAAATTGCTCTTTAACATCTTGAGCTTGGATAACTTAAGGTCTAAGTCCATCTTCTCCTTGATGTGTGGATTGCCCGTTGCAAGCATCTTAATTTCTGCATAGGATAACGAGCTTTCGTCAACATCCTCAGCAGAACGAACAGGGCTTTTTGAAGTCATAATCTGTGAAATGAACTTCTGCTTTGTTTCGATTATCTGATAAAGATAAGCATCAAATGTACCTTCTGTAACATAGCGATTTACATAAACATCAGGATTTTGATTGCCCTGACGAATAATTCGACCTGCTCTTTGCTCAAGATCAGCAGGTCGCCAGGGGCAATCAATGTCGTGAATAGCAATAAGCCTATCCTGCACATTTGTGCCTGCACCCATTTTCTGTGTAGAGCCAAGCAGCACTCTGACCTCTCCCTTACGCACCTTAGCAAAGAGGTCTTTTTTCTTTGCTTCACTGTCTGCGTTATGGATAAATGCTATCTCGCTTTCAGGTACGCCCTTAGCAATCAGCTTGTTCTTGATGTCGTTATACACATCTGTGAATAAGCCATTTTCGTCAGGAGGCTTAGGTGTGGATAAGTCACAGAAGATAAGCTGAGTGAGCCTATCCTCCTTACCCTCATCCCATATCCTGTAAACCTCGTCAATGCAGGCATTAACCTTGCTGTTCTCATTATCGGGAAGCAATGGGTTAATCATTCGTTGGTCAAGAGCAAGCTTTCTTCCGTCATTGGTAATTTTAAGCATATTATCCTGAGATGGATCGACAGCACCACTACGGACTTTTTCTGCTCTCTCGGATAATGATTCCACCATTTCCTTTTGAAGTTCTGAGGGCTTAACTGCAATGTTGTTAAAGTGTGCATTAGGTACAGGAAGGCTTAGCATATCGGCTGTTCGTATATCTGCAACCTCCTTGAACATTGACATAAGCTCAGGCAGGTTATAGAAATGAGCAAACCTTGTGCGTGCCTTGTAGCCCGTTCCTTCAGGCTTTAATTCAAGAGTTGTAGTTGTTTCTCCGAAGGTTGACGCCCAAGCATCAAAATGCTCTAAATGATATTTCTTCAGAGTGCTATGCTGTAAATACTTTTGCATTGTGTAAAGCTCAACCATTGAATTTGATATAGGTGTACCTGTTGCAAATACAACGCCCTTGCCACCTGTGATTTCATCAAGGTATCTGCACTTCATATACAAGTCGGTTGACTTCTGTGCTTCGGTGTTGTTTATTCCTGCAACATTGTTCATCTTTGTGTAGAAAAACAAGTTCTTGAAGTAGTGAGCCTCGTCAACAAATAACTTGTCAACACCAATCTCCTCAAAGGTTACTACATCATCCTTGCGTTCCTGATTGTTGAGCTTTTTAAGCTTGGCAGTAATACCTTTCTTAGAGCGTTCAAGCTGCTTGATAGAGAATTTAGAGCCACGACTTTGCTTAAGCTCGGCAATGCCTGTCATAATCTCATCAATCTCCGATTCAAGAACATATCTCTGCCTTTCAATGCTCATAGGTATCTTTTCAAACTGTGAATGACCTATGATAACTGCATTGTAATCTCCTGTTGCAATCTTTGCACAGAACTTCTTTCTGTTCTTTTTTTCAAAGTCCTTTTTAGTTGCAACAAGGATATTTGCTGAAGGATAAAGCTGTAAATACTCACTTGCAAACTGCTCAATAATGTGATTTGGAACAACGAACATTGCCTTATTCCACATTCCAAGAGCAATTCCTTCTTCGTTGGAAGCCGCCATTTCTATTGTTTTACCTGCACCAACAGCGTGAAATAATCCGACATTCTTGCCATACAGGGTATGGGCTATTGCTGCAAGCTGATGTGGGCGTGGAGTAATTTCAGGATTCATTCCGTGAAAGATGATATGTGAGCCATCATATTCACGAGGTCTGATAGAATTGAACTTCTCGTTATACATCCTGCAGAGCTTTTCTCTGCGTGTCGGATCCTTCCATATCCAATCCTTAAACGCTTGTTTGATAAGCTCTTGCTTCGATTGAGCAATCTGTGTTTCCTTGACATTGAGTACCTTTTTCTCTTTACCATCCTCGTCTGTGACAGTATCAAATATCTTGACATCCTTAAGGTTAAGAGTGTTTTCAATGATTTTGTAAGCATTAACACGGGTAGTACCATAGGTGTTGTTTGCTTTAAGATTGCCCTTGTCAACTGATTTGCCCTCAATATTCCATTCGCCTGTATGCTCGGAGAAGTGAACCTTGATATAGAAACGGTTGTAGTATGAAGGCTCAAGCAGCTCAAACATAAAGTCCCTGACAATATCAGTAGGAAGCCAAGTAGCACCAAGTCTTACCTCAATCTCACTTGCAGTTAAGTCCTTCGGCTGTACCTTTTCAAGAGCCTCAACATTAGGCTGATATTCAGGATAAGCCTCTGCCATTTGCTTTGCTTCCTTAAGCTTTTCTCTGACATTGCCTGAAAGGTATTCATCAGCCATAAGGTATTTAGACTCATAAGGATTATTCTTTAGTGGGTTAAGAAAAACGACACCCTGTAAATCATTAAACAGAGTGTCCTCATCCTTGCCTGTAAGCTCAGACATATATTCCATATCTACTCTTGCTTTTTCTCCAATGGATAATGCAAGAGCCTCGCTTGCTGTATCTGCGTGTGTAACGGGAATATGTGGCTTGATAGTTCTTTTAGTGAACATATCAGCCTTACGAATTAGCTTACCATCCTCAACCACCTCAAGAGCAGCCAAGAGGAAATATGAGCTATCATCAGAAAAAGCAGAGGCGTTTGCTCTGCTGTTGATTAGTCCATATTTCTTTGTGAAGTCATCATAAAGTGTGTTGAGCTTTTTCTGTTCAGCCTCAATATACTCATCAGGATAATTCTCTCGCTGAAGGTCAATAAGGCTTCTGACACAATCTCTTATGCCTATCATACCCTTAATTCTGTTTTCGGCAGTAGTGGAAGCATCAACAGGCTTCATATAACTGTTTTCACGGAAGTATATGCTTCCGTCAACGGTAGTAAAGCTGAAGTTTCTCACATTCGGATTGGCAGGGATAACCTCAAGGCTTTCATCAAGCTCGTCATCATCAACAACATACTCGTTGATTTCTCCGTGTATGTTTGATACTGCATCATCAAGCAGGTCAGCTAAGCTGCTGTTTTCATAAGCCTTGCAGGCACTTTCCATACCGAAGCGACCTGATTGCATTACCATATCTCCCATAATCATTTCAGGATGGTCAACAAAGTATTTATTCATTCTGACACCGTTTTCATCGGTATCAAGATGTACCCAATCTGGCTCAATATCAACCATTCTGTCACGCTTTTGGAGTATGAGAATATCCGATGTTACCTCTGTACCTGCATTACCCTTAAAGGTGTTGTCAGGAAGCCTGATAGCACCGAGAAGGTCTGCTCTTTGTGCAATATATCGTCTTACATTTGAGTTCTCCTTATCCATTGTGCCTTTGGAGGTTATGAGAAGCATAACACCACCGGCACGAAGCTTATCAAGGCTTTTAGCAAAGAAGTAGTCGTGTATAAGGAAATTGTGCTTATCGTATCTCTTATCAATAACCTTAAAATCTCCGAAAGGAACATTACCGATTACTCCGTCAAAGAAGCTGTCGGGAATATCGGCTTCCTCAAAGGGCATATTTGCTATTGAGGATTTTTGGTATAGCTGCTTTGCAATTCCTGCCGATATGTTATCAAGCTCAACACCATATATTCTGCTATCTGACATTGACTCAGGAAGCATACCGATAAAGTTACCGATAGCACACGAAGGCTCAAGGATATTACCATTCCTGAAGCCGAGCTGTTCAAGTGCCTTATACATAGCAGATATAACTACGGGTGGAGTGTAGAAAGCAGTAAGAGTGCTTTCTCTTGCTCTTTCATATTCATCGGGAGAGAGGGCAACAACAAGCTCCTTGTACTCATCAGCCCAAGCAGTATTGTCCTCGTCAAAGGCTTCGGGAATACCACCCCAACCGACATACTGAGCAAGTATTTTTTGTTCCTCAGGTGTAGCATAACGATTGTCAAACTCGCACTCCTTAAGAACTCTTATTGCCTCCATATTTCTACGGAAGCGTTCCTTTTTACCAACTGTTTCAACCTCAAAATCAGCAAGCTTGAAATTGCTTCTGTCTGACATAGGTATTTCAGGATGCAGGTCAAAGGTAGGAACTTTGCCTCTCGGTACAGCCTTTGGAGGAGGTAATATCTTATCCTTCTCAGCCTGTTCAAGAAGCTCAAATATTCTTTTCTTCGGCTCGGCTCTGCTTATTGGAAATCCCACTTGTTGCTCAAAGGTAATGTCCTTCAAATGTGCATCGTGGCTGTCAACACTTTCAACAACAAACCTTCTGCCATCAAGCTCAAGCTCTTTGCCTATGATGTCAGGCTCGTCATCTGATACCGTGCTTTCAATTACTTCCTCTTTAGTCGGTATAGGCTCACTTTCCTCCATAAACCTTTCAAGAGCGTAATCGTCAAGATAGGTCAGGTCATTGAAGTTAAGAGAGTAAAGCTCATTGTCAATGAGTTCATCAATGAAGTCATACTTTCTCTTTTCATATACTCTTGTATCAACAACTATAGTAACGGAATAATTTACAAGGTCAACAGAGGCTTCAATGTTATGCTTGCCATCCTCACTATCGGTAGCAGCAACACCAATGAAGCTTAAGTCTGAAAAGTCAGGCTCGGTATATCCCTCAAATTCATCTACAAAGTAGTCATTGATAAGTGTTTTTGCAAGCTTGAGCATACCCTCATCATAGGTAGCAATCTCAAAGCCCTTAGGCAATGGATCAAGGCTATTAACAAAGTCAGTAGAGATATATTTCCCATCGGTGTCTGTATATACAGTAATGGCAATAGGCTCTCCAGCGTAATTGCAATCCTTAATCTCTTTGAGAAATTCCTGTTCATCGGTATAGTTCTTATGCTCTCGGATATGTCCGTTAAAGCCATAGTAATCAATTCTGCCGATATATGCCTTGTCACTATCAATAGTGTAGGTTTTCTCAGCTCTTTCGCCATTCTCGGCAAGACCTGATACAGTAATCTTGTAGCCTCTGCTTGTGAGCTTATTCAGATATTCATCAAGCCTTTTAACAGGGAAACCACACATTGCAATTCTATTGCCCGGATAAACCTCTCTGCTTGTGATAACGAGGTCAAGCTCATCAGCAATATACCTTGCTTCATCTCCCATAACCTCATAGAAATCTCCTACCTGATAGCAAACTATACTATCGGGATGCTCGTCTATAACTCGGTTGTAATCCTGAATTAAGGGAGATTCCTTCGGCTTCTGTACTTCATTTTTAGGTGGTGCTTCAACCTTGATGTCATATCTTGCTGCATATTTTGAAAATGCTTCAAGGTCATCAGGCTTTACACCAAGCACACCTTCCTCTACGAAAATGAATGCTTCATCAACAAGAAAGCGATAAAATTCTGCACCCTTCCACTCGTTATCCGCATCCCAAGCAACAAGTCCTTCGTTAGAATAATCAATGAATATGTCGTCAATTTTGAGGGAATGGAGTATGCTGTCAAGAACAGCAATTTCCTCATTCTCATCAGTAACATCCTTGCTGATTTGTTCATACATCGGCTTAGGCTCTTTCTTTACTCCAAAGAGTGAGAATGTGCCTTCACGATACTGTGAGAATTTTTCAAAGGCTCTATGTGAGCCTTCATAAAAACGGTCATCCTCCTTCATATCCTTAAGGGCTTCAAGCATTTCATTGTATATTGTTTCAACTGCTTCAGGGCTGTCAAGGAGATTGACAGTATCCTCGTGACTACTGTAATCAAAGGACTTTTGACAGTCGATATTTGCAACATTAAAGAAATAACTTACAGTGTTTGCAATATGCTCTTTTTCATAGGTTGGCATATATGCCTTATCCTTATCGGTTAAGAAGGTATCCAATGCAATCATTCTGCCAATACGCTTTTCAACATCACTCCATTTGAGTGTGATTTTTGCGTATGGCTCCATAACCCTGCCTCTGCTGAGCGTATATCCTTTAGCATCTGAACTAATATCAGCAATGCCGGTATATGAGCCACTCCAACCGTGACGGTCTTTAATCTCCTTTGCTCTCTTAGTAGCATCAGGCTCTGTCATATATAGCGAATAGTGCCAAAGTCTGCTTTCTGTGCTACCACTACGGAGAAACCAAGTTATTTCATCCTCTGAAATAAACCTTGAAGGCACTTCGGGTACACCCGGTTGTGCCTGAAATTCAAGCTGTGGCAACTGCAAATCACAGAGCTTGTTAAGCAAGTCTTGAGGTTTGTATAATCTCGGAAATCGGTTAATTTCGTTGTTTTTTTCAAGTGCATCAATATATACAAAAAGGTCATCAATAATCATACCTACACTTTCAGGCTTTTTCAGTTCCTCAGCTAATGCTTTTTCTATATCAGGAAAGCCTAAGTGAGTGTTATATATGTCCATAACAAAGGGCATATATGTGTCCTTGTATGGCTCATCAATATCCCTTGTCATAAGGATAAGGCTTGCAGCGATTGATTTTCTTTCAAACTCATCAACCTTGTCAAGCTGAAACTGAGGCATATACCTACCCAAATCAAGAAGCTCTCTTGTTCTCCTTGCTACATCATTCCAACTGATAATGTTAGCAGAATGGAAGCGAGCAGTATCTCCCAAATCAACTCTTAAGCCTGTGTCATCAGCAAGAACAGAAACCTTTTGTCCGTCAAACATAAAGCCCGAAGCAAACTCGTCATACTCATTCTTGATAAAGGCAGCATTGTTATCTATTGGCTTATCCTTTCTGAGATAAGCAGTAATTCTAAACTTGCTTTCATTATCGTGAGTACCAAGACAAATTGCCTCGTCAATAATCTGTTGAGGAATTTGAGCAGGAGGGAAAAGAGTTGTCTGACTATCCTCATACTCAACAACTTCTTCATTAAAGCTGTTGTCTGCAAGGTCAAACAAGCCTATTTGCAACTGCTCTGTATCAGGCTTTGTCTTTTCCTCTTTAGCAGGTGGTAAATACTCTCCGTTTTGAATGAGCTGTGATACTAACTCGTTGATTACACTCCAAGAGAAAACGGACTCCTTTGTTCGTGAGAGATATGATCCCTCCCACATAAGAAGTCCGTCATCCTGTGCTACATAGCCATAGCGATTGCCATTGTATAAGATTTCTGTGTATCTGCTTGGATATATTGATTTAATGAAATCAGTTTTTTCATCATAATTAAAATGTGATTTAAGAAAATCAACAATCTCTGTTTTCTTTTTCAGTAAATCATCATTTTCGTTTGATAGAATATGCTGAATAACATCATCATCAATAAATGGTGGAAGCTCGTCAGCCTCGTTTAGCTGTAAATCACTTCGTTTTGAACTATCTCCTGAACTCTCATTTTCAGGTTGTTCATACCCTGTACCCAAGCCATCATATCCTGAGCCTTGAGTTGCTCTGTCAAGCCCTCCTGTGCCGACATCTGCTTCATCAACTGTTCTTCCATCTGTTCGGCTCTCTGTTGAGTTTCGCTCAGATGCTGATCCAATTTGCAGGTTGTCAGCAGAGTTGTGTAATGGCTCTTTTCGTTCTCCATCAGGTACTTCCTGCGTTTCTCTGCCCAAGAGCCGAGCTTCAGGTTCTTCGCTGATGGTAATACCAAGTTCGGTATCTGTACCTGTCCCTGATTTCTGTAACTGATTGTCTTTGTCATAGTCAAGACTCCTTTCATTTTTTATTACGCCTTCAGTATATTCTGACTTGTCATTTTCTGCAAATGTGCGATTTTCCTTTTCAAGAGAAAGTACGGTTTTTGAGATTTCAGAAAGTGCCATTTCGGATATATCCCTTGTAGCACAGCCAATAGCATTGATAGCCTCATCACTATTGAAATTGCCGATATTCTCAAAGCTTTCTCTGTCAAAGTACAAATCTGTATCAATATCAAGCCTTGAAGCAATAACGAAGGCAACGCTGTTCGTAACTGTATTTCGGTAGATTGTTCTTATACTGTCATCGTCAAGCTCCTCTAAAAAGGAATCCTGCTTGAACTTAATCAGCACATCAGCATAATCCGAAATGTTATCCTCAGTTGCAATCTCGGCAGCCGAGAGAACAGCATCAATAAGGGTGTCCTTGCTTTTAAGCTCTCCGAAGGTGCTTTCAAGCGTTTCAATAACATCCTCATCATACTCAGGCTTCATAGTCCATACGGGAACTGCTCTTGAAAAGCCTGTTTCGTGCGTATCGGATATATCGAAGTAATGCTTGAGCCTTTGTGTCTTACCGGGTGTTTTATCAAATACTGCAATACCCTTAGCACCTGCGTTTACCCATCTGCCGAAATTCTTGTTCCATTTGTCAAACTCAAGCACAGCAGTAGCGTCAGGGCGCTGTGCGTAGATAAGCACAAGCTCATCAAACGGAAGTCTGTAATTATGGCAGGCTGAACTCAAAAACGAAGTCCAACTATTCGGAGAACTGACAATTTCGTTACGGTGGTCATTATAGATGGCAGAAATCATTTCAAATTTGCTTGCCATAAGTTATCACTACCTTTCATAATCTCTGTGTATTTTCTGAAGGGTATCGCTTACATCGGCAGGCTCTACCTTATTACCATTCTTCTGCATAAGCTCAGCAAACTCACAGATATGATAGATGTTATTACCGATTTCGGTATGATACTCATCAATATATCTGCACTTTCTTGTTGCTACCTCGCCATTAGAATAGGTAATTTTAATATTGCCTCCATCTTTGAGCCTGAACATTTCCTTGTATTTAGGCGTTATGAAACGAATACCCTTATCAGCATTTTGAATGTGCCTGTTAAGGCTTGCTCTGTCATAGGCATAGATATAGAAGTTATAGTCATTTGCATACGGAATACAGCGTATCATATATGAAAACTTATTCGTATCTGCACGATAACCGAAGCTGTGATTATCACTAATTTGGCTGTTCGGTCTTGTTGCACAGAGTAAAATCATATCCTCAAGATTATGAAGGATGCCTCTGTACTTCGGATTATCGTTCAGAGCATTTACAACCTCGTCAAATTCCTTTGAAAATTCCTCAGTTTTCAGATTGCTATTGCCCTCAAACCAAGTTGTATAGAACTGATCGCCCGTTCTTCCAAAGTCGCCACGAAGGTAACCTACCAAGCCACATTGATTGTTTAACTGCTGACTTTGTGCAAAGCAGTAGTTATGCTCAGCCTGTGCCATTGTTCGCAAAGTGAGATGACTACTAATAGTATCGGGCTTGTAAATTGTACTTGTTTCACTCATATTACTTAGCCTCACTTTCATTAACACCGTTGAGATAAGAAAACAGCTTGCCTGACTTTACAACCTGCTTAAGCTCAAGAAAGTTGTGAATATCAGGAATTGTGATATTAGGAATTTTAAGCATATTTTCAACGCTTAAATCGTTCAACTTTTTCTCGGTGTCAACACCTGCTTCGGCAAGTCTTGAAATGAGCTTGATTTTCTGATTAAGTGTTAAATCTGCCATTATCTGCCACCTCTGTCTGCACTACTTCTCATCTGCTCAAGGTGCAGCATAACCTCATTTGCTCTGTTAATGAGATCTCTCTGTGCATTGAGCTTGTTTGAAAAGTAATGACCAAAATAATAGTCCTTTCCGTTTACACATTCCCAAGTTACATAAGGACTTGATTTGCCCTGACCGTAGGCGAGAACAAACTCTCTGTCCTGAACATGAACGGAATCCGTAATCTCATAGCCGACATTAGTTCTGCCATTGATTGCTTCGCTCATTAGCGTTCACTCCTTTCTGCATTTTCCTTTGCTTTGATTGACTTAAGGTTTTTAATTGCCCAATCAGGTATTTTATTCTTGTTTACAATACCCATAATATTCTCACGCACAGTAAAGTAATGCTCGCCTGTATAAAGGTTGGTAATGAAAATCTTGCGACCTATTGAATTAGGTCTTGCTCCGTTACCACCTGTAACATAGCAAAGCTGACTATCGGCACTCTGATATTCTCTGCGAAGTGAATTAAGCTTCAAAGCAATAACCTTACCAACAAGGTCTGTATTGTAGTCGATATGTGAGCAATCTTCAGGATTGATAACGCCCATATTCTGTGGGATGTTCTCCTTTGCCCAAGTGAGCTGTTCACTACACTTTTTGAGATAAGCCTCAACAGCAGTCAAATAATCGTTACTACCAACAGAGTTGTTTATTCTCTCAAAGATTTCGTTACTTTCGTATTCGCCTGTAATGTATCTCTGAGGAGCATTTACATTTTCGGCAAGTATAATTGTCTTGTTGCCAACATCGAAAAGGAATATTTCCTTAAATCCACCAATTTCAATCAAATCTTTCATTTGCTGCCTCCTTAAGCATCTGCCTTATTCTTTCTTCTCTGACCTTGAGATTTTTATCGTCAATAATCTCGTTCTGAATACAGAGAATGGTACGAATGTTAGGCACAGTAATGTGTGGAATTTTGCACATTTCTTCCGGCGTTAGTGTAAAAATCCTGATAGGTGGATAACCTGCCTCGCCAAGAATACGAAACAGCCTTTCCTCAAATTTTTCTTTAGCCATAGTTACTCCTTTCCAAGCAAAAAGGGTGGCAATGATAATCAAAGCCACCCTGAATTACTCATATTTAGTTGTTTTTATTCTTGTTTCTGACCTTAAGAAATACAAGTGAGCCTACGATAAAGGCTACAAGTGCAATAGCTACGATTGTTTTTGTCGTCATTATTCTTCCTCCTCATTTTTTCTTCTGAGAGTAATAAGAGTACCGATAATGCCAACAGCAGAAGCACCTGCAAGAGCTATCCAAAGTGCGATATTTGAATCGTCACTTGTTTTCGGAGGCTTTGGAACAGGAACTTCGATTTTAACCGTCTGCTCCTTATCGTTGATGTCTGCGTGAAGTGCAAGCTCTACACCATCACGATAGAGTGTTTCAAAGACTACAAGCTCTGTGTCCTTCTTGATTGCAGAGCCATCAAAAGTGAACTCAACCTCAATCGTACCACTTGACTTGTCAGGTGTAAATGTTACTTCGGCAGTAACCTCTTTGCCATCAACTAAAAATGGCTTGTTTGTAGCCTTGTTCATAAGGATACCCTTGAGCGTGTACTCTTTATTAGCAGTTAAATTATCAAAAGAAACAGTATCGGTTATTGTTATGTTCTTGTTTTTCTTAAGAGTAATTGCTTTCTTTCCGTTGACCTTTGCAGTTGTTTTGATGTTTGGAATTTTAACTGTGACAGTTTGTTCCTCATCATCAAGGCTTGCGTGGACTACAAGCTCTTTGCTATCTCTGTAAAGAGTTTCAAAGACAACAATGCTTGTTTCAGCCTTTATAAGCTTGCTGTCAAATGTAAAGAGAACATCTACTGTGCCTGATGGTGTTTCAGGGATAAAGGTAACTTCCGATACAATCTCGTTACCATTTTCAAGGAATGGTTTGCCTGTGGCTTTATCCATAAGCTTGCCTTTGAGTAAATACTGTTTACCGGGTATCAAATGTTTATATTCCACTCTATCTACAAGAGAGAACACCTCAGTAGCACAGCACTCCTTCTGACCATCAATAGTAGCAGTAGTTTTGATTTCAGGTATTCTGTCATTAACAACTGTTATCTCAATAACCTGCTTGTCAGCATTAACTGTAATGTGATGATATTCCTCATTAGGAAGATAGTTTTCAGCAGGCTTTAATTCCTTGATTACATAACTACCATAAGGAAGATTGTCAAAAACAAAAACGCCATTCTCATCTGATGTTGCAGTAAGAATAGCGTTAGCTTCAACATATTCAGTTTCGTCATTCTTGAACAGACCAAATACTGCACCCTTGATAACCTCATTGGTTTCTCTATCAACCTTTAAGCCTTTAACCGAGCCATAAATGAGCTTGTTCTCAATGTCGGAATTATTATTGATATTGATGTCATAAAGTGAGATGTCCTGACCTGCATAGGTTGTTTCAAATTCATATTTTGTGTCTGAGAGAATGTAATGCTCATCAGTTCCCATTTCCTTAACATAGAATTTGAAGCCTATTGGTAAATCACAATCAAATGTGATTTTACCTTCCTCGTTACAGCTTGCAAAGGTGATAAGGGCATCGGCAGGAATTATAGAGCCATCAGCAGCCTTGATGTCCTCATTAGCAAATACACCAAACTGAACAGATAAGATTTCTTTATTCATTCCGATTCCAAAGGTTTCGTTATGTTCCATAGCCTTTGCAAGTGAAAGCATAACCTTCTGTCTGTCATTATTTACGCTTAATGCAGTTGAGGTAACAGATACATTCTGACCTGCATAGGTAAGCTCTACATCATACTGCTCGCCAGCATTTACATAATTACTTGGTGCAGTTTTCTCAACAACTGTGTATTTGCCCAAATAGAGTTCCTTGCTCTTTGCTATTCCGTCTTTGCCTGTTGTGATTTCATCAACCTTTTCGCCCTGCTGATACCTTACTGTGCCATCAAGAGTAGTAACATCTTCGGCGGCGTAGATTTCAAATACTGCATTTTTAAGATTGCCGATTTCATAAACGGGAGTATATACACCTTCATTTTCATTAACAGTAGTGAATACTTCTCCTGTCTTTGTAATCTCAATAACACCTTTCTGAGCAATATCACGAGCCTTAACCTTAACAACAGTAACACCTGTGTCGGTAGAACTATTTTCCTGTGTTATGCTAAACGGAATAGGTTTATCGTCAAGCACATAGCCATAAGGAGCCTGTACCTCTTTAAGTGTATAATCTCCGTATGGTAACTGTTCGGGAGTAATGAGGTAGCCCTCACTGTTTGTATAGAAGGTGTGGATAGTTGTTACCTTTGGATAGATAAACTGCATATTCACACGATGACCTTCATCATTGTAAATCTCAAATGCTGCACCTGCATAAGCAATAGGCTTGTTTGTTTCTTTGTCAAGCTTAACAACCTTAAGATATGAGCAGAAGTTAGCATTGTTAATCAGGAACTTATATGTCTTTCCGTCTTTATTGATGAACACATCAAAGTCCTTGATAAGCTCTCTGCCTGCCCAGCCCTTAGTCTGATGAACAGTATATACACCATAAGGCATTAACTTTGTACTTGCGAAGCCATCTTCATCACATACGATTGTGTCACGCTCGTCAGGATCAGCCTTTGAATAGGAGCCTGCCGATTTGAGATACACCTGAAATTCAGCGTTCTTCTCAGGTGTTTCAATCTGTGTTGAGCCATCATCTGTATGCTTGATTATGGCTATATTACCCTTAATAACTTGTTCCTGCACCTTATTGTTAGTAGTGTTAAATTCTACGGTGTAAAGCTTTGGATCAGCACCAACCTTATAAATCGTCTTATCAAGCAAATAACCTTCACTTGATGAGATTTCTCTCAAAGTCCAATCAGTATCACAAACAAAATAGTCTGTTGTGAAAGAAGCATTGTTGTCGGTAGTATATGAAGCCATAAGAGTTTCGCCCTTGTATAAGCCATATACTGCACCTGCAAGCTTTGCATCTCCCTGTGCGTGTCCTTTTTCAATATCCTCTTTAACAACCTTTACTCTGAATTTCTTGAGAATGTTATTAAATTTGTATTCATTAACCTTTTCCCATTCAACAGCAGCAGTTTGGTTTGCAGGAATTACATAGCGAATTGCTGTGTCCACTTCTTCAAGTGTGTAACCTGTGCCGATAAGTACATTTTTGAATGTGGCAACGCCTGATGAATTTGTAGTTGCATATTCATCAACCTTTGCACCTGAAAGGGATGTGCCATACAGGTGGAATTTGTGTCCCTCATTGAATTTATCCTCTGACGATTTAATAACCTTAATATCGCTTCGTTTGAGAATATTGCTAAATGATACAGATGCAGTTTGCCCACCGATAACAGTTACAGTTTTTGATTTCTGTGGCACATATTTGTTTATCGCTTCCTCTGTAATGGTATAGGTGCCAGCAGGCAGATTTTCAAATGTTATGTTACCATTACTGTCCGTTGTGCCTGTTCGTGTAATGTTGTTTCCTGTAAGCGTAAATTTGATACCGCTGACTTTACCATCTTCTGATTCCTTGATGATTTTCGCATTGCCTTCTTTAATCTCAACATTTAGAAATGCTTTAACGGGATCAGATACAGACTCGCCATAAGTAACAACATCCTGTCTATCTCCATTCGGTCCTATTTTCTCATCTGTCCAAGTGATAACAGCCTTTCGATTTGAATTTTTCTTGTTTGCAGTAATTACAATTTCATCGGTAAATGCTTTTGTTGCACTTATTGTAAGTGTGTTACCTGAAACAGAAAAATCAACACCCGATGCTGAAAATTCATACTTTGAAAGTACACTATTTGTATCAGTAATTGAAGTAGTATATTTTGTCCCATTCCACTTCAATTCGTAGGTTTTGGCTTTTGTCTTGCTTTTTGCAGTAAAGCTCGGAGTCTTTGTGTGATTCTTTACATTTGTCGCAATATCATTATAGTGTGAAAAAATTTTTGAACGCAAAGGATGGTTGCTTCTAATTGACTCTTTAACATTATGCTTTCCGTAATCAGTGGCATCCACCTTGTTAAAATCAGAATCACGCTCCCCAACAACTGTTTCCCAAATGAGAAGCTGCGTTGCAAGATAATTTGCACAATCGTCTGCCTTGCTTGATGTTGAAATCCAATCAACACTATTTTTGCCTGTCCAGCCATATTGCAATATTCTGCCGATAAATTGTTTTATTTCAGCTGGTTCAATAGTTTTATTATACTTTGTAGGATAATTGTCCCAAAAGTTCTCTGCTTCCTTTGTAAGTTCATCTCCGGTAAATAGTGGAACACCCGGTTCTATGCAATAGCAAGAGTTACCTTCGTAATCACCCATAGCTTTTGCAGTAATGAAGTCGGTATCAAAAGTACACCAACCGTTCAAATAATCAAGAGCAGGATGTCCCCAACCATCTTTGTTTGGCTCGTTACCACGGGGTAAATCAATGTTATACACATCTTTTTTTGTCGCAGCAAAAGCAGTTAAACCACTTGTTAATGGCAATACACATATCACTAAAGCAAGCATAAATGATATGATTTTCTTAAAATGTTTGTTTTTCATAGTACCTCCTAAAAACTAAAACGCACCGTAAAAATACGATGCGTAAAATGATTTGTCTTTGGTTTTTATGCATAGCCGATGTAAATTTGATAGGAGTTCGAGCCTGTTTGTTCAGCCCATATCCAAACATCAGTTATTTCATCGTCTTTAGCATATTTGTTAATAATGCACTTTATATCCCTTTCAAGATATTTGCAGTTTGGATTAGCGTTTATTGGGTTGTCCCAACAGTCAACAGCACTTTTATCAAGATTAAGCCCTACCGATTTAGCATAGCTCTTTGTAAAGGATACCCAATAATTTATATCAAACGCCTTTTCAGTAGTAGTCGCTTTAGTTGTAGTAACCTTTTGCGTTGTGGTGGGCTTTTGCGTTGTCGTTTCACGCTTTGTTGTACTTGTTGTTGAAGCCTTTGTTGTAGTCGCCTTCGCAGTAGTTGATTGCTTTTTTGTTGTTTGCTTTGCAGTTGTTGAAGCCTTTTCTGTTGTTGAAAGCTCCATTGCTTTTTGAGTTGTTGGCTCATTTTTTGCTGTGGTGCTTTCTTCTTCAACAGTTGTGCTTTCTGAAACAGTTGAATTTTCTGTATTACCAGCTAAAGAAGAAGCCGGCTTTGTTGAACTAAGTAAATCTGCTGTTTCAACTGCACTTTGTTTAGAACAGGCTGTTAGTAACATAACTGCGATAACAACAAAAGCAATAAATAAATTTAGCTTTTTCATTTTCATCACTCCTTCTGATTTCAATATACATCAAAGTAAAATATAAATCAAAAGTGCGATTTTAATTAAATCATAAGACATCACTCCTTTAAGCAGAATTTGTAAAAGAATATTCTTAAAGTATTTCTGAATTTGAATATTTAAGGCTATTCTTTTTAGTTGGTAAATGTTGGTAATATTAGGGTTAGATTGTAAGGAAGGGACAACAGAATTTGTAATTACACTACATTATCTGCTGTCCCTGTTTTTTTGTCTGTTCAAAAAATTGTTGTAATATTCAAGTGCCTTGCAAACAAAATCTTCTCGTTGATTTATTGGAATGCTTTTGGGTATAAGCCTTTCAAATCGTTCTCCACGAATTACAACCTTTTCCTTTTGATTAGGTTTTTCCTGTTCCATAATCGAATAAATCTGATCGGCAATAAGTGTGCCTTCAGTAGCTATTTTTTTCATTTGAATAGCTTGAGCGTGACTTGGCGTACATTGCTCACATTCAATTACATCAAGCAAATCGCCCTGACATTCTTCCGGCAGAAACGATAACTCATAGGCTGGTCTTAAACCGATTTTCCCTTCATCAACTAATGCCAATAATTCAGGTATAAGATAAGTTAAACGGATATACCTATATATCTGATTTTTACTTTCTCCTGTTTTATCTGCAAGTTCATCACTTGATGTTGGAAAATTATTACCCGATGGGGAAGAATTATTTTTAGATGGTCTGCCAACTTGCCTTTTCATTGCATCTAATCGCATTTTATATGCAAAAGCCTTTTCGCTTGGTAAGATTTGCGACCTTTGAAAATTACTCTCAACCATTAAAACGGTTGCTTCATCTCTTGTTAAGTCAACTACCTCACATCGAAGTGTATCAAAGCCTGCAAGCTCAGAAGCTCTTTTACGCCTATGACCTGATATTAACTCATATCTGCCATCTTCCTTTTGCCTTACTGTTGCAGGTGTTATAACTCCACGCTCTTTTATACTCTCTACAAGCTGAAGCATATCCTCATCATCAATTACCTTAAATGGATGCTCCGGAAAGTCATCAATTTCACTTAAAGGAATATCTCTGATTTTAGATAGCTTTGCATCATCTCGTTGCTCTTGAGTAGTAAACAAATCATCGAGCTTCGTCAGAGTAAAATCGCTCTTTCGTTCTGCCATTTGCTAACACCTCCTTTGTGAAATTGGCATAAGCCTTCGCAACCTTACTGTTTGGCTCATAAGCATAAATGCTTTTACCTTTTGAAGATGTTTCAGCAGCCTTTACTGCAATAGGTATATTATTTTTATACATATTTATATGTGTACCAAAATTTCTTCTCAAGGCTTCAACTGTGCTTTTGGCAAGATTAGTGCGATTATCAACAAGAGTGAGTAAAATACCATCAATATTGAGGTTAGGATTGATACATTCCTTAATTCTTGATACCGTCTGCAATAACTGTGTCATACCCTTCGCAGGCAGATACTGAGCCTGAACAGGAATTATTACACTATCAGCAGCAGACAAAGCGTTAATCGTAACCATACCAAGAGAGGGCATACAATCAATAAGGATATAATCATAATTATTTTTAATCTTATTAAGATAATTCCTTAAGGTTGTTTCTCTGCTCAAGGCATTCATTAAGTTAAACTCCATTGCCGATAGTTCAAGATTTGCAGGGAGCAAATCAACTCCTTCCTCGTGATGCAAAATACCAACCATAGAGTCATTCATCGTTCTGTTAATAACATCCATAAGTTTAGTTGCGAGCGTGATACTCAAGTCATCAGTATTCTGCCATCCAAGACAAGTTGTAAGGTCACCCTGAGGATCTGCATCAATAAGCAAAACCTTTTTGCCATTCATAGCAAGTCCTATGCCTAAGTTTACAGTAGTTGTCGTTTTGCCAACACCACCTTTTTGATTGCATATTGCAATCGTTTTACAGTTTGACATTTTGTTATACCTCCTTCCTTAATTATTTGGTTTTATATAAACCATCTCAATACAAAGACCTTTGCCTTTGTACTCAGATCGTTGTGTTTAATTTTTCCTCGAACCCCAAACACATAAAAGGAAGTCATCAGACATCTGTTTGCGAAACAGATTCATAGGAATTCCACCTCTGCCGGGTACTCCGCCAGCTCCGTAGAGAAGTATCATTATGCCTTGCACCTGTCATTGCCACCACCGAGAGCAACTCGGCTTTTGTTTGTATAAGTCTTTGTCGCTCGCTCTAATGAGGTTATGGCGTACCTACAAACACAGCTTGAAAGTCCCTTTCAATGCAAGGAATGTATATGATGAATGTGTATTCAGTTTTCAAGGTGCTTTGAGCAAATAAAAATTGCCCTCAAGTGATAGACCACGAGAGAGCAAAAAAATAAACCTATTTTGAAATTTTTTATAAAAACAAAAAAGACCACCTATTCAAAAAGTTTGAACAGATGATCTAAAACACCCTAATATAACGGGTTTTATTAAATTTTGGGCAAAAAAATAACGCCCACACCGTTAAAAACAATGTGGGCGTATAAATGTTTATTTAGCCTTGTTAGGCGCTAATCTTATTGGCGCTTATCGCTAATTGCAGCCTGAGCTGCCGCAAGGCGGGCAATCGGCACGCGGAACGGCGAGCATGAAACGTAGTCAAGTCCGATTTCATGGCAGAACTCAACCGAGCTCGGATCGCCGCCGTGCTCTCCGCAAATTCCGCAATGGAGAGCGGGACGGGTTGCCTTTCCGTTTTTAACAGCCATCTTCATAAGCTCGCCAACGCCAACCGTGTCGAGCTTGGCAAACGGATCCGCCTCAAATATCTTTGCGTCATAGTATGACTCAAGGAACTTGCCCGCGTCGTCACGGCTGAAGCCGTAAGTCATCTGGGTGAGGTCGTTTGTGCCGAAGCAGAAGAATTCCGCCTCTTTTGCAATGTCGCCTGCCGTGAGAGCGGCACGCGGAATTTCAATCATTGTGCCAACCTCGTATTTCATTTCAACACCCGCGGCGGCTATTTCCTCGTCTGCTGTTTTAACAACTATATCCTTAACGAATTTAAGCTCTTTTGTGTCGCACGCAAGCGGTATCATAATTTCGGGAACGATGGCTTTGCCCGTTTCCTTTGAAACATTGATAGCGGCACGGATAACAGCCTTTGTTTGCATAGCGGCAATTTCGGGATAAGTTACGGCAAGACGGAGTCCGCGGTGACCCATCATCGGGTTTGTTTCGTGAAGAGAATCGCAAACCGCTTTCAGCTCGTCCGCACCCATACCGAGTTCAGCCGCAAGCTCCGCGATCTCATCGTCTTTTTGAGGAACGAATTCGTGGAGAGGGGGATCAAGGAAACGAATCGTCATCGGGCGGCCGTCAAGCTCTTTATACATAGCCTCAAAATCGCCCTGCTGAAGAGGAAGTATTTCGTTGAGAGCCGCCTCGCGCGCCTCAACGGTTTTCGCAACGATCATCTTGCGGATGGATTTGATTCTGTCGCCCTCAAAGAACATATGCTCGGTGCGGCAAAGACCGATTCCCTCCGCTCCGAATTTAACTGCCTGTGCCGTGTCTCTCGGATTATCGGCGTTTGTTCTTACTTTAAGCGTGCGGTAGCTGTCCGCCCAAGCCATAAAGCGGCCGAAATCTCCGCTGATAGAGGCGTTTACG
>CANQUB010000019.1 GCA_947626955.1 uncultured Clostridia bacterium | reverse complement strand
CTCCCAGCGATCTTCTTCCTGCATCCTGTGTGATCTTCTTCATATCAAAACTCTTTTTATTGTTTTTGAGGCTTTTTATGACCTCTTTTGCGTTTTCTCGCACAAGGTCACTGACAACAAAGCTGGCCACCAAAACCCCGTTTTGCCCCATAAATATCTCAGTTTCGGGGCTTTTTTCAATGCCGCTTACGTCAAGTCCATTTTCCTCTAAAAACGCAATATTGCCAAGAATGTAGTGATTTTTGCCAATATTTCCTTCAATCCCCTTGCCCGAAAGGCTTTTAAACCCTCTAACTTTGAGAGCCTTAATCTTCCTCTCCTCAGCCAGGCTAACAAAGGCCGAGGCAATTGGATGGGTGCTGTTTTTCTCTAGGCTATAGGCAATTTGCAAAAGTTTTTGCTCGTCTTTTTCGCACTTAATTTGAGCAATTTTAAGCTTGCCATAGGTCAGCGTGCCCGTCTTGTCAAAGACCACGCAATTAATTTTGTTTATCTCTTCAAGTACCTGGCTCTTTTTAATAATAAGCCCTTGCTTTGCACAAATCCCCTCGCTTATCACCACAGCCAGCGGAGTCCCTAGCCCAAGCGAACACGGGCAAGCCACCACCAAGATTGTAACAGCGGTGATGACAGCCGAAGAAACAGGCTGCCTAAATAGCAAATACCCAACAAAGGTCAAGGCGGCAACCACCATCAAAATTGGGGTGAATACGGCACTGACCTTGTCCACAGTTTTGGCTATTGGCATCTTGGTATTGGTGGCTTCGACCACCATGTTGACAATCTTTGATATGGTAGACTGCGGCCCGATGTCCTCGGCCTGATACTCGATGTAGCCGTCGTAGTTTATGCTGCCTGCCACCACCTTTTGGCCACTGGTCTTAAGCCTTGGTTGCGACTCGCCGGTGATAAAGGCCTCATCAAAGTGTGTCTGGCCGCTAACGATTGTGCCGTCAACAGCCACCTTTTCCCCTGGCCTGCACACCAAAATATCCCCTCTTTTAACAAGGTCCAAAGTGACCTGCTTTGGCTGACCGTCGGTCTTTAAGAAGGCATATTCGGGAGTTATTTTGACCAGCTCTTTGATGGCACTTTTGGTTTTGTCTTTAGAGGCGGTCTCTAAAAACTTGCCCAGCTTTATAAAATATATAATTATGGCGCAGCTCTCAAAGTAGAGACTGTGCATATAGTGGCCGTGGCCAAGCAAGATCATTATAAAGGCAAATATGCTATAGCCAAAGCTAAACAGCACCGAAAGAGTGACAAGGGTGTCCATGTTTGGGGCTCTTTTGAATAGACTTTTAGTTCCACGGACAAATATGTCAAAGCCGTAGCCAAGAAAAGGCAGGGTTAAAACGAGGCAAATGATGGAAAAGGCCACCGGCTTTTTGGCAAAGGCTGGAATTGGCAGGCCAATCATTGAGCCCATGGAAAAATACAATAAAAAGACAGCAAGGACGCTAAAGGCAATCAAAGCTGTCTTCTTTTGTTTTATTATCTTCTTATCATCTTTCAAAACAAACAAGCCAGTTGACTTGTAGCCGGCTTGTTTGATGAAATTTTCCAAATCTTTTTGGTTGAGTTTGAGGGGGTCGTATTCAATGGTGGCGTTTGCCATAACAAGGTTTACCGAGGCCGAAATTACACCATCTTGTCCAAGAAGGTAGTGCTCGATGGTTGCCGAGCAGGCCGAGCAACTCATTCCCTCGATTCCAAGTGTTATTTTAGTCATTTTATAGCCTGTGAGTAAGCTCTATAACTTCCTCAATAACTTCTTTGTGTCCCTTCTTCAGTTCGCCAGTGGTCACAGCCTTTAGGTGCTGCTCGAGCATAACCTCGATAATCTTTCGCGATGCACTGGTGATTGCAGTAAGTTGAATCATGATGTCGTTGGTGTAGCGATCATCATCCACCATTTTAATGATGCCTTCAAGTTGGCCTTTCATACGGTTGAGCCTGATTTTAAGGTCTTTTTTTTCAGCGGCGGTGCGCTTGGTGGTTTTGATAGTGTTCTCCATTTTTTGCTCCTTATGCTTATTTTATATACCGACGGGTGGTATTTGTCAATAGTTTTTTAAAAAAATCAATAATTTATCCATATTTTCTTTGTTTTTTTTTCAAATATTTAACTATAATTATGCTAGGAGAACAAAAAATGAAATCTACAGTATATTTTACAAGAGACCTGACTGCCGAAGGTCTACAAAAAATTTATAAGGCATTAAATGTTAAATTAAAGGGCAAAGTTGCTGTAAAAATTTCTACAGGTGAGCCTGGCGGGCACAACTTTTTGCAACCAAAGCTCATTGCACCGCTAGTAAACAGCCTTAATGGCACCATTGTCGAATGCAACACCGCCTACCCTGGCCGCCGCGAGTTTTCAAAGGACCACTGGCAGGCCATAAAGGAGCATGGCTTTTTAGACATTGCCCCTTGCGAGATTCTAGACGAGTTTGGCGAAATTTCTTTGCCAGTTAAGAACCACCTTCGCATCGACCACGACATTGTTGGAAAGGGCATCGATAGCTACGACAGTATGTTGGTTCTCTCCCACTTTAAGGGTCACGTTATGGGCGGCTTTGGCGGGGCACTCAAAAACATAAGCATTGGCCTTGCATCACGAAACGGAAAGGCTTATATCCACTCGGTTGGCAAATACACCGACGCTCCTACCATGATGGCTAATTTGTTTGACCGTGACCAAGACGCCTTTATCGAAGCCATGGCCGACGCCTGCCGTGCAGTAATAGATCACGTTGGAGCCAAGAACATGGCATATATTAATGTTGCCAATAGGCTTTCGACCGAGTGCGACTGCTCATTTAATCCATCCGAACCCGAGATGGCCGACATCGGCATTTTCGCCTCGCTTGACCCTGTGGCTTTGGACCAAGCCTGCTACGACGCCATTATAAATTCGCCCGACAAGGGCAAGGCCTCGCTGGTTAAACGCATGGACGAAAGGCATGGAATTCATATAGTTGAAGCTTC
This sequence comes from uncultured Clostridia bacterium, assembly GCA_947626955.1. Lineage (GTDB taxonomy): Bacteria > Bacillota > Clostridia > Christensenellales > UBA1242 > UMGS2069. Next base: position 21,408 of record CANQUB010000019.1, on the reverse strand, counting down.
GGCTAAACATGGCCTTGGCAATCGAGAATATAATATAGTCAACCTTGACTAAAGGAGCAAATATGAAAAAGTTTTTATCAGTATTTTTCAGCTTGCTTTGCGTTGCCACTCTTGGGCTGGTGGGCTGCTCTAAAGACAAGCCTGAGTGCCCACTAGATAACCTGTCTAACCCTACCAACCGCCTTGTGGCCTACTTTTCGCTTACCAGCCACACTGGCGAGCTGGCCGACGAAATTGCCGACGAGCTAGATGCCGATATCTTCCGCATCGTGCCAGCCACCGCCTACCCAACCGACTACAACCAGGTAAAAGTCATCGCCGAGCAAGAAAAGGCCGAGAACAAACATATTGACCTACTTCCAAAGCCTTTGAGCCTAACAAAATACAGCTACTTATTTATAGGCTACCCAATTTGGTTTAATGACGTGCCAATGGCTGTAAAGTCCTTCATTGAGGACAACAAAGAGCAAATAGAGTCGCAAAACATGATAATCATTCCGTTCTGCACCAGTGGCGAAAGCCAAATTGAGCAAAGCGTTAGGACACTAAGACTGGTGCTTGATAGCAACATTTTCCTAACCGGGCTGCAAATTAAAGACAGCGACGTTACTAAAAGCAAGACCGAAAAGAGAGTTGAAAGCTGGCTGACCGGCCTGGGAATTTAAACTAAAAAAGCCAAAAAAAATAGAGCAGTTTATGCTCTATTTTTATGTCTCCATTCGTAGAATGTTCCTTGACCATGGCGGTAGTATACCCACTCCATGATGCACAAGAAGGCAAAGTGCAGCCACAAGAAGATTATACCGGTAAACCACCAAGAGAAGAGTGTTCCTTCAATAAGTGGCTCGTTGATGTACATTGCGTCGCCGTAGAGCCCAACCGAGATCATGAGCTGACCTACAACCATCATGACGCAAAGGCCAAGTGGAAGCCATGCCCAGCGTTTGAGGCTTGGTTTAACATAGCCGGTAACCAGCATGGTCAGCGATAGGAAGAACATCACAGTGTGGTGCACAAGCCCAGTTATTGTAAGTGGAAAGAAAATGGATTTGTCCTGACCAATGAAGTCGGAATAAATCATTGTCAGCAGTCCACCCAAAAAGGCACAATAGGTAATCCAGTGCAAAATTCCGTCGTCTTTCTTGGCTGTAAGGCCAATGATAGCAAAACTAAGGCTGGTTATTCCGCAAAAAGTTCCAGGAATAAAGTTTAGCACCTTTTGGTCACGAACAGCAATAAGTATTCTATTGGCCACAATCCACACAAGCAAAAAGGCCGAATAGACTTTTATTGCAATGCTGAGCGCTTTGTCTGACTTGCAATAAAGCTTGATTAGCACCAGTGCAACCACCCCAATAACAATGGCAACGGCAAGATATACTAAATGTTGCCACCCAAAAATTTCAGGCATATTTGTTTCTCCTTTTTTCTAAATTTACTAAAAAATAGCACATTTTTAGGCTTTTTTCAAATGTTTAACGGTGGTTTTTGCGTTTTTTTGCGATTTTTAAGCTCAAAAAAACCACCCCTCGCCCCTTTTATAGTAAACACACTCCATAATTATTAAAAAGATGAGATGCACAGCAAGAAACACAATCCCGGCGTGATACCAATAGATATTGGTGTTTTCGATAAGCGGATACTTTATGTAGATGGCGTTGTAAAAATTTAGGCCGGTGATTAAAAATATTCCATAGGTCATGACCGCGCACAGCCCAAGCGGGAACCATGCCCACTTTTTTAGGCTTGGCTTAACATAGCCAGTCACAAGCAAGGTTATGGCCAAAAACAGCATAAGGCTGTGGTATAGCAGCATGGCAAATGGCAGCGGAGCAAAGATTGAGTTATAGTACATAATTTGGTCGGGATAAAAATAGTTGACCAGTCCGCCAAATATGGCCGCATAGGTCACAAAGTGGAAAATTCCAGCGTTAGGCTTAAAGTAGCGGCAGGCAAAGTAGAAAATTATGGCTATGACCGAACAATAGGTATTGGGTAAAAATTTGAGCCCGTCGTCGTCACGAACCACCACGCATATTCGGTTCATCAGCCAAAAGATAAACATCAAATAAGCCCAAATTTTGACCGCTAGCTCCAGCTTTTTGCCCTTGCAAAACAATTTTACCAACACCACGGCCGCAATGCCGATAATGGTGGAAATTAACATGTAGATAAGATGCTCTTTGCCAAAAATTTTCATGCCTAGATTATAGGCACACTTAAATTAAAAAAGCAATAAAAAATGAGGCCGAAGCCTCATTTTTTATGCAGGCACTTTGTGAGTGCTATAATCGAAACCAATTAGTTTGTGATCACGTTTAACTCTTTGCATATGCCATTTCAGGTGATCGGAGTTAAATTCTCGGTTTCCTTCTTCATCGAGTTTATACTGGCAACTAACTTTAATGTCGCTTCGGTTACCATAACCCCAAATACCAACGCCTACAACTGAGTTTAGCAGTCCTGCCGCATCCTTCATTCTTAAGAAGTCATATTGACTGACTCCATCTCTATAAGTCAATTTCGCATTGCTACCCGATGTGTCAACCATCTTATATTGCTGAGTTTCAATATCAAAGTAATGGAAGGTTCTTTTACTTGATTCAAGCTCTGGAATATTAAACTTGGTTTGTGAGTTGAAAATTAAAAGATTGAAGTAGTCGACATCATTATATGTTTCAACGACGTGTTCTTTCTTACCTTGTGCAATGGCCTCATCAATCATTATAAGGCCTGTTTGTTTATTGTTACCAAAATCATCTAGGAATGGATCCAAATCACTTCTACTACGATAGTTGAACACATCAATGTATCCCTTAATGTAATATCCCTCGACCGAACCATCATTATCTGGCAACTCAGCAACAACAAATTCAATGGCCGCTAAGCAGTCAACTATTGTTAAATTCTCGATATATACTTTGTTTGGAACAGTTGTACTCTTTTTATAAATTTGGATAGCACATTCCTTGCAGTATTTGAAGATTGTGTTTTTGATATGAACGTCGTCTCCCAGTCTCCAAATGTTACCCTTGTTTACTGCTGAAACATCGCAATACAGTAAGAATGTTCCGTTGATCTCAAGAACTCGGTCGTCATGCCCTGAGTTTTGATAGTCAGGGTCACCACCCTTTATATAAAGGTTATAGGCCTTGCCATACACAAAGTTTCCTCCGCCGTTTCGGCTCTTGTATTGGAGGTTTATTTCGTAGCCATTACCATAGATGAACTCTTTATCGAGTAGACTATTATCAGCGGTAGTTAACATATCTTCGGTAAAGTTGCCTTGTAAAACTACATGCTTATTGTCATAGAAGGCCTGTGTGTCCGAGATGTTTACAAGTTCGGCTTCGACTGGTTCATTCTTTTCGTTTGTAAACCCGTCTTCAACAACATTGAAGTTGTATTCTTTAAAATGTCCAACATGGTCATCAGCAGTAACTCGCATATATCTTGCAGTTTCGTAGTATGTCTGTTCGCCTGTTGGCTCACCTAGGGTGTAGAAGGCACCAAAGCGGTCGTTTTGAATATCCTCTTCGGTAAGACCCTCAAAGTTTCCAAAGTAGACTCTAACATAACTTGTGCCCTCAGGGTCATATTCGGTGTATGGGTCGACAAAGGTTATCTTGTCACTGCCCACAAAGCAGCCGTTTTCATCAACAATCTTTGTTCCCTGGGAGTCGGTCACCGAGCCGTCTTCATTTAGAGTATATGTTTGGCTCATATATCTAATGTTTCGGCCAAGCTGCCTTGTAATAAGGCCGTTTGTGCCAACCATGGTGTTGGCACTCTTGCCCATATAGGCAGTCATTTCCCAAGTTATGAAGTCTAGCACGCTAATGTCGGCCTTTCCTAAACTTCCTGCCAAGACGTCGATTGGAAGCCTGAAGAAGTCCACCTTTCTCCACTGCTCGTTCACATAGTAGTAGGAGTGCTTTGCAAAGACTTTAACTTGCTGGTAGCCATTGCCGTAGATGTCAGGGTTAACCATCTTTATTCCCTCTTCATCGTTTCCGCCAACTGGCTTATCCATGTCGAATCCAACGAACTTAATTTCGCCAATGTCAAGCTTGGTTAAAGTGTAAGTAACCGTTTTATCGAGATACTCAAGATGAATATCCTGAGCCACAATTGCTGTTGTGTTTGGCTTTATTGTTATAACTCCGTCGGCAGCATAATTAATCTCCCAGCCCTCAGGTGCGGTCACTTTAAATAGTCTTTCAACTATCTCTTTCGACACCTCACCAAGAAGATCGGAGAGCTCAAAGCCAAGAGTTACAGTAAGAGGGCTTATCATGTCGAATGAAAGCCCGACATCCTGGCTTGTAGCTTCGGCAAAGATAATTGAATCTAGCAACACTCGGCTCCCGCCATTTATTGCATGGCTAAGGGTTATGGTGATATTGCCAAGGCCGGTGGCATTTGTAATTATTAAAGTAAATTCAAGTCCGTCAGCCTTAAACACATATGTTCCTTGGCCAAGTCTTATACTTCCAACACTAAACGTACCTTGGTCGGTGCCGTTTAAGCTATAAGAAATTTTATTGGTCTTTGGAACAATTCCATCCTCTCTTGTAAGCCTTACGTCAAAGGTTAGCATATCCAAGAAGGTTTCGTATGTATGACCATTTTGTAGTTCTCGGCCATTGCATCTAACTTCGATTGCATCGGCAAGAGGGTTACAAATCAAGGAAAAACTTACACTCTTTGTACCAATGGAAATGGTAACAAGGGTGGTATCGGACTCAATGCTATAGAATGCAAAGCTGAGCTTGTTGTCATTTAGAGTAAATGGTGTTACCACGAGGTTAGAACCGCCGTTGTAGCTGATGTTAACCTTGCTTGTGTCAAACTCAAAGTCGGCTGGCCTAAACGAGTTTAGGTCAAGATAGAAACCAAGCTTGAAGTTTTGACCAATATTGGCAAATGAGAAGCTGTTGTTGTCCTCGTCTACCACTTGGTCGTCGTGATAGAGTGTAAAGTCATAAACATCGTCAAGAGTGGATGTAAATTCAAAAGTGGTTAAGCTCTCTTCAACCTGCCCGTTAACAATTCTTATAACAAGCTTGTTTTCAACGCTTGACAAAGTGGTTGTGGCTTTATAGTATGCGACGTTTCCTTCGGTCTTTTCGTATGCAAATGTGGTGTTTTCGCAAACAAGGTTTTTGCTGCTAAGTGCCATTGCATCGGCAGGGGCAACTTTGACATAGTATTCAAAAGTGGTTCTTGCAGTGGCAAAGCCGTCATTTAGCTCTTGGTCATCAAGAGTGGCAAAGCTGATGCTTGTTGCATGGCGGCTAATAATCACTCTAACCTCTTTTGTCCACACCTCATCGCCCTTGTGTGCGGTTATGGTGACAATGGTCTCCCCGCCCTTCAAGGCTTCGATGTGGTAACCATTAATTTGCACAATCTCCTGATCTCTTGCCTCAATTGTTACATTTTGAACAAAACCTGCTTTAAACTTTATGGCAAGTAGACCATTCTCTTTTTCTTCGGCCCATTGCAAAACTAATTCTTCACTCGAAGTGTTTTCACTTACCAAAACTTCTCTTTCATTCTCAGCCTTATTTACATAGGTAACTGTGACAAGGGTGGATACTATCTCTTCATTTAGGTGCGACATTGCACTTACTTTAACAACCACCACGCCTTCACGATTGAAGGTCAGTTTTCCATTTTGGTCAACGCTTGCAACATCGCCATTTTCCACAACTTCATATTTAAAAGTATTTGTGCTATCTTCGTCAAGAGTGGCAAAAATGCTATATTCATTTGCATAGCTTAAAACTGAATGGTTCAAAACTTTTATAGTTGATGTATTTTTATAAGCCTTTACAACAAGTGTCAGGGTCTTATCACCAACAGTGATATATAGCAATCCCCCATTCATGCAAGTATGATCAGGGGTAACCACTATCTCGAAGTGGCCGTTTACCTCATTTACTTCAAATGGCCAGCCGCTAACCTCGATGGCCTCTTTCGAGAGTACAAAGCCGGCTGGCTCAACGCTTTCAAGCTTAAGAGTGATTGGCTGGTTTACAAGTGTTTCCATGGTATGCCCATCTTCTAGGCTGTCTTCACCATGGTAAACATTGAGTTTGTCAGCTTTTCCATAAGTGCTAACGAGGGTTAGTGCCACTGCGGTGTCCGAAGTCTTGCTTTGGTCTTCGAAGAAGGCTTTGGCCTGGTCGTTATATACAAATGAAATGGTAATAGTCAGAGTTTCAGCTCTTTTAAAGTTGACTGTAAAGTTATATACAACCTTGCCTTCAACCTCGCTGTGGCCGTTCTCGGTCACATCTCCGCCCGAAACCACAAGCTGCTTGCCCTCAAACTCATCCTTAGTGCCAAGGGTAAGGCTAAAGTCTAGGCTCTTTTTAGATGTTATTGTATTGTCCTCAAGGCTGAACTCTTTTGTGGTCAACGAGCAGTCAACAAACACCTTTATTGTCCATGTCTTGGTGTCGCCGCCGCCATTACCTAGGTTGACTGTAATAGTTGCAAAGCCGCCCTTTACAGCAGTAATTTCAAGCGAATTTTGGTCGACATTGACAGCCTCACCTTGGGTCAACACTTCTCTTGTGGTGTAGCCGTCAATTGTATCAATTTTAATCACAGCCTTATCGGCAACCTGCCCACGCTTCCAGTCAAGAACAAGTTTTTGCTCTTGTCCAACATTATCGGCGGTTAAATGCACTTCTTTCTGTGCTGTAGACTTGGCCTGATATGTTACGGTTATCTCACCACTTGCCTTTTCAGTTCCTTCGTGGTCATAAGCCTTGATGGTTATCTTGGCTGCTCCTGTCGAAGTAAATGTAACAATTCCGCGGCTAGAAACGCTGGCAATATCGCTGTCCGTTTCAAAGCGTATGTCATTTGTGGTTTCAGGTTCTATTTTCAAATTGCCGTCAAGATAAAGGTCGTATTCATTTGTATAGGTGGTGTCAGTACCCTTTGTGGTGATGCCAGTTGCGTCTTGCAGCACCCTCACCTTTAAATATACCGTCTTCCCGCCAAGAGTTATTCCCACAAAAGTTGGTTCTTTGGTCAAACTCTTTGAAGTAAGTGTGACATAATATGTTGAGCCGCTTTTGGTGACGCTTGATTCCACAAAGTCGTTTTGTTGAACGGCAACATCTTGAACCTTGGAAATTTTGAAATCCTCGGGACTAAATGTTGTTGGGAAACTGAATTTCAATTCTTGCCCGTTGACAATGTCGTATGTCTTGGAATAGTCCACTTCAGTTCCTTTAGAATCAAGCAGTTTTATGTCGTCTACTTGTCCGCCAGTAAAGTGAACAGGGAATCGACCTATAACCGAATCTTCGTTATTGAATTTGAATACAAATTCGCCATCAAAAGGCTTATCAAAGGTGGCTTCTAGTGTGTATGTTCCGTTATTTGGATACTGGCCACTAGTAAGTCTAACATTTTCTGGAACTATAAATTCTTTATCCCAAACCGAACTGTCAGGATAGGCTTTAACTTGGAAAACATATTTGGTTTGGCTTGTAGAAATTCTATCTGCAGCCACATATGACCAGCCCGAACGAACCTTTAACTCAAGCCTTTGAACATCTTGAGACACGCTAATACTAATTTTGGTTACAACATCTTCCTTACCCTCACCCGAACTGGTGATTTGAATTTCGGCTTTTCCGCCTCTTGTAATCGAAAGATGGCCGTGCTCATCAACCTGAGCAGTACCCGTGTTGGTGCTCTTGTAGGCAACGGCTGTATATCCAGGTTCTGGCAAATAATTAATTGCATATAAAACTGGTTGCTCTTCATATTTAAGAGTCAACTCTTGATCTTGACCTTGAGTGAGTTGGAAAGCCGTTTCTTCGGGCTTTGCATTGATGTGCGATACCAAAAATGACTTTTCTACGGTCTCGCCGTCATGATTGGTGATAATTGCCTTGAAAATAAATAGTCCCTCACCAACAAAGGTCGCATATGTCCCTTTATAAGTTGCACTGCCCTGAATGCATCTATATTCAATGCTTGCGGTGGCCGAAGCTGGAGCAGGCTTACATAGTTTTGCAAGGTCAAAGGTGTTTGCGGCAATGAACATTGAGTCAGCAACTTGTATGTCGGTCGCATCTTGGTAAATTTTAATGGTCTTTGTGGCCTTTATAAGTGAGCTTTCGTTGCCGTCCCAGTCCCATGGCTGTGCGGTCACGGTTATGGTGACAGGGCTAGCATTTGGGCTAAGGGCATAGAACTTGCCCTCTCTATACTCCACCACTCCGTCGATTGAGTAGGAAACGCTGAGCGGTTGCGACGCCCCATCAGGCCCACCAACAAGGCTTAGCGGAAGCTCGGTTCCACCCTCATAGTCGGCAAAGTTAAACTCGGTTTCACTCTCATTAAAGGCCAAAGTTGTGTAGTGGCCGTCGGTGCAGATGTAATCTCTATAAACGGTGGCTTTGTTGCCCATTCCGTCTATAACCTGAGCAGTAATTCTAACCCTTCCGGCCTTAGTAAAGGTGATGTTGCCTTGGCTATCTACTTTGGCAACGGCATCGTTTGAAGACAGGTAGGTTATCTCCTCTTCGGCCTCACTTGGCAAAATGGTAACTTGTGGGAACTTGGCAGTTTTCCCCGAAGTTACAAACACTTCGCTCTCCTCCTCAGGGATTGTAAGCTCCTTAACGGTTGGGCGAACGGTTATGGAAAATTGGGCTTGGACGCTAGAATTTTCATCACTTTCAACTGTCACAGATGCCGTTCCGGCCGAAACACCACGCAGGCGGCCGTTTTGGGTAACTTCCAAAATTCTTGAATCCGAGCTTTTGTAGGTTACGGATTTATTCTCGGCTTCGGTTGGAATGACGTTGATGTTGGTTGGATAGGTCTGGCCAACGTAGATGACTTGCTTGTCACAACTAAATTCCAGCCTGTGCACCTTGTTGTCAAAGACGGTGACTTCAACTGTCGTTCCAAGTGATGGGTCTTCCTTGCTGTGAGCGCGAACAAAGGTCTTTCCAAAGTCTACAGCCTTAATCACACCATTTTCATCAATGGTTACAACGTTTTGGTCATCCGAAGAGTAAACAAGCTTTTTATTTGTGGCCGAAAACGGACGAATTTGCACATCCATCTTAGTTTCGGGCTTTTGCTCTTCGTCTTCCATCTTAAGATAAATACTTTCAGTTTTAGCAATTACCGCCTCAACGTAGATATGGCTCTTTACGGCCACCACGCTGCTACTGATGAGAAGAATCATCAGCACGACGACGGGCAAAAGGACTATTGAGGAAATCATCAGTTTTTTCATGTTACACCTCTATTTTGCTATACTTTTTTTCGCAAGTTGTGAAGAATACAAGGGCGTTTACTCCGGCGTATACTATGGCCACGCCCAAAACAATCAAGTATACCGACCACATTGGAGCAAAGAATGGAACGATTATGCAGGCAAAGCCGGTGATTGCACCAAGCAATATGCCAATGATCATGGTGATCGAAATGTTTATTTCATCGGCCTCGCCATTGGCTTTTTGCTTCATGTTTGGGTTGGACAAATTTAAGTTGAGTCCGTTTAGCACCACTCCCACAGCATAAAGCAGCATTGCAAATAGCAAAACCACCATTTGGGTAAATGTAATAAACTTTAGGCTAATAAGAATTATAAGGCTTATTAGCAGCGCCCCTGCCGAAACAATGAGGTTTAAAAGAACCTTTAAAACCAGCTGCTTTCGGTATGGAACAGGGATTATCTTGGTTATGTAGAACTTGTTCCCCTCCATGCTGATGGCCATGCCCGAAAAGGCGCTTATCATGGCCATAAACACAGCAATTACTAGCACTGACGCCCCAAAGTTGATGGTGCTTCCAACTTGGAAGTTACCCACATCGGAAATCAGCTTGTTGCACAGAAACACCATAACTGGGGTAGCAATGGCGATACCAAGATAGAAATATGCGTAGGTCTTGGTTCTTAAAATGTTCTTAAAGCCGTTGTTGAACATAGCTCTTGCTGGGCCATAGTCGTTGAGGGTGGTCTTTTTTATCCATCTTGCCCCGCCGCCTTCAAGAATGGTTCGACGGAAATATTTGTAGGTTGGAGTTGCAAGGCCAATGCCAGCAGCGCCCAAAACCACAGTTACTGCTAGATATATGCCAAAACCAAAGCCAAAGTTCTCAAAGAATACAAAGCTGCGCAGTAGCGATGCTGGGTTGAACCAGTGGTTGAGTCCGCCTACAAGCCTTGCCCACACATCGACAGTTGACGAGTCTATGTTGTTTTCCTCAAGAAAATAATGAGATAGTAGTGTCAATATATAATTATATAGGATAAAGAAACCAACCAACATTAGTATAAACAATATAAGTTTTATTATGTTCCTTTGTTCAAGCAGTTTAAAAATATACATTATTGGTATGGCCAAAATAAGCGACAGGCCAAAAGGCACAAGGGGAGAAATTAACGAAGCCAGCAGCGTGCCCATAACAAACTTGAAGCTAAGCACCTTTGCTGCCAGCCCAAATGCCATAAGCACCGGGAATGTCAGCATAAAACCGTAGATGGCCATGTTGATGTACACCAAAATTATATTTGCTATATACATCTTGGCGTCACTTAGAGGAAACCTTGCGGTTATCTCTAGGTCAAAGGGCGAATACAGTCTCTTTATTTGCATGGAAATGCCCATGACCAGCAACCCCACCTCAACAATGGTTAAAAAAAGTGTGGACATGGCAGGTATAGACACACTCTTTACGCTACGTGTTAGCACTTTTGCAAAAAGATAAACAATGGCCAGCATGACAAACGCCATGATGAGACCCATTGCACCTGTTAATATTTTACTCTTCTTGTTGTCGTTCTTGTTCAGCCCCCACGAGAGTTTAAGTTGCAGCTTTATAAACTCACGCATCAATCTTTACCTCGTTTATCTCCATAAAGCGTTTTTCGAGGTCAAAGTTCTTGTTTTCTTTCAAATCGACCGTTTCAACAAGCTGGCCATGCTTTATAAACACGACCTCGTCGCAAACTTTCTTTACGGTGTCAAGGTTGTGCGAAGAAAATAGCACGGCATGACTGTCGTCAGCGTAATTTTTAATAAACTTTTGCAGCTTGGCCATGGTCTGTGGGTCAAGGCCGACCATTGGCTCGTCTAGCACCCACAGGCTAGGATTGTGCACCAGGCTTCCAAGAAGACATATCTTTTGCCTCATACCATGCGAGTATGTGGCAATCTGCCTGTCAAGGGCATTTGTTATTTCAAAATAATCGGCAAGTTCGGTGGCTGTTTTCTCTTTTTGCTCTTTTGTAGCACCAAAGAGGCTGCCCATGTAGTTTATATATTCCCTACCGGTCAGTTTTTCATAGACTGAGTGGTCGTCGGGCACATAGCCAACGCACCTTTTGGCTTGCTCAGGCTGTGTCACGATGTCATAGCCGCAAATGGTAATCTTGCCCTTGCCAAAAGGAAGAACCCCGGTCAGTGACTTTATGATGGTGCTCTTGCCCGCACCATTGCTACCAACCAAACCGCAAACCACGCCCGGCTCAACAGTAAAGCTTATGTCTTTGGCTGAGTAGAATTTGTTTTTACTATATTGCTTGTAGTAATGCTCAAGTGTCAACATATCTTTGCCCTCTTTAGTATTATTAATATATTATATCTAGTTTATTGTATCAATCCTACCCCCCTGTGTCAAGCAATAGGCCTAATTTTAGCCCACATATCAAAAATTTTTAATACATAGTATTAAAAGCCTGAAATGATTAATGTAAACCCGGCCGTCTATTAGTCGCGGGCAATAATTCAGGGACTTTTTCCTAACGGAAAACAGTTCCCTGCATACCGGGGGCGGGGGTTTGAGTACACGAAATCGGACCATAAAAAATAGGCGGATTAGCAATATCCCCCACCTTATTTGCCCTAACACCTGGCCCGTCTACAAGTCGCGGGCAATGATTCAGGGACTTTTTCCTTCGGAAAACAGTTCCCTGAATCGGTTGGGGGTTGGGGGTTGTACATTGTATTAATTCGACCCCCACCTTATTTCGCCTTCGGCGAATGTTGCAGGGACTTTTTCCTAACGGAAAACAGTTCCCTGCACCGGTTGCGGGTTGGGGGTGAGAGACCGCTCGACCTTACCATAAAAAAGGCACTCATCATGAGTGCCTTTTTTGTGGTAGGATTGAGTGGACTCGAACCACCGACCCCCACCTTATCAGGGTGGTGCTCTAACCGACTGAGCTACAATCCTATATTAGGTTTACACAGGACTTCGCTCTCGGTGGGTCCCCTTCGGGGCTTCCCCACCTTATTTCGCCTGGCGGCGAATGTTGCACGGTGGTGCTCTAACCGACTGAGCTACAATCCTATATTTAAGGAACGTTCAACAATTAATGAAACAATCCTATAAAAATTGCATTTGATGTGGTTGGTGGTGGAGGTAAGCGGATTCGAACCGCTGACCCCCTGCTTGCAAGGCAGGTGCTCTAGCCAGCTGAGCTATACCCCCATGTCGCCACACAAATGCTTTTATATAATAACAAAACCCCCGCAAGTTGTCAATGATTTTTATTATTTTTATGAAAAGTTTATTTTTGTGGCCATAACTTAGTCTTATCTAGCCCCCGCCCCGCCGGTAGTGCGTGACTTTGCAAAAGAAAAAGGATTGATAATGTTATCAACCCTAATTCATTGATTGCATTTTTTTTATTTTCTTTCAGCTTTTGCAATTCTTTCTTCGGCGGCTGCTTTTCTTGCGTTAGCCTCTTCTATTTGTTTAGCTTGCTGCTCGCGCACTTTTGCCTGCCTTTCAGCTGGGGTCATGTGGGCGTCGTCCCAGCTCTTTTTTGCGTTTTCTTTTGCACGTTTAAGTGAGTTTTTGCCACGGTTTTCTTCAAAGTTTGCTTTGCTTTCAGCTTTTGCTGCCTCGAAGTTTGCTTTGTCGACCTCATGCTGTGCTTTTGCGTTTTCTTTCATGTCTCTAAAAGCTTTTTTAAAAAAGTTTTCTTTCTTTTCTTCTTTTTCCATTTTTTACCTCCTTTTTTTTGAACATCTTCATTATAACAAGGAAGTTTTTCAATTTACGCAACAAAAATCATTAAAAATGTTGATTTTTAATCAATTTCTAAATTGTTCGGGTCGAACACTTCGTCCTCTAAAAATTCATGAACGCTCATATTGAAACCTCTTGCAAGTTTATACAAGGTGGTTAGCGTAATTGTCTTATTTTGACCGGTCAAAATTCTATCCATTGCTCCATGGATTATCCCCGATTCTTGCTCAAGCCGATATTGCGTCATTTTATTTAATTTAAGCAGTCTTGTGACCCGCCTCGCCACCGCATCATTTATTGTCAAAACCATATCCCTGACCTACTTTAGTTTTTTCATAAGATCGACAATGGTGCGTTTACTATCCGAAGAAAGAGCGTTGAACATATCTAGCATATATTTGTCGTCCTTGTTGTACTCTTTCCCAAGGTAGAAAAAATCCTGCACTGAAATGTCAACAATGTCGCAAAAATCCAAAAGCGTTTTAACCTTTAATTCAATTTGTTTGCTTTCAATAGTTTTCATAAATTGCGGATTCATGCCAAGCCTGCCACTTGCTTCCCTCATTGACAAATTGGCCTTGCTTCTAAAATAACCAACCCTGTTTATAACTTCATCATAGTCTATTTTATCCATATCTTTCACTCCTCTCTTATATTTTAAAGTAGTTTTCTTGCCTTACTGAAAGAGTGATTACACCAAATTTTAGTAAAATCATCGGTTTTGATATACTCATTAACTCATTTATGTTATAATGCAAATATGGCTGGTGCAATTTATCTTAATGATTACACTATTTTAGCTAATTTATACCAATCAGTATTTCAAAGGAAAGAAATGGAAAACAAAGTTGCATTTATAGGTCATAGACAAATTTTTGATGAGAGCTTAAAAAGTAGATTATATAGTGCGGTCGAGCAGCAAATTAAAAATGGGTGCAAAAATTTTATTGTTGGCACTCATGGAGAATTTGATAAAACAGCTTTGGATGTTTTAAGGAGTTTAAGAAAAATTTATCGTGACATCAAGATAGAGGTGGTTATAACAAGCCTCGCAAAAATAAAGCCCGTCATAGACCATGACGAGAAATATGGAGACGAAGTGTATGCCCCATACGCCGATGTGGAGACCATAATGTTTGATATTGAAGAGAAGCATTTTAAGCAAAGAATAACCCTTAGCAACAAACACATGATTGACTGCTCAACCGCCCTAATTTGCTATGTTGACACAGCCTACAAATATTCTAGCGGAGCCAAAACTATATATAAATACGCAAAGAAAAAGGGGCTGACTATTGTCAACCTCTTTTAAATAGCTTGGCTATTACAACCACTCTTCCACTTTGTCTTTGGCCTGGTGGACGGTTGAGCCACGGATGGCAAGGCCACTTAAAACCTGCCCGCCGGCGCAAATTGACTTTAGCTGGTTTGGAATATTTCCAAGCCCCGAGCCCTCATGAGTGGTGAACGGCCTAATTATTTTGCCTTGCCAGTTCAGTTTTTCAAGCTGAGTTAGCATTGGCTGTGGCAAAACTCCCCAATAGACGGGTGCGCCGATATATACTACCTCATATTGGTCTATGGATGGCAGCTCCTTTACAATTTCAGGACGCTCATTTCTCTCCTGCTCAATTTGAGCCTCTTTAATGCAGGTGTTGTATTCCTTTGCGTAAGGCTTTTTCCTCTCCACCTTAAAAAGCTCAGCCCCAGTCAAATCCCTGATATATTCAGCGATCACTTCGGTGTTGCCCTTTGTTATATAGCCAACCCCATAATTTTCATCAGCCCGTGAAAAATATATAACTATGCTTTTTTTGTCTTTTAACTCAGTCATTTTTTTTTATCTCCTACACTCATAATAGCACAACTTTCAAGGACTTGCAAACAACTCGATATTGACATTTTGAAAAGTAGTGATATAATGAAAACATTAAAGGAGACATTATGGAACCAAGCGAAGTTTTCACAACACTTGATAACCTTGTGAAAGAACACGGTTACTATAACCCCCAGCCAATCGGCCAATATGCGCGAGAATTGAATTCGGCGCTGGAAGAGCTCTATATGAACAGCGATTCGGGCAGTATTTGTGGCGCCATGCAGTGCAAAATTGACAAAGATAAAATATCTTCTTTGGTTGAGGTTTTGCGCAGCGACTCAAGAGTGGAAAAATACGCAAAAGAGTACGACCAATTGTGGTCGGCAATAGACGAGGAAGCAAATGAGATATGCCAAAGAGTATTTAGGATATATCGCCTGTCCGAAGAGGAGTGGGACGTTGAAATAGCCCAAAACCTCATAGGCAAGATTGAGAATATTTTAAACAAAGATATGCCAAAAGCGTCTGAGGAAATGGAGAATCTCATAACCTCTAATCGCCCAAGTTTTGCCTCTTGCCATGTTGAAGAAAAAGAGGATTCTCTGCTTCAATTGCTATATTATGCGTACGCTGACCATAATTTGATTACCGACCTTCCTATCACTGAGAGAAACAGGAAAGAAGTGACTGGTCTTAAAGATAAAGCCACGCAGTTATATAATGAGGCCTGCAAGTATGTTGTCGATAACAATGAGAGGCTGATAGAAGAAGATGTTCGCTTTAACCAAGGCCAGCCAAGAGGGCTATTCTTTAGAGATGGTGCAAAAAGCCTGACCAGGCGCCTAAAAAGCTATGTGGCCACCCTACCCCTTCAAAGCACCAATAGCACCGAAAAACGCCTATAAAATATAACTATGCACTGAAAAAGCCCTACAAAATGTAGGGCTTTTGCTTTGTGTTAAAAAATTATTTTTTATCTAGCCAATAATATGGCTGCAGTTGTTTTAGTGTTTTGAACTCGACATGGTTGTCTTTTGTGCTGATTGCGCACTTGACATCTTCCCCCCAATAAAACAGCCGCTCTTGACATATTCCGCATGGTGACAATATTTCATAAGGCTCATTATCATTTTGCCTGCAAACGCACAAAGAATGAGTGACTTTCTTGTTTAGTTTATGGGCTTCGCAAATGGCACCAGTTTCGGCGCACAAGTCCGCACTAGAATTATGGCATTCGGGCCAAACGCTTATTAGATATTGCCCATCTTCCAGCCTAAGGACGGCCACTCCCCCCGCTTTTTTGCCGTAGCGCTCTTCCAAAAAGTCCACAGCCTTATTAAACATTTCTTCTTTGATATTCATATTACACCCTCTTTTATTTTAATTTGTGTTGCTTTTGCCGTCAACTTATCCAGCCATTTGTTTGAGGTTTTTATCCTTGACACATTCAAAATAAATGTTATATATTAATTTGTACTCGGAAAACAAAAATGATAAATACAAATGAAGCAACCCTGCACCGCTTAAGCGTGCCTGAAAAGAGAACTGAATGGATAGATGTTGCCAAGGGGCTAGGACTTGCTCTCACAATTCTAGGGCACTTGCTCTATAGTGGGACTTGGAGCACTCTCAACAAATTTATCTATGCTTTTCATATGCCAATGTACTTTATTTTGTCGGGCTTTGTGGTCCACACTAGGCGGGAAGACACCGGGCATTTGCTTAAACGCAGGGCATACCAGCTTTTGTTGCCATCTTTGATATTTATTTTGCTTTCCCTGCCCTTATACTTTTATTTTTCGGGAAATGCCAGCGTGGCCACACATCTAGAGACCATAACTTTTTTTAACGGCAAAGTGGCTTTCAATGAGCCCGTTTGGTTTTTGCTGGTTTTGTTTGAAGTTATCTTGTTTTTTAACCTCTTTTCAGTGGATTCTCTCGCCACGGCTTACAAGGCAATGCTTACAGCCTTTTTGTTTATCATGGGTTATATTGTCTATAAGTTCTCCATCTTCTTGCCTTTTGGACTGGACAAGATGATTGTTTGCTTTGGTTTTTACGTTCTTGGCAGTCTTTTAAAAGAGATACCTCGCTCCAAAAAATGGACAATCGCTGTTACGCTATTGTGTTTGTTTGCCTTTCCACCTATGGCATATTTTAACAGCAAGGTTTCTCTTTATGGCTTTGCACTCGGAAGGTATTGGCTGTTCATCGGCTCGGCCATAACAGGTTCAATCTTGTGGTTTGGCCTTTGCTATTTGCTTAGAAATATTCGCCTGTTCCAATTTTGGGGACAAAACACAATTTTTGTTGTTTGCACGCAATATTTTTGGATTGTTTGGGTAAAAAAGGCAGCCAGCCTTTTGAAGATTTCGCACACAATTTATTTCGACCTTGTGGCCGTGGCAATAACATTTTTAATGCTGCTTTTGTATGTCCCTCTTTGCAAGCTTGTAAATAAGTTTTGCCCATTTTTGGTGGGAAAGAAAACTGATAAGCAAAAAGCCTAACTTTTATTTTAGTTTGTTATACTCTTTATCCTCTACCTTCTCCAGCCACTCGTTTGAGGTCTTTTCTCCTGGCACTTCGATGGCAAGGTGGGAAAACCAGCTGTCCTTTGCCGCGCCGTGCCAGTGCTTGACATTGGCTGGAATATTTACGCAGTCCCCCGGTCTAAGTTCAATTGCCTTTTTGCCCCACTCTTGGTAATATCCCCTGCCGCCAACGCAGATGAGGATTTGTCCGCCGCCGCTTTTTGCATGGTGAATATGCCAATTGTTTCGGCACTTTGGCTCGAAAGTTACATTGAAAATGCCCTTTTCTTTGCACACTGGCGCAAGATAGCTTTGGCCAACAAAATAATCTTTAAAGCCGTCATTAGGTTCGCCGATTGGAAAGAAAATTGTGTTTTGATAGGCCTCTTTTTCAGTTTTTGCGTCCACCTTCTCCCCCCAAACATCCTTGGCCATCCTAAACACTGCCCACGCCTTTGGCCAGCCAACATAGAATGCGCAATGCGTGATAATAGCGGCAATTTCCTTTTGGCTGACCCCGTTATTCTTGGCATTTTGCAAGTGATAAATTAGCGAGCTGTCGGTTATCCCCGACGACATAAGGCCAACCACTGTGATAATGCATCTTGTTTTAAGGTCAATGTCATGATTGTTCCAGTTCTCGCCAAAAAGCACATCGTCGTTGAAATGTGCAAAATCGGGGGCAAAATCCCCCAGTTGTTTTCTTCCGGCATCTTGCGTAATCTTTTTCATTTTTATCTCCTTTTATTTTCACTACTATCTAGATAATACCATATTCTTCAGGCTTTTGTATCAAAATTTTATAAGTTTTTATAGAATCAAAAAGGCCGTGGGTTGTTCCCACGGTCAATTTTATTGCGAGTTAGTTATATCTTGATGAGGTGTAGAGATAGTATTCACCATCTTCGGTCCTTGGATTGAAGAAATTTGGATCGGATAGTAATCTACCATAACGATGCATATCCCAATTATTTGGGTCCATGTTCTCAACCGTCTTAACTATAGATTTTAAAACCCATACTTTAACGGCGTGATTGATCAATTCTCCGCCCGAGGCCTCATCTTGCATGTCTTCATAAACCTCAAGGCTGTTGATTACCACTTCTCTCAAATTGACGCAGCCCATAAAGCTATGAGGGCGGTGAACTTCTTTAACATTAGCTGGAATCACAATCCTTGTTAGGCTGGTGCAATCTCTAAACGCGCCATCAATTATTTTTGTTACATTTGGGCCAATGTTTATTTCGGTTAGATTCACACATCCTCTAAAGGACTCAGATGCAATTTCATGCACTCCCTCGCCAAAGGTTACACTTCTAAGAGTCTCCAGTCCAATAAAGGCATAATTTGAGAAGTCGACATTAAGCGTCAATTCTTCAACCACTTGATTATTGATTGCTAGGCTCTTTGCATACCAAATTGGATTGGCTGTAACGCCAGAAAATTGAATTTTCCCCCATTGCTCAGCCGTTCCAAGGTAGTAAACTTGCTCGAGGCTTGTGCAGCCTTTAAAAGCATCTCCACCTATGGTTTTTATGTTTCTATCCATAGTGATAGTTAGCAGGCCGTCACAGCTATCGAAAGCATATTGGCCAAGGTTTTGAACACCACTGCCTAGTGTCAAACTAACTAGCGTTTTCAATCCAGCGAAATTGCAACCCACGTCGACATCTAGTGTAAGCTCGGTCACATCGGCTCCATCAATTATCAAATGCCCGGCAAGGTATACAGGGTTGTCATAGTTATATATACTATAAAAATCATCTATGCTAGCCCAATCATAAACCGAACCCTTGTAAATAACTTGCTTTAGACCTGTGCAGCCCTCGAACGCACGATAGCCAAAGGTTTTTACGCTTCTTGCAATGGTGATTGTTTCAAGATTTAAACAGTCTCTAAATTGATCTTGGATAATCTTTGTCACACCCTCGCTTAAAGTCACAGTCCTCAGGGTGGAGAGTCCAGCCAAATTGTTTGTAGGATAATCTCTTTCTAGCACGACATCGGTGACATCTTCATTGTTTATTTTTAAATGAGATGTAGGTCCAAATATTTTATGCATATTTATCTCTAGCCACTCTTCAAGACTTCCGCCATAAACAATTTCATTAAGGGCGGTGCAGTTATCGAACACATAATAACCAATTTCGGTCACGTTTGTTCCAATGGTAACCTTTTCTAGGGTTGACAATCCAGCAAATGCATAGTTTTTAATGTTTTGATTTATATCTAGTTCGGTGACCTCTTGACCATTGATGGTTAGATGTTTTGCCACATAGACAGGGTTAGAATAAATACTTGCGAAATCTATTTTCAGCCACTGCTCTATTGTTCCAAGAAAATGCACTTCGCTTAGGTTTGGACATCTTTGAAATGCGTCACTTCCTATTTCTTTAATTCCATTCCAGCCATCGTTCCCACTGAATGTAAGAACTTTTAGTTTGTCGCTTGTAAAGCCATGAAAAGCTATTCCTTGTATACTTTTGTTATTAAACCTTGTTGGAATGACTATTTCTTCCTGTTGTTGTCCCAGCTCAGTGAGCTCGAAGCCATAAATTCCAAAAGCAAAGAAATCATTCCAATGGGCAACAAGCACAATATCCTCAAGATACATATATTTCCCGCTCTCAACCTTAGTGTATACATTATAATACCAACCATCAAATTCGGCATATTGCTTGCTTGGTGTAGGCAAAGTGAACTCCCTGCCCAGTTTTACTTCCATTTGAGTATTTGCATCTGCGTAGTTGTTGTAATTTAGTGTTATTGTAAACGTGCCATAGATAAATTCAACATAAACCTCAACCGGCTGGTCGGAGAATTTTACGTTTACAAATGTTTCTGAATTAATCTCCAAAGCGCTTCCGTCGGCATTGCACCAAACAGCAACATATCCTCCCCACTCCTCAGCGGTTATTCGTACTCTTCCAACCTTGTTTTTATAGTTTTCATTAATATATGAATCATTTGCCACTTTGGAAATGTCGTGGATGTTAATGAAATGGTCGGGCATATTTTCATACAGCTCGCCTTGAATTTCAATTGGAAGCTCGGGCAGTATGATGTTTTCAACGTTAGGAAAATCCCAAAAGGCGTGGTCTTTGATGGTATAAAATGTGCTTTGGCTAAAATCCAACTCCTCAATGGTGGTAAGGCCACTAAATGCGCCATATTCAATAGTTTCAATTAGGTTATGCACAACAATTCTTTTTAGAGTTGATGGGATATAGAAAGTGGCTGTTTGTCCCTCGGCATAGGTTTGAGTTATGGCCACGCTGCCCGCATACTCTTCTTCAGGGAACAAGGCACCAAACAGTTTATCCTTGGCGGTGGTTTGCTCAAAGCCCCCCACCTTGTAAATTTCTATGGTCTCAACCCCAATAAGGTTCTCAAAAAGATTGTTATAAAACCCGGTGATCAAAGTATTAGGCATTACAATGCTGGTTATGTCGCCCTTGTAGCCGTAAAGCTTATGGTTAATTATAATGTAGCCGTCTTTTTTGTCCTTATACCACTGCGTGCCGTCAAATGCGCCATAGGCAATTTCTTGCACGCTCTCAGGAATGGTAATATCCTTTAAATATGGCATCTTTTTGTATTCGCCCGAGGTTATTTTTGGTCTACCCGCAGCAAATTCCAAAGCCGTTATCTTTGGATAGGTCTCAATCCCCTCGTTATGAGGCACAAACATTTCTTTTGGAATATATCCGTTTATGGACAAGCTCAGCGTTATTCCGTCGCCCTCTTGGCCGGCATTATAGAAAATATAGTTGTTTTGATTATATTTTTTGGTCGGATCTTGGTAGTTATAAAAGATGTAGTTTAGGTTTGTGCAGTTGTAGAAGGCATAGTCGCCAAGAGTGACATTGCCAAAAAAGCTAATTCGCTCAAGGCCGCGGCACTCTCTAAACGCACTTTCGCCAAATTCGGTAAGCCTCTCAGAGAAGGTGAGCTCGGTAAGCCCAGTGCACCCCATAAATGCTCCGTTGCCTATTCGTTCGGTGTCGGGCGCAAATGTCAAAGGAG
>CANQUB010000018.1 GCA_947626955.1 uncultured Clostridia bacterium | reverse complement strand
ACCCCATCTACTATTTCAAAGACGGCAAGCTGGTGGGAGAGCTTGACAGCGACGAGGAAATTCTTGGCTTCATTTTGGGCGATATGAACTCAAACAACGGCGAATTTGTGGTGGACGATGTGTCGGGCGACATTTTGCAAGATGCGGTGGTTGGAATGCAGTTTTCGGGCAAAAAAACCAAGAGAAAACTGGAATTTAACGACGGCAAACTGACCCTTAATTTCGACATTTCCATCCGTGACATTAGGGTGAAAGAAATTCAAAACTCCAAAAGCGACCCCACCATCAACATCTACGACAAGCTGACCAAAGACAGGCTTGAGGTTATAAAGCGAAGGCTTTCTAGCGTGGTTGAAGAGGACATTTTGGCCGCCTTTAACAAGGCCAAAGAGGACGATGTCGACATATTCGACATTGCCGAACTGGCCTACCAAATGCACCCTAAAAAGTGGAAGGCCTTCTACGAAAAACACGGCGAGAATTTTCTCTCCAAATGTGATGTTAAGGTGAATTTGAAAGTCAAAAACTTTACATAAAAAATGGCCACTATAAGTGGCCGTTTTTTAACTTATAAATTTTTCGGTGCAGTCGGCAAGCCCGTTTTCGGTCAGCTCCAAAACAAGGTTGGAAACTTGGCTAATATATTTTCGGTCGTGCGAAACGCTGATTATAGCCCCGCCAAAGAGGCCAAGCGCCTGGCGAATGACCGGATTTGATAGAGGGCTTAGATTACGGGTTGGCTCGTCGAGAATGAGCACATTACAGCCGCTGGCCATAAGCCTTGCCAAATACAGCTTGGCCTTTTGCCCACCGCTCAGCTCGCTTATGTTTCCGCTCACCTCTTGGTCGGTGAACTTTAGGCAGGCCAAAAGTGTGCGAACCATGGTCTGCTCATCTTTGCTGTGTGCGTTTTCGGCCGCAAAGCTCATCACCGAGCTATATCGAGAAAAGGCGTCGTCATAGTTTTGCGGCATATAGCCTACCACCAGGTCAGGGCGGCCTTTTAGCATTTCATAAACATACTTTATGAAAGTGGTCTTGCCCACCCCATTTTTGCCAATGATGGTGACCTTTTTAGGGCCAGTGACATTTAGCTTGATGTTTTTTAGCTCTCGCTCACCCACCTTAAAAGCTTCAAGGTCTATATCGCAAACATTTTTGCCGTTTGGCAGGCTGTTCTCGCCAAAATACAGGTAGATAGCCTCTTCAACATCGGGGATATCGGTCAGTTCCTTTCTCTCACGCTCAAAACGCTTTTCCTGCGATTTGACTGACTTCATCTTCTTCTTTAGAAGCCTCCCGCCGCTGGGGTCTCTACGCGAAATGGAGTTTAGCTCGCTGTTTACTCTGTTATAAATTTGTTGCCAGCGTTGCGTGCGGGCGGCGTCCTGTTTTTTCTCAAAAATGGCTATTTGCGTTTGCTTGTCAAGATCATTTTGTCTCTTTTTTATGTAATCGCTGTAGGACATTTTGGCAAAAGTGCACCTGCACTCAGTCTTTTTCTTTACCTGCTCAATGTGCAAAATGGCGTTGGCCGTCTTTTCCAAGAGCTCTTCGTCGTGCGAAATGTAAATAATTGGCTTATTCGTGGAAAGAATAAAATTTTCCAGCCACATCAAGGTTTCAAGGTCAAGGTCGTTTGTGGGCTCATCCAAGACCAAGATGTCGGGGTCGGCCCTCAACACCTTTACTAGTTGCAACTTAACCTTCTCTCCCCCACTAAGCTGGCCAATGGTTTGCTGCCTTTCTAGCAAATTAGGGTTTAGGCCAAAAGAAGATAACAGCCGACTGATCTTGCCAAGTCCGCTGAGATTGTCATAGTTGTCCTCATCAAAGGGGTTATCTTTAATAAAATATTTATAGACTTCCTGGTCTTGCCAACCGGGGTCCAAAATTTGTTCTAAATATCCAACGCTATGCCCGTAGGTGTTGACCTGCCCGGTCACCTTTGCATAGTCAGTTTCTTTTTGTGCAATTACCTTTGCCAGGGTGGATTTGCCATTGCCTTCTTCGCCAATTATAGCCAGCTTGTCTCCACTGCCAACCGAAAAGCTTAGATTGTCGATGAATTTTTTCTGGTCGACAAAAATGGTAAGATTTCTTATATCTAACATAACACTCTCCTAGTATTAAATTTTTATCTATCAACTAGAAAAGCTATGTGGCTTTAATAGTTGATCAGGCTATAATTCTCATTGGCATAATCCTCCTTGTGGTTATATTGTATACTGCGATGCGGGTTTTGTCAACCGTTGAACATCGCAAACGATGCGACAACTCAAAGTGAAAGTTAAGGCCATCTTTTTGTGATATTTTTTGCCCCTTGGGCAAAAGATATGGCGTCGCTTTTGGCGAGATTACAGTTTCGCCCCCGTTTGGTGCGTACCGCACCGCCTTCTCCCCTCGACGGGGGAGACTTGGTATGGCCAATTGTTTCGATGTTAACTAGAAGTAATTAATTGCTTGTAAAGTAGCAGATAGTGCGAAATTTAGAAATAAAACCCCCAAAATAGGTTCCGCGTAACACTACTGCTGTACGCGCGGTTCTACTTCGGGGGTTTTATTCTAAATTTCACGCTATGTGCGGTGAATGTTGCCGCCGGCTCGGTAGAGAGGCGGAACAATTTATCATACTTGCTTTCCGTTGCTCATACACTATTATCAGGGCCAAAATGCATAAAATTAAACAACTTTTAATAAATTTTGTCATATAGTGCAAAAATTGTTTGATTTTTTCATATTTTGGATTAAAATAGAATATAGAATAATATGGAGGTAAGCAAAATGGCAGGAAAATCTGATTATTTTGGTCTTAGTTACGTCGTAAGCCTTATCCTGGCAATCATCCCAGTAACTTCTTGGGTTTGCGGATTTGTAACAAGATTCATGGAAGGCAAGATTGTTGCTGGTCTTATCCGTTTAATCTTCGGATGGAACATCATTTGGATTCTTGACATTATCTTTATGGCTGTTCAAAAGCACATCTTCAGACTATTGAATGTCTAAGCCGTAAAAAGAGAACCTGCCAAAGGCTCTCTTTTTTTATGCACAAAAAAAAGAAGGGGTTATCCCCTTCCTTTTTTGCCTATTACTTATTCTCGGTAACGGCTACTTCTTCGGTCTTTTTGCCTTCAAGGAATCTAAACAGCAATGCTGCTAGAACTGCACCAACAAATGGGCCAACGATGAAGATCCAAACCTGAGAAATGGCTGTTGTGCCACTAAGCAGTGCGAACAGTGCAGGCACAAGGCTTCTTGCTGGGTTAACGCTTGTTCCGGTAAGGAATAATCCAAGAAGGTGAACAAGTGTAAGCGATCCACCAATGACAAGTCCTGCAAAACCGCTATGCTCTTTCTTGCTGGTAACGCCCAAGATTGCATATACAAATACGCAAGTTAGAACGATTTCAGCAACAAGTGCAATGATGCAGTTGACGGCCGAAGAATCGGTGAAGGCAGCCTTGGTCTCTTGGATGGTGTTAGCACCGAAACCGCAGCCCTTTCCAAAGCACATCAAAAGCAGCAAGCATGCAAGTGTTGCACCAACAAGTTGGCCAGCCACATAAGCCAAAAATTCTTTGAAAGTCATCTTCTTGCTAACAAGCATTGCCAGCGAAACCGCAGGGTTGACATGGCAACCTGAGATATTGCCAATGCTATATGCCATTGCAACGATTGAAAGGCCAAAAGCCAAGCTAGTTGCAACGGTGTCGCAGCCGGTTGCAATTGCAACACCACAACCAAACAGCACAAGAGTCATGGTTCCAAAGCATTCTGCCACAGCTTTTTTGAAAAGTGTCATCTTTCTTCCTCCTTTGTTATTACTTCAATTATGGTACTTTTTTCACAATATTTCAAACATTTTAGTACCATTTTTGCGTTTTTTGAAAAATTTTGCAGTTTTTTAGTCCTTAATCTTTTGGCCATAAAGCAGGTTGTATTTGTAGATTAGTTCAAGATTGTATTGCTTTTCGTAAAAGCGGCAGGCGTTTCGCTTAAAGCGCACAAGCTGCTTTTGGGTGGCCCCGTCACGGTAGTGCATATCCACAATGTTTAAAGTGTAAAAGTTATAGTCAAAAATTCCCGACAAGTATGACACAAAAACCGTGTCCTTAATCTTTGGCGAAAAGATGCTATAGCCCTGGGTTAGATAGGAATTGTATGGCAGACCAAACAAATCGCATATGGTTGGATAGATGTCGTATGGGCTGCAGAAGGTATCGATATTTTGATGGCCCAGTGTTTGGCTGTATATCATGAAAAGTACATTGTAGTTGTAGATGTCGTAGTAATCGCTCTTTTCGGTGTCTTTCACCTCAAAGCAAAGGTTTTCATAGTAGCAATAATGGTCGCCAAACATAACTATGTCGGTGGTGGCCAAAAGACCCTTGGCTTCAAGGTCGTCAAGGATAATCTTGACCATCTTGTCGGTGTCCATGGCCGCACACTTATACTCACGCAGCGACTTTTGTGTCTTTTCGCTCTCGGGATAGACAAATGGCGAACTCTCGGCCAGCCAGGTCTTGTATTCCTCTAGATGTTGGTCATAGTAATCATAGTAGCCAGCCTCGTCGATTCTCTCGTTATACACACTATATGGCCCGTGAGTGGCAATGGTGGTGTAGTATGAAAAGAAAGGTCGGTCGGTTGGAATAAATTTGTCGAGCATAGAGGTCATGATGTCGCTGTCTAGGCTCCAGTCGTGCCACTTGGTGCTCTTATTCTCGATCTCGGCGTGCTCAAGGCCGTAGACATTTTCAAAGCCCATGCCCTTGTTTATGACATCTCTATCATAAAACTCGGTGAGGTAGCCATGGAAATAATTTGCAGCATATCCCCTCTCCTTAAACAAATTTGGCAGAGTATATTCATTATTCAGCGCCCCGCTTTTTGCAAGGTCATACATGGCGTTGTCTTTTGGCATATTGCCAAGTATAGAAATGTCCTCGCTCATGTTGGTTTTGTTTTTGGAGTAGAAGTTGTTCATGACCGTGGCCTGCTCGGTCTTTAGTTTCCAAAGCGTTGGAGTGTAGATAGGGTCGACGGCAAACCATTCAAAGCTTTCGAGCATGAGCACAATGAGGTTGTGCCCGTAAAGCGTGGCCGAGGTATTTTCTTCTACTTTTCCGTCTTCAATCTCGGCGAGCAAGTTGTCGCGTGTGTTTTGGTCAAAGTTGTCATTTTTGTAGATCATGTTGCCTATAGACTTTAGATAAAACCCATAGGTGCCGAACTTTTTATAGGCCTCGAGCTTAAATTGCATATTGTCCCACAAGTATTGGTCGCTTTCGCTGACACGCACGCCAGTGTTGGTGTCGTAGAAGTTGCGGGTTTGAGCAAAGTAGCTGATGCTGCCGACCAGCCAGCAAGACAAGAAGCATACAAGACATAGTGCCAGTCTATTGAGCCTTTTTAACTTGAATTTCACCTTCAAATTCTTATCTAACTTTTGCTGCAACACGGCAATTATTACCAGCAGCGAGACATTGGCCACAATGCTCCAAAGGTCGACAAAGTCGAGTTGGAAGGCAGCCGCCGCCTCACGCCCAAGACGCATCATATCAAAGGAGAAAATGTCGCCAAACACCTTAAACAGGGTGGCGTTGACCATGTTTATGAAAACCTGGAAACCAATGAAAAGATAGAAGAAAATATTTTCTAGCCACACCTTGTCGCTAAGAAAAATTGCCCCGGCCACCAGCAAATACACGCCAAAGTCCAGGAAGAAATACTTTGGCAACACCTGCAGCACCTCGGCGTTTCCTGTCACATAAAATTTCAGCCACATGAAGTTGACCATCTCAAGAAGGGTGGCAAACAGCACAAAATATATTGGCTTTAAAATGTGTGCCAGGCGAACATCTTTTTCATAATACATTGACAGTCTCTTTTTCTTATCCATCTTCTCTCCTTATAGAAGTCCGAAAGCGTATAGCTTTTCCATGGCCTCTTGCTTTTCAAAAAACTCCACAGCCAAATTTCTATACTTTTCAATCTCGCTTTCGCTCACGTCTCCCTTTTTAACAAGGTCTACGCCGTTGAGTGAGAATATTTTATCGTTAAAAATGCCCGATAAGTATGATACCATAAGCGAATTTTCAATGTCACTAGAAAATACGCTATAGCCATGTGTAAGAGCGGTGGTGTATGGCAGGCCAAACAGCTCGCACACGGTTGGATAGATGTCGTAGGTGTTGCAGAAGAACTGGTTTTGCCATGGCGAAAGCTTTGACGAGTAGATAAGTAGTGGCACATTGTAGCTCTTGGTGTTAGAGAAGTCCATCTTCCCCGTCCCCTTCATCTTAAAGGCCAGGTCCTCATAGAAGCAGTCATGGTCGGCAAACAGCACCAGCGTGGTGTTGTCTTTTATGCCCTTTTTGTCAAGATCATCAAGTATTACCTTAACCATGCGGTCAGTGTCCATGGCCGCACATTTATACTGCCTCAAAACGGCCTGGTCATCTTTGTTTGTTGGGTAATTATATCCATTTTCTTTTAGCCAAGCCTTGTAGTTTTCAAGGTTCTTGTCATACTCGGTGTAGTATTTATCAAACTTAGGATTATAGACCTCGTAGGTGCCATGAGTGGTGACCGTGGTGAAGTAGCTCATGAACTTTTGCCCCTCGGGGATGAACTTGTCCAGCATGGCGGTTATGTAGTCGCTGTCGAGGTTCCACATATTGAACTTCATGCTCTTGTTCTCAAGCTCGGCATCGGCTATGTCGTATACCTTTTCAAAGCCCATGGCCGTGTTGACCTTCTCTCGCTCGTAGAATTCCTTTTTAAAACTGTGGAAAAAATTGGCAGTGTAGCCCTGCTCTCTAAACATGGATGGCAGGCTATAGCCTGTGCCAAGACTTCCGCTGTCAGCAAGTTTTACTATACTTGTAGCGTTTGGCATATTGCCCATTATGGAGATGTCCTCGCCGGTATTGGTCTTGTTGCGGGCATAAAAATTGGTCATGGCCACGCCGGTCTGGGTCTTCATTTCATATAAAGTTGGGGTGTTGTATGGGTCAATAGCGAACCACTCAAAGCTCTCCATAAGCACCATGATTAGGTTGTCGCCATAAAGAGGCGCGTTTGGGTTTTCGGCCACCTGCCCATCAATAACCGAAGCAAGCAGGGCCTGCTTTTGTGCGTCGGAAAGCTTGGAGTATGGTTTTATGGTATGCGAAAGCCCGCTGATGTAAAAGCCGTAGGTGCCAAATTTTTTGTAGCCCTCAATCTTCAAATGTGCGTTGTCCCAAAGATATTCGTCGCTATAGATAACCCGTCCGCTCTTGGTGTCTTTAAGGGTGATGACCTGCAAGCCAAACAGCCCTGACCCTAGAAGCATAAAGCCAAACAGGGCGGCAAGCGAAATGGCCTTGCTGCTCCTTTTTTTAAAGCGCACCTTCTTTTTGACCAAATGGTCGATGAGAACTTGCACTAAAATTATTACCACAAGCAGGGCGACATTTATTGCCACCGCCTTAAAGTCTATAAACTCGGCCTTCAGCGAGTCGGCTGCCTCGCCCCCAAGGGCAATCATGTCAAAGGTGAAGAGGTCGCCATAGACCATGTAGAGTGTGGCGTTTACCACATTGAAAACTATTTGAAGACCCAAGAATAAATAATAAAAGATATTGGCCAAAAAGCGTGGGCAGGCGTAGATTATGCCGGCCGCAATAAGCATTATGCTAAGGTCGAACAAAAAATAGGTTGGGAACACCTGCAGCCTGGTCATGTGCCCAGTCACCGTCAAATGCAGCCACAAAAAACTGACCATCTCAAGCAGGATGGCAAAAAACAGATAATAGAAAGGTTTTAGTATTTTACTGAGGCGCACTGTCCTCTCATCTGTGATGTCCATACCGAAAGTTTAATACTTTTTGGCATTGTTTTCAAGTTTTTTACGCATTTTTGGTGATAAAAGTATATCTATTCCACGAGGAATTACCCTAAAATTAAAGCTACCCTCTCCGCTTTTTTCGCCATCAAGGTTGATTATCGCCCCTTTGTCGATCTCCAAAGTGAACTCTTTGGCCTTTAAATAGACCACCTTTTTGTTGTGCTTTGTCCAGCTAAGGCCGCCCAAAAACGCACGGGCGCAGCGCAAAATGTCGCTCATCTTTATCTTGTTTTCATGGCTGTAAAAGGCCAGCAGTTCGACATATCCGTCGTTTAAAACAGCATGACGATTGAGCATAAACCCAGCCGTCGAGCGTGAGTTGATAATTAGCAGCAAGCTGGCCGGCAAGCTCCAGGTGTTGCCCCCTTCGGTTATCTTTACATTGACCGGCTTAGCACTAAAAACATCCCTCACCCCGTGAGCAAAGTATGCAATTTTGCCAAACTTTTTCTTGCTTTTGCGAGCGGTGTCGTAGCTTGACGAAGTGAAGAGCCCGGTGCAGCAAACATAGATGCCGTAGCGGTCATTGACCTTAAAAATGTCGTGCGAAAAAGGCTGGCCGTCCACAAGAATCTTGACCGCCTTCTTAATGTCCCTTGGAAGCCCCAGCGAGTGTGCCACATCGTTGACCGTCCCGCAAGGAATGTAGCCAACAATGGGCTTGTTCACGGCCTCTTTGAGCCCGTTCACCACCTCGTTTAGCGTCCCGTCGCCCCCGGCCACGAACAAATAATCGTACACGCCAACGCTGCTTTGGGCAAGCTCCCCCGCCTCACCCGCATGGGTGGTCTTTTTGATTTCCACCTCATACTTGGTGCTAAGCTTTTTTAAAATGTATTCTTTATGCTTCTCAATCTTCCCCGACCCGCTCTCGGGATTGTAGACAAATAAGGCTTTCATATAAAAATTATATCACCAAGCTTTTTACGTTGTCAAATAACAATGAAAAAGGCTGGCCGTGATATGAAGTTTATGAAACTTTATAAATGGTACCCTCTTGCCAATTTGCTTGCTTTTCGTTTTTAAAAAATGGTATATTGACCTTGGAGACAAATATGAAAACAGTGAATGATGGTCTATCGGCCTATATCATGGGTAGAAACTATTACAGCCAAGAAAATAATTATGAGCAAAACTATCAGTACTCTTATGATTATTATAAACAAGGCGTAGACAAGTTTAACGATCCTAGATGCTTGTATGGCCTTGCCATGTTCTACTACGATGACGGTGAAAGCGAGAGTGAAAATATAGTGCCAAAAGACAATCAATATGCAAACAAACTCTTTTTAAAGGCTTATCCACGCCTAGCCGCCCTTGCAAAAGAATCGGATATGTATTCCATTTTTATTCTCGGTGCATATTATAACTATGGTCTTGGAAATGTAAAAAAGTCCTTTTCTACCGCTCTAAAATATATAAAAAAGGCTGCCGATCTTGGACATCAGGGAGCTCTCTATGATATGGGTAGGTTTTATGAAATCGGACGCGGCGTTGAAAAAGATATTAAAAAAGCAACCTTCTATTACAAGCGCGCCGCCACCCTTGGAAAGCTGCAAGCCACGAGCAAAGTGGCGAATATTTTAAACAAATAAAAACCATTCGCCCATTTCAATTTTTCAAAAAAAGCCATAAAATTTTCAAAAAACACTTTTATTCATAAAAATACTATGATATAATCAACTCACGGTCATGGGGAGGCCTACCCCATCCCGGCAAAACTATGGAGAGATACTCAAGAGGCCGAAGAGGGCACCCTGCTAAGGTGTTAGTACGAGCAATCGTAGCGCGGGTTCAAATCCCGCTCTCTCCGCCACAATCACATAATCCGAACACAACGTTCGGGTTTTTTTATGTGAATTTGTTGGGGTTTACTCTAAAGGCATGCTATAATTTAAAGAAATAAATAACCAAGAGGTTACATATGAAATATACTTTAGTTGCTGCGACCGAAAGTGAGACCGAAAGGCTTATTAAATATAAATTGGCCACAACGATCAAGCGGTTTATGGGAAGTGAAGAGAAAACAAAAATTATAAACTATGTCACCAGCCACATTCCAAAACAGCTTTCCTCATACCAATTAATAAAAGCTGAAAATAAAATTGTGGGCGCCTTGCGAGTTTTAGATTATGAGGATGGCGTCCTCGTGGACGAAATTTTTATTGAAAAAGAGTTTAGGAATAAAGGTATTGGGACATCTATTTTTAAAAATATTTTAAAAGAAAACAATGTGGTTTATTTATGGGTCTACAAAACAAACACCGTCGCACGAAACCTTTATTTAAAGCTTGGTTTTAAAACAATCTCAACTGACGGACGAAAAGAATTTATGCAATACAAAGCATAATGCCAAAATTTTGTTAAAAAAATTTTAAAAGCACCAATATCATTGGCGCTTTTATTTTAGGATTGGTATGTTCTTCAATTTTTATTACTTTTTAAGTAGTTTTTGAAGCCCTCTATTTGATAAGGCAGCTGCAAATATTCTAAGACTTTATCCTTGTCAACCCAAACTGGTGTGTGGCCCTCTTCGGTTGGTGCAACAAACTCATTGTAGAGGCTTATGACAAAGATGTTGCTAAGCGATCTAAGCGGATAATGGCCTGCAGCAAGCCAGTGGCAGTCCACGATGCAAAGAGGCTCGACTTTTTTAATTTTTGCACCCGCCTCCTCCATAAATTCTCTTTTAAGAGTTTCTTCTTTGCTTTCATTTTGTTCAAGGCCGCCGCCAACAAGCGAAAGATCGTTGTCTTTTTTTACCAATAAAATTTTGTTGTCTTGTTCGCAAATACCAAAGCACGTTTCCCGAAAACCATATTTGGTACCGGGCAATTTTTCTCCAATATGTATCGTTTCCAAATTTATCACCACCTTTTGACTTTAAAAAAGTATAAAAAACGACAGCCATTTTGTCAATTATTTCACAGTGTTTGCTTCTTTCGTTTTTTTGCCCTTTTATTTTAGCGTAATTTTAATTTTCAAGGCCTTTCCTACAACTCCCATGTTGCTTTCGGGCTGAATTACTATGTAAAACTCGCCTTTATACTCGGGAGCAAAGCTAAACGAAGTGGTCTTGGTCTGGCCAAGCAGGTTTCTATAGCTTATCTCTTCCCCCTCTCCTACTTTATATATGTTATAATGTCAAACATCCCCGCTAGACTTTTTCCAGCTGAGGTTAAGTTTATCACCATTAAATGCCACCTTTGCCCTAGATGGCTTGCCAGGTTTGGAATCGGGATCATATTTTTTAAAGGTAGAACCCAGGTCTCGCAGTTTCCAAGTCGCAAAGTCGGTGCAAGAAGGCACGAGCAAGGCCCCATTTTCATAGTCTATGTCATTTAGCGAAGCAGTGGCGTCTTGGCAGTTGAAAGATGACAAATCATAAGCATAGTATTTGTTGTTTGAAAAGCTGTACCAGTTTGGTGTAAAAGCATCTTTGAGTTCATCATAAGTGCTTATTAAGAAGTAAAAGTTCGAACCTTGGCCGCTATGCACAAGATGATTGTTATGAAAATTATTGCCAATCCAAGACTTTTTCCCGTTACTTTTACTTATATGGAACAAGCTTTGATAAGCATTTTGCCCAATGATATTTTTGCCGTTTTCATTAGAGGTTTTAATTAGGTTTTCGGCAATCTCCAAATTTTTCACCGTCAAAAGGTCGGGCGAGTTTTTGGCAATTAGCTCTCGTGCATACGCTCCGTCATCCTCAAATGGCAGGAAGTCGCAAACCGAAATTTGCCCAGGGAAATTGGTGACGGTTTTATGCAGCTTTGCGTCAACAATTCTTTTGCAGGCGGGCTCATAACCGACAATGTGACCATCAAGCGAAGCGAACAGCTACATGACAACACCTATGGTCCAGACTTTCCTAGTGAGAAAAATGCAGGCCAAACCAGCGAACTTTATCCCGACATCGTGGCCATATATATGGGCATAAACGACTTCAATGCAAGCTAAAACATCGAACCCTCCACCTACAATGCCTACAAGCGAATTGTAATGAACATCTTCCAAACCTATATGTCGCACTCGCCAAACCTGAAAGTATTCATCTTCACCCTTCCCCCAAGCATTTCAGGGCAATCCAAGTGGAGCCGAGGCGAAGACCCCAACAAAGATATCGACGAGGACGCATACATCAAAAACCTTGAAATGTTCAACAACAAAATTAGGCAAATTGCAAACGAAATTGACAATGTCGAAGTGGTGGACCTGTTTAACTATTTTAATGAAACAAGAAACGGCATGCACGTCTACGCCAACGACGCCATTCATCCAAATGCCGTTGGCATGAAGAAAATTGCCGACTACTTTTTGGACACGCTATACAAAACATTTATTGAAGAATAGGCAAAAATTTTATAGCTATTACAGCAATTCCCCGAACAGCGTTCGGGGTTTTTGCTATATATCAAAACTCAGTGATTTATACCGAATTAAAACCTTGTTAAATTTAAACTAAAAAACTCCAAAAAATTGCAGCATTGCGGCAATTTTTATTTGGCTTAAAACTCTTTTCTTGGCGTTATGCTTAAGTCAAAAACAGAAGGCTTTTTTGTTGGACTAAATATAACAAAGATGATATAATACAAAAGCTTAACACACCATTTTCTATAAAAAGTGCATAATTTAGCACGTTTTTCACATCTTGGAGGTTAAAAATGCAAATTTTAGGAGATAAGGTAAAAGACTATTGTATGGTTCAAGGACGAAGCTACACAATGGATAGCAAATTATATATTAACCACACCCTCAGCACAATTGAGGGTGAGTTTGAGGGAGGCTATATAAGCTTTAGCCTTGCCACCGACTATGACACCTCAAACCATGCCACATTTATTAAGATATATATAGACGACACGCACCATAAATACAAGCTCAAAAAAGGCCAAAGCAACATAAAAATAGATGTGACCCCTGCAAAGCACACCTTTAAACTTATAAAGCTCAGCGAGAGCAAGCGAAACTTTCTTGCCGTGAAGGAAATTTGTGCTGAAAAATTTGTAAAAGTTACAAACACTCGCACGCTAAACCTCGAATTTATCGGCGATTCAATCACCACAGGTTATGGAATACTCTCCCGCAGGAAAAATGGCAAATACAACTCCAAACACCAAGAGCCCACCTACTCCTTCCCTTACCGCGTGGCCGAAAAGCTCAACGCTAACTACAATGTCATTGCCTCGAGCGGGCACGGAATTGGCAAGACCAAAGATGCCGATGTGTCAATGATAAAACTTTATGAAAATATCGACCTTTACACCAACACCGATAAGTGGAACGAGAACAATTACCAGCCACAAATAGACATTGTCGAGCTTGGCATAAACGACTTTATCTTTTTTCAAACCCTTAGCGGAGAGCAGTACGAAAATGCGGTGGCAAAATTTGAGAAGGACTACATCAAATTTTTAAAGAGTTTGCTTGCAAAAAAACGCAAAATTGTGCTTGTCTATGGCTTTTTTGGCTTCAAAAACCTCAAGGAATCCATAAAAAACATGTATGACAAGCTGGGCAGCCGCGATGTGTATTTAGTAGAAACACCGAACATTGGCGACATAGATGACCTGCACGCTTGGCATCCCGGCCGTAGATCTAATAACATCACCACCAAAAGACTGCTAAAAACAATTAATGAAATTTTAAATTAGATAGATAAAAACTGCCGCACTTAGCGACAGTTTTTGTTATTTTTGCAGTTTTTAGTCTTTACTCGTCGTAATCGTCAAGAAAGGTGTGTCGGTTGCCATCTTTGTCTTTGTAGGCAATGATGGTGGAAAGGTTGACGTTTTCAACGCTGGCAAAAATGTTTTTCTCGACCTGCGGGTCTTGTTTTTTAAGTGTGGCGATTAGCTCCTTTGTTTGGTGGCGCTTGGAGGAGACATTTTCATTTTTTATTCCCTCAGTGAACTTGCAGGCGCACTGCAAAAAGGTCAGTCCGTTGTAGTCCTTCCACTTTATTATGTCCTCTTCCCTAATTAGGTACATTGGACGGATGAGCTGCATGCCCTCAAAATTGGTGCTGTGCAGCTTTGGCATCATGGTTTGCACCTGCGCCCCATAGAGCATCCCCATTAAAATGGTCTCTATGACGTCGTCGTAGTGGTGGCCGAGGGCAATTTTGTTGCAGCCAAGCTCTTTGGCCTTGCTGTAAAGATAGCCCCGCCTCATGCGAGCGCACAAGTAGCAAGGCGACTTTTCAATATTATATACGCTTTCAAAAATGTTGGTCTCGAAGATGGTCACAGGCACTTCCAGCATTTTGGCGTTAAATTTGATCATTTCAAGGTTTTCACGATTGTACCCCGGGTTCATGACCAAAAATACGAGGTCGAAATCAAACTTGTTGTGGCGCTTGAGCTCCTGAAAAAGCTTGGCCATAAGCATACTATCCTTCCCGCCCGAAATGCAAACAGCCACCCTGTCACCCGGGCTGAGCAGCTTATAGTCGTTGATGGCCTTGCAAAACTTTGAAAAGATGGTGCGGTGAAACTTTTTGCGTATGCTCTCTTCAACCTCATAGGCCTTGTTTTGTGTGTCCTTACTATTCATGGCTACATTATACCATAAAGCCGCGCTTTTGCAAGATAAAAAATGCTATAAAACTCCTCACCTTTTGCTTTGCTAAAAATTTTTGATGTGCTACAATAATCTTAACAAAGGAGAAGAACTATGAAACAATTGAAATTCTATAAATGCAAAATTTGCGGAAATGTCATTGTTAAGCTGGTGGACAGCTCGCCTGTTCCCGTTTGCTGCGGGCAAATAATGGAAGAGCTTACCCCAAACACAGTCGACGCTGCCGTAGAAAAACACCTGCCTGTCGCCAGCCTTAAAAACGGCCTGCTCCATGTGGCAGTAGGCTCCACCCTGCACCCAATGGAAGAGGTGCACTACATAAATTTTGTGGCCGTAGAGACCGACAAAGGCTACAAGATTGCAAATTTATTGCCTGGCACCCCACCCGAGGTCGACATTTTTGTTGGCAAGACCAAGGTGCTGGCCGTTTATGAGTATTGCAACCTGCACGGCCTTTGGAAGACCGAGGTAAAGTAGGAGAAAATTATGTGCACAGCAGTATCGTATAAGACCAAAGACCACTACTTTGGCCGCAACCTAGACTATGAATTTTCATATAACGAGACGGTGACCATAACCCCTCGCAATTACCCGTTTACCTTTCGCACCATGGGCAAAAACACTAAGCACTACGCCATGATAGGCATGGCCTTTGTGCAAGAGAACTACCCTCTCTACTACGACGCCACCAACGAAAAAGGCTTGAGCATTGCAGGTCTAAATTTTCCAACCAACGCCGTCTACCCAAAAAAGGCCCGCGGCAAAGACAATGTTGCTCCCTTCGAGTTTATCCCCTACATTTTGTCCACTTGCAAAAACGTGGCCGAAGCAAGGAAAAGACTCAAAAACATGAACATTTATGACCAAAACTTTTCGGCCGCCCTCCCACACTCCCCGCTCCATTGGCTTATTTCGGATAAGGAGCAAAGCATTGTGGTCGAGCCACTCGAAGATGGTTTAAAGGTTTACGACAACCCTGTGGGCGTTTTGACCAATAACCCAACCTTCGACTACCACATGACCAATCTTTGCAACTATCTAAGCCTTTCACCCGAAGACCCAACCAATAAATTTTGCCAAAGCCTTGACCTTAAGCCATACAGCCGAGGCATGGGCGGAATGGGGCTGCCTGGCGACCTGTCCTCGGCGTCGAGGTTTGTTAAAGCCGCCTTCACAAAGCTGAACTCGATTTCGGGGGAAAGCGAGGTCGAGAGCGTGAGCCAGTTTTTCCACATTCTTGGCTCGGTGGCACAACAAAAAGGCTGCTGCAAGGTCGAGAAAGGCTACGAGCACACCATCTACTCTTCCTGTTGCAACACCGACAAAGGCATCTACTACTACACCACCTACCTGAACAGTCAAATTGTGGGAGTGAGCCTTAGAAAGGAAAACCTGGACAGCTCCGTCTTGGTATCATACTCACTACTTAAGCAGGAAAGCCTAAAACTGCAAAACTAGTGGTTGACAAATGCAAAATGTAGGCATATAATCTAAATATAACATGAAAGTCTGAGGAGATTAACTTTATGATAAGAGTCATGTTCTGGCATCATATTAGTTAAACCTTGTGCTAAAAGGCACAAGGTATTCCCTTGTGCCAGATGTTGTACCTAAATATATAAGTCTGGCGTAAGTTAACTCGTCAGGCTTTTTTGTTTAAAGGAGAAAATTATGGAAACGTTAAAAGAGCTGGTGTCCATTGGCTCGTACGACACCAGCGACAATACAAAGATAATCGACTACCTCACAAAAAAATTTAATGCGGCTAAAGAGATTATAAAAATTAAAGAGCCAAATTTGAATAAGTACAGCCTTATTATTGGCCTCAATAGCAAGGTTAAAGACTGTGACTGCATCCTTCTTTCGGGACACATTGACACCGTGAACCTAGAAAAGAAAAACTTGCAACCAACAATAGTAAAAAACAAGCTTTACGGCCTTGGTTCAATAGATATGAAGTGCTTTTTCGCTTCTATCATTGACAATTTGCAGTTTTTAAAAAGCATGGATATTCCAATAATCGTGGCCATCACCTGTGACGAAGAGACCACACTAAACAGCATTGGCCGGGTGGTCAAAAAGCTAAAGGAGAGAAATGTTAGGCCGGCACTAACCATCTTGGGCGAACCCACAAATCTTGATATTTGCACCGAGGCAAAGTGTTGTAACGCCTATAAAATTAGAATTGCGGGCAAAAGCTGCCACAGCTCTAAACCGCAAAACGGAGTAAACGCCATCTACATTGCATCCAAAATTGCTTCGTTTATCGAAACTCTTAGCCAAAAGTTTGAAAACACTACCCTCAGCGTGGGAAAAATTAGCGGCGGAGTGGCCGACAATATTGTGCCAAGTAGTTGCGAGATGGCGTTTGATCTAAGAAGCGTTCGTTTTAAAGAGCTTGCACTTAGGCAAATTGAAAACTACATAGAAAAGCTGGAAGAGCAGTACGCCTGCAAAATTTCTATCGAAAACATTCTTGAAATTCCTGGCTTTTATCAAGAAAGAACCTTCCTTATTAAAGAGTTTGAAGAAAAACTAAAGCTAAAAACTGCTCAGTTTATTGGCGGATGCGAGGCCGGATACTTGAAAGAGCTTGGAGGAGATGTCATAGTTTTTGGTGCCGGAAAGCTGAGCCTTGCTCACACACCAAATGAATATTTGGAAATTAACAAATATGAAAAATACAACAAATTATTTTTACAAATGCTAAAAATGGCACAAAATAAGTAAAATTTTACAAATAAAAATTAAAAACTGCAAAAAGTAAAAGCGAGCACTTGCTCGCTTTTTTTAGTACTGTTTATAAAGTTCAATCGCTCCCGAAGTATAGAATTTAAAAATTGCCATTTTGTTTTTTTCCATCAAAGTCTTTAACCCTGGCGACAAGCGGCTCATGTATTCCCTCGCCTGCTCGCTGTTGTTATAAAAGGCCAAGGCCTGAATAAAAGTATAATCTTTGTTTTGTGGGTAAGCGTTGCGGTTTGCCATAAACTCTTCAAAGCTAACCCTGCCCTTTAGACCGCACAGCCTGTATGTCACATAGTCGGCAAAATTGCTCTCGGGGTTCAATAGTGGCGCCGAAATGGTCAAGCACTCGCAGGTCATCCTTAAAAGGTGTTCTTTGCTGGTTCTATCTTTGACCTCGACGAGATACACCCTGCTTGTATCCTGCCTGTCCACCATAACAAGGTCTACTGCCGTGGATTTGAATCCGCTTTGCTTTTCAATATTTTCCACCGGTGGAATTTGGTAGGCAATGATTTTATATTGGTTTTGCTCAAGCCGGTCGGCAGCATAAAATTCGCAATCTTTATTTTGACAAGCCCCTGTCGACTGGTAGTACAGACACCTGCACTTAAAGTCCTCGTTGGCCTTTTTCTTTGAACTCTCTTTGCAGTACTTGTCGCCTTCGCTCTTGCGGTAGCCATGGTCTTCAAATGAAAAGTCTTTTCTTGCAGCCTTGCCTTTCAGCCCCTTTTCAAGGCAGGATGAAAAGTCATGCTCAAGAGTTTTTGCAAGTGCCAGCTTTGCGTCGATGTTGTCGCAATCGTGGTCAAGCTCTCTTTGGTTATAGAAAAAGTCGGCCTGGGATTGGCCGCCGCCACTTTGGCAGGCACAAATGAAGTTTGAAATGTTTTTCATACCTACCATTCTACTCCTCATTTTTCGACCGGTCAATATAATGCACATAGTCTATGACGGTTGGATTGACCTTGGCCTTCAGCCTGTCAATGGCGAACTTGTCGGCATGGCCGCTGACGTGCAGGGTTATTATTTGCACATTTAATTTCTCCATCTCATCAAGAAATTTTTTGACATTCTCTTTCTCTTTGTACCCTTCCCACAGCGAGTAGACGAGCACGGATCTATCAAAGAGAGAGAAGCCAAATCTTTGTTTCTTGTCCTTGTCAGCCCGCTTTAAATAGTTTATCATAGATGGGCGAACTAGCATGGTAAACTTTGACAAGTCCTTGCCGTTAAAATACCGGCTGCCAATGTCGTTATAGCCCAGCCCGTGCCGCCTTTGCACCCGCCACTCGGCCTGCATTTTTAAATTGAACGGAAAGTCGGTAAAGCAATAGACGTCATTAAAACTTACATTTGGAACATTTGGCAAGTTTTCGGTGATAGTGGCCACATAGCTGTCCATCAAAAATACCTTGCCCGCCCGCTTTGAGGCCTTGTAAAAGCTGACCAGCCTGTCAATGTTGGTCCCCGCCTGAAAGACAAAGACGCGGTCATATTTTTTCATAATCTCACCGGCCTGCTTTTCAAGCTCGCACTCGGTGCGGCTGAGGCCTTTATACATATTGGTGGCCTCGCAAATAAGGTAGTCCACCTTTTCAGGCAATTTTTCAAGCGCCCGCTCAAAACTCTTGCGGCCATTTGCCCGAAAGTCTCCCGTGTATAAAATTTTCTTGCCCTCGGCCTCAAACAGCAGCATATACGAATCGTAGGCCGAATGGTCGACAAGGATAGACACAATTTTCAGCCTTTGCCCTCGCCTATCAATTGTAATCTCCTCGCCGCTTTTGTAGGTCGTCACCCCGTCAAGCGGTGGTAAGAGGGCATACTTTCGCTGGGCGTTTAGCACCTTTAGACAACCCTCACCCATATACACCGGGCACTTGAGACGATGAACATTTGCTGCATGGTCGAGGTGGTAGTGAGTGATAAAGGCGGCGTCGTAGTAGCTGTTTATCACTGCATCCTCAAGCCGAGACGGCTGGTCACTCTCAAGCTCTTTGCCGCACTCGACCAGCACTTTGATGTCGCCATACTCCACCTCAATAAGATTGCCAATTGTCCCTTTCCCCCGCAAAATGTTGTAGCAAAGGTCTTTATGGTAGTGGCATACAAGCTCAATGCTCATGTCCTTTTTCACACAAAAAACGGCCACATTATCGCTTTTTAATAGGCTAATTAACACATTTTTGTCGCGTTTTTGCGTTTTTCCACTCACAAGCTCATAATACTCAGCCTCTTGCTGCGAGCCCTCAAAAAAGATTACGGCCGGGTATAGCCATGGCTGCTGGCCATCAGCAAAGTCCTGCTCGGCGAGCTCTTCGTAGGTCTTGTAGCCCTCGGCAAAGCTTGGCACCTCTTCACCCTCGCTATAAAGATAGGCAGCCATGTCCTCATGAAATTCTTTGGCCTCTTTAAAAAAGTCGTCGCCATATTTGAATTTATAGAAGCTCGGATGGATATTGTAACACTGCTCCAAAAAGCTCATATTCTTGTCTAAATTTTTGTTCTCAAAAACAAAGTGCATGTCCCCCTGCCTAAAAATTACCACATGGTCTTTTGACCCCTTCACCTTGAATCCCAGCTGGTCAACTTGCACCAGCTCGTAGCCCGAACTCTCAAAATTGATTTTAAACATAATTTTTCTCCTCCTGATGGCAGTATAGCATATTGACTACCCCCAAAATTGGGGTAAAATGGGAGTATGGGGTATTTTTAAGGTCAAAACTGAAAAATTTTGTGCAAAATAACCAAAAGCCGCAGGGTTTTTCAAGTTTTTTAATTTTATTGACAATTTTCTTTCAAATTCCTATACTTATTTTCATGGACAACACCCACTTTATTTCCATAGTAGAAGCCAGCTACCCCGAAGACAGCGACCGCATTAAAAAGGCCCTTGGTTTTGCCAGCCAAAAGCATATGGGTCAGGTTCGTGACAGCGGCGAGGAATATATCACTCACCCTGTGGCCGTGGCCGAAATTTTGATGGGGCTCAGCGCCGATGCCGACACCGTTGTGTCGGGGCTTTTACATGACTGCCTAGAAAACACCGATTGCACCGAAAAGGAAATAGAAAGCGGCTTTGGCAAAAATGTGCAAAGCCTGCTCGTTGGGCTGATGAAGATAAACAATATAAAACGCGCCTACTACAAAGAGGGTGCAAACCCCGAAGCGCTACAAAAAATGCTGCTCGCCATGGGGGCCGACTCCCGCATTGCACTCATAAAACTTGCCGAAAGGCTGCACAATATGCGAACGCTGGAGTTCAAGACCCGTGAAAAGCAAATCCGCACCGCACGCGAAACTCTCGAT
This sequence comes from uncultured Clostridia bacterium, assembly GCA_947626955.1. Taxonomy (GTDB): domain Bacteria; phylum Bacillota; class Clostridia; order Christensenellales; family UBA1242; genus UMGS2069. Next base: position 4,168 of record CANQUB010000018.1, on the reverse strand, counting down.
GTTTACGTTCCGCTCTGCGAAAGGCTGGGCCTTGGCCTGTTCAAGCACGAGATGGAAGATTTGTGCTTCAAATTCTTGTACCCCGCCGACTACGCCTCGGTTGTGGCCACCATGGAAAAGGAGTACAAAGAGAGCAAGGCCATCATTGAAGACATCACCAGGACCATTGAAAAGCTGGCCCAAAAGCATGGAATAAAGGCCCGAATTCAGTCCCGTGAAAAGTCGGCCTACAGCCTCTTTCAAAAGTGGGTCAAAAAGGGCAAGGACAATGTTTTTGATATAATCGCCCACCGCATAATTGTGTCGACCGTGCCCGAATGCTACACCATGCTGGGCGAGGTCAATAACACCTTCAAACCTCTCGACGGGAGAATTAAGGACTACATCGCCCATCCAAAACCCAACCTATACATGAGCCTGCACACCACCGTGCTCTACCCTGTCAAAGATTCTCAGCCCATACCTTTTGAAATACAAATTCGCACCGAGGAGATGCACTCATTTTGCGAATATGGTGTGGCCGCGCACTGGATATACAAGGACCGCGGGGTCAAGGCCATAAGCGGGGACACAAAGAAGCTTCGCACCTCGCTAATTTCGGGACAACCACAAGAAAACCTGCAGCAAAAGCAGGAGTTTTATGAGGACAAAATTTTTGTCTTCACCCCTAACCTCGACGTCATCGAACTTCCAAAAGACGCCATTGCCATCGACTTTGCCTATGCCGTGCACTCAAGCGTGGGCAACAAGTGCGTGGGGGCTAAAGTAAACGGCAAAATGGTCACCCTCACCACCCCGCTAAAGACAGGCGACGTGGTTGAAGTCATCACTTCGGCCACCTCTAAAGGGCCTTCAAGAGACTGGATAAAGCTGGTTAAAAGCCCTAGCACCGTCAGCAAGATCCGTGCCTTTTTCAAGCGCGAGAGAAAGGACGAGAACCTGAGGCTGGGGCGAGAAATGCTTGAAGAGTTTGCCAAACGCAACGGCACAAACCTATCAACACTGCTCGACGACAAGGAAAGCCTGTCCTATGTCATGGAACGCTACAACCTTGCCTCGCTCGACGACATCTTTGCCACTGTCGGCTATGGCGGGCTGACCGCTTCTCAAGTGCTAAGCAAGTTTTTGGCCGTAGCACCAGCCGAGAAAAAACACATTAGCGAAGCCAGGCCAAGCAAACATAACGACAGCGTCATGATCGGCGGGCACAAGGACCTATTGAAGAAGTTCGCAAAATGCTGCTGCCCTATCCCAGGCGACGAGATAATAGGCTATGTGTCAAGAGGCAAGGGCGTGACCATCCACCGCAAGGATTGCCCATACCTATTGTATCTTGAAGACGACCGCAAAATTAACACCGAGTGGAGCGAGGACAGCCAAAACTCATTCTATGACGCCACACTTGCCGTGGTGGCCGAAAAGAGCCCAAGCACCATTTCCACAATCTCGTCTAAGATTGCCGAAAACAAGATCATGGTCAACTCCATAGTTTTGGAAAAGAGCGGGGCCGATGCCCACTACCTTGTAAATGTAAAGATAAACACCCGCAAGCAGCTGTATGAGCTTATAAACAAGCTGCGTGCCAGCCGCAGTATATATGATTGCTACAGGCCATAACCACCACCTCACCAACCAGTCTGTCAACAAAATTCGATATTGACAATAAAGAAAAAGTGTGTTAAAATCATTTTTTGTTAAGGAGAATAATCATGAGAAAAGAATATTATTTTGCAACAAACACAGCTGCACACTATCCATATGATGGGCTGTTTATTCAGTATAGCCAAAACACCGAAGAGGCGCAAAAGCAGTTCGAAGAGGCACAAAAGCTTATGACCGCTCACCTGCAAAAGACCAATGATTGGAGCAAGCAAAATTTCGGCGAGCATCACAATGGCAACGATGTGTTTTACATCTGCCACTTCTGGGATGGGCGTTATAACCGTTCTGGCCAACCAATCTTCTCGGTCATAGGCGTGGGCATTTCCGAAAGAGAGGCCAAGAAATATACCCTAAAAGACTTTTCTAGGGTCGTTAATCAATCCAAAACCTTGTTAAAGCTCAGCAATCCAAACGTTGCATTGACAGCCTTCGACCTGGCTGACCAAATTCAAATTAAGTGGAACAATGTTCCAAGCATTGGCAGCGACCTGTATGAAAGCAACCTTTCCTCTCGCTTTGTCCACACCATCCCTACCCATTCGCCTATACTAAAACGTGTGGACTTTGAGGACAATTGGCAGGACGCAGCCGAAAGCACCTTTGTTGACCTAGATGAAATGAGTGAAGACTTTAAAAAGTAAAAAAATACGTTTTTTATCATCTTTTTGGCTTAATTTGACAGCATTTTTGCGTTTTTTCTTATAAAAAATGCGGAGAACAGCCTGTGTTGTGCTTGTTTTCCGCATTTTGTATATTGGGTTTTATAATTTTGAGCTTATTTTGTTAAATTGGCATCCTTGTTGTACTGTTCTTTGGTTATTGCAAAGAACTTAAAAGGGGTCACCTTTTGGGTGTAGCTGTTGAGCTCCTCTCTATACTTTCCCTTCTCGGCACGCATATTTAGTTTTTTGCTTAAAACGTGAATGGATGCCTCATTGTCTTCAAAGCAGTCGGCCTCTATCTTGTCCATATTCCCTTCTTCGAAGCAGTACCTCATTACCTCTCGGCAGGCCTCGGTGCAGTAGCCCTTGCTCCAATAGTTTGGATTGAAGACGTAGGACAGTGTTCCCACATTGGTCTCGGGGTCGAGTTTTACCCCGCAAGTGCCAATCATCTTTCCGTTTTCTTTCAGTACTACTGCAAAGCTGTATGGGTTTTGGGGCTTATTTCTCTTTTTCTCGAAATATCTTTCAACGCTCTCGTGGGTCATTTTGTTGATAAAACGCCCAACTTCCTCGGTGGAAAATATCTCGTAGAAGTCCTCTAGGTCCCCTTCATCCATGGGTCTTAAAATAAGACGGTCGGTTTCAATCATATTTTAATCTCCTTTTGTGAACTTCTTTAATTATACCACAAGTTCAATATATGTCAACGTCTCCGCTCGGCAAAAGTGCATGAGGCTAGGACTAAAACACTAAACTGTGCCACAAAATCTTGAAAAATAAGTCGAATTTTGTCTTATTTTGTAGTTTTTCCCCACTCCATGAGTATTTGTGCTATCATAAAAATACTAGCCCTTCTTCCCGTCATCTCGGGGCTAGTATTTTTTTTGTCTATTATCTTACTTAAACATATCTTTTATGGTTAAAAGCACAAACCTTTGCCCCGCCTCATTAAATACGACGGCACTGTACGGCTTGCCATACATGGTTGTTCTTTGCACATTAAAAATTCCGTGTTTTTTGGCATCGTCGGTGGCAAAGTATCTAGTTTTGCCATAGGCGTCGGTTGATGTTTTTAAAACGCCAGCTTCTATCAACGCGTCCTTAACGACAGCCTGCCTTAAACGCTTTGTGTTTGGGTTCATTGCGTTTACCTTTTGCAATATCTTTGTTAACGTCAGTTCTTTTTCAAACTCAAAAGCTTCCTCAATATTTTCAGGACAATAAAATTCACTCTTCCTTGCTGTTTTTGGTCTTTCTTGGCTCAAGCTTTCACAAACATTAAACAGCGTTCTTATTATGTTTGGGTCGTTCAAAATGCTGTTTTCTTCATATTTTTCACCCGTGAAATAGTTTACGCCATTTGCAAGCGCTCTTAAAACTTCAACTTCATTACCTAGCATAACTTCTTTTCATCTCCAGTTTGATATTATATTATCATTGTATTTGTTTTTAACTCCTTTGTCAAGACCGCACACCTCAAACTTCGTCAAGCAAAAGAAAAACCGAGCATTTGCTCGGTTTTTACTTTATATGGCGGAGCGACCGCTATCCAATCCTAACACAAAAATTTTTGTGGTGTTAAGTTTTATAAAAGTGATTTGTTTTATTTAGCGTTATAAACAATTATATCTAAGATATTTTATACTCACATAAAAGATAAAATTTGATTTTTATTTTTATTTCAACGAAATTTTTAATCTAAGCGCTTCGCCAACAACGCCCATGTTGTTTTCTGGCTGGATTACGATGTAGAATGTTCCCTTTTCTTCAGGGGTGAAGCCAAATGATGTTGTTTTTGTCTGTTCAAGCAAGTTGAGATAACTTATCTCTTCGTTTTCTTT
>CANQUB010000017.1 GCA_947626955.1 uncultured Clostridia bacterium | reverse complement strand
TAATAGTTGTAAGAAAAGAAGAGATATAGCCTTTAAAGCAAGAGAAGAAGCACTTAAATATTTGAGAGAGCAAGAAAAGATATTTTTGCCCAGCCAGTTCACCTATTGGTGCCACTCTTCAAACTACTCAACTAGTGGCACGCCACAAAAGAAGGTTTGGGCGAGTCTCCCCTTTGACGAAGTGGTGGTAAGGGGTGAGCTAAGCCTGCTGTCAAGAGGGCAAAGGCTGCAATATGCAGTCGAACACCACGACCTTGGTGAGGCTCCAATAAGCTACGCCCCTGCAAATGAACCCTCGCTAAGGGGTTTTCAAATGAAGGTGGTCATGCCAAAAATGGACATGACGGCAGCCGAGCTTAAAAAAGTGGGCAAGACCGACGAGCAAATAAGCAGGTTCAATAGAGAAAAATTCGGCCTTGGAGACAACAGGCATCCAAAGCTTTCGGGCGGAACTCAAATTCACATTTTCGGCTATATGAACAAAGATGAGATGTCGAAAAAAGCAATTGACACCGTGTTTGGCGTTAGAGACGAGGATCTTGTTTGGTACGCAAACGCGGTTCTCGATGAACTTAAACAACGAAAAGAGCAAAACAAAACCCGGATAGATCCTGCCATATTGCCAAAAAGCCGAGAGGACGCCAACGAAGAAGATCGTAATAGGCAGTCAACGATTTTTGGGTCAAAACACATACAAATTAAAAACAGGAGGACAAAAAATGAACACGAAACAGACAAAAGAGCAAATTTATCAGGACATATTTAATAAACTTGGTGACAATTGGCAAACCTTGGAAAGGAAAAGTGAGATTTTGCACTTTGCTACTTTTAATGAGAGAGCTAATTATGAATACAAAAGGATGAACTCGGCTCCAAAAACGCAAACAGCTGAGCAGAGAGAAGCCGCCTGGGCTTTTTTGACCGGTGAAACTCATGAAAATGAAGAAGGTCCGCTTAACATTACTCTAAACGGCCTTGGGGATAGTGCGAGTGATTTTAGTAAATATTTCGGCCCGGCTATTGAAATTGGCATGAACACTGAATGCTCCATAAGGCAGGCCTACGCCTTTTTGCAGGTGGCCGAGGGAAAAAAGAACGACAGCGACCCACTTGTGGCCAAAACTGCAAGAGATTTTTCCGAGGGACTCTTGGCAGTCATTAACAATATCAAAACCAATGAGATGAGCAGCCCATACTACGAGTTAAAGCAAAGTCAGCAGCAAATTGAAAGACTTAAAGAACAACTGGGCAAGAGCAGAGACTACGACCTTCATGAAAGACTTAACAAGAAAATACAGGAAGAAGAGAATAGCATAGCCGACTTCCTTGACTCTTGCGAACAAAAGGGGCTTGACCGCGAAATTGCCGAGGAGTATTTGGCCGACTGCAAGGCCAATATGGTCACTGAAAAAGCTCGACGTGCCCAAGCTCAAAGAGGTTCGTCCGAAACTGGACAGCCATCGACAAATGGGGCAAGACCTGCACAAACTCAAACATACAATCCAAAAATTCCAGAGCCCGAGAAGGCTCAAAAACAAAGACAGCCAAAGCAGGATGAATTTGCAGCTGTAAGGAACATGGAAGTTAAAAGTGCCAAAAAGCAAGATAAAGAAGAAGAGGAACAAGAGGTTGACGAATATGGCGTTCGTCGAAGCCGCAAGGTTGATCTAAAAGATCTTTCCAGCACCTTTAAAGACATTGCCAATGAAATAAATGAAGAGTTTGGCCGAAGTAGATAATAAAAAGCAGCACTCGCTTGAGTGCTGTTTTTATGCTTTTTTGAGTGATTTATTACATTTTTTGCATTATTTCTCGTCAGGGACCATAAACATTTGGGCGTGCTTGTCGTTTGGATCGGGAGCAATTTTTTCGATAGGCAGCTTCATATAGACGGCCTCGGCCTCGGCAAGAATGTGGCCATCCATATCTTCAATGTATCCATGGCCGGTGAATGTTCGGCTGGTCTCATCTATAATTTCGCCCACGCCACGAAGCTCGGTCTCGTATGGCACCGGCTTGCGGTATTTGATGTTTAGGTTCATGGTGACTCCCCAAAGCTCGGGGTGGTTTACCCAAATAGCGCGGCCCACAAGCTCGTCGAGCAGGGCGCATATCATGCCGCCATGAGTGCGGCCGGGATAGCTTTGGTGCTCAAAGTGAAAGTGGAAATTGGTGACAACTTTTCCATCGTCGGTGTTATAGAACATGGCCTTTACGCCAAGCTCGTTGTCTACCCCGCAAATGATACAATCGTGGCTGCTGAGCTGTTTTGACACTATTTTCATTGTATTTCTTCTCCTTTTTGCGTTTTTTTGGTGCCATTATTCCTGTGTCTGTTTTAAAATCTTGTTATTTTCCGCAAAAACTAGCAAAATTTGGCTTAAAACCTGTGAAATTTTTGTTTTTCAGGCTGGCCAGGATGCAAATATGTATTATTATAGCACAAAGTTAGCGAGAATAAAATTGAATTTGGGCAATATCATTGACATTTTTTAAAATTTTTGTTATCATCTCTTTATAATAAGGCTGTGAGAAGAAGAGTAGTTTTGGTAGCCCAACCAAAGCGAGGCAATGATGGTGAGAGTTTGCCGATTGGGTCAAAATGAAGGACACCTTTGAGCCTACAAAAAAATGAGTGGCAAGTTTATCTTGCAAGTTAGGTGGCACCACGGAAAATTTTCGTCCTAACGCTTTTATAGCGTTGGGACTTTTTATGTATAAGGAGGAAAATATGACAATTAGTGAAATCAAGCCGGGACAAGTGGAGTTTCAGGGTTTTATCGAGAACCTTAGAGACAAAAAGAGTATGCAGTTTGTGGTCATTCGTGACCTTTCGGGCAAAATCCAGGTGACCGTCGTAAAGGACGAAAAACCTGAGATTGCCGAAATTTTCTCGCACGCAACTCTTGAAAGCACAGTAAAAATTAAAGGCACGGCCGTAAAAAATGAGTATGTAAAGCTGGGCGGTATTGAGGTCATCCCCGACGAGGTCGAACTCACCAGTCACGCCGAGGCCTTTCCTATTGGGCCCGAGAGCTCAATCGACCAGCGTCTTGACTACAGGTGGATAGACCTAAGGACCCCTGCAAAGGCCTTAATTTTCCAGGTTGAGACCGTTCTAAACCAGGCCATGAGGCAATATTGCATTGACCATGGCTTTATCGAGATTCACACTCCAACTTTAATTGGAGCATCGAGTGAGGGTGGTGCCGACGTTTTCGAGGTCAAATATTTCGACAAAAAGGCCTACCTTATCCAAAGCCCACAATTTTACAAACAAATGGCCATGGCGGCCGGCTTTGAAAAGGTGTTTATAAACACCCCAGTTTTCAGGGCTGAAAAGTCTCACACCAAAAAACACGCCACTGAGTTCAGCGGCTTTGATATCGAAATTAGCTATGTGGACAGCGAAGAGGACGTGATGAAGGTGCAAGAGGAGATGCTGGCCTACGCCATCGGCGAGGTTAAGAAAAAGTATGGGGAAAAGGTAAAGGAGCTTTTGAATGTGGACATTGTTGTTCCAAGCCTGCCTTTCCCAAGAATAACCGTTAAAGAGGCCTACAAAATTTTGCGTGGGCTGGGGCTTGAGATTGAGGACGGCAGCGACTTTACCACCGAGCAGGAAGTTGCACTTTGCAATTATATGGAGAAGAAAAACGGGCATCAGTTCTTCTTTGTTAAGGAGTATCCAACCATGGTTCGTGCCTTCTACACCATGGCTAAGCCCGACGAGCCAGCCTACTCCAAGTCGTATGACTTGTATTTTAAGGACGTTGAACTGACCTCGGGCGCACAAAGAGAGCATCGCCCAGACATTTTGAAAAAGCAAATCGAAATTCGAGGCATCGACCCAACCCCAATGACCGACTACATAAACTTCTTCAAAAACGGCTGCCCACCACACGGCGGCTTTGGGCTGGGGCTTGATCGATTCTTGATGCTGCTACTAGATCTTCCAAGCCTCAAGGAGGCAATGTACATATTCCGTGGCCCAGACAGGCTTAACCCATAAAAGGAGAGAAACATGAAACGAACTGAAATTAAAGATCTATTTAAAACCTACGAACAACTTGGCGGGAAGTCAGTCACCATTTGTGGCTGGCTAAGGTCGGTGCGCGACTACAAAAACCTGGCCTTTTTGACCATCAACGACGGGGCTTTCAAGAGCGTGCAGGTGGTTGTCGAGCTTGAAAAGAACAAGAACTACGAAGAGGCTGTGCACCAAAATGTTGGGGCTTCCTACTGCATCACCGGCAAGGTCATCTTGACCCCCGAGGCCAAGCAGCCTTTTGAAATAAACGCCGAAAAGGTCGAGGTGCTTGGAGCAAGCGACCCAAGCTATCCTCTTCAAAAGAAGGGGCATTCGGTGGAGTTTTTGCGCTCAATTCCAACCATAAGGGCGAGGGGCAACCTCTTCAACGCCGTTTTCCGTATCCGCTCGGTGGCCGCTTTTGCCATACATAAATACTTTAACGAACGCAACTTCGTTTATGTCCATACTCCAATCATCACCTCGAGTGACTGCGAAGGGGCGGGGGAGATGTTCCAGGTTACCACTCTAGACCTTGAAAACCTGCCTAAAAAGAACGGCAAAGTGGATTATAGTGAGGACTTTTTCGGACAAAAAGTGGCCCTGACCGTTTCGGGTCAGATCAACGAAGAGCCGCTCACCCACGCTTTTGGAAAGACCTATACCTTTGGCCCAACTTTCCGTGCTGAGAACTCCAACACCTCTCGCCACGCCGCCGAGTTTTGGATGATGGAGCCCGAAATTTGCTTTTGTGACCTCGACGAGCTTATGGACAACGAGGAAGACATGATAAAATATTGCATCAAATACGTGATGCAGGAGTGTAAGGATGAGCTGGAGTTTTTGAACCAGTTTGTGGACAAGGGGCTGCTTGACAGGCTCAATAACGTTGTATCTAGCGACTTTGTTCGCCTTGACTACACTGCTGCCATCGACCTTTTGAAAAAGTCGGGCAAGAAGTTTGAGTATCCGGTTGAGTGGGGGATAGACCTTCAAAGCGAGCATGAAAGATATCTCACCGAAGAGGTCTACAAGAAGCCCGTATTTTTAAAGAACTATCCAAAGGACATCAAGGCTTTTTATATGCGTCAAAACGACGACGGCAAGACGGTAGCAGCCGTGGATATGCTTGTTCCCGGCATTGGCGAGCTTATTGGTGGCAGCCAGCGTGAAGAGCGTTATGACCGCCTGCTCGGCCGTATTCACGAGCTTGGACTCAAAGAAGAGGATTATTCTTGGTATCTTGACACTCGTCGCTATGGCACCAATATCCACTCGGGTTACGGCCTAGGTTTTGAACGCTTTGTAATGTATCTTACCGGCATATCGAACATACGAGATGCTGAAATTTATCCGCGTACCGTCGGCTCAATTCAAGGCTAAAAACACCCCTCTGACTTCGTTTCTGGGCGGCGACACTACACAGTCATTTATCATTATAAACTCCTGCGTAGATGTCACCGCCCGAGCCTCGTCATAGGGGCGTTTTTAGCCTTGAATTGGTTTTGGGGTGGTACTCGGCGAGCCTTGTGCAAAGTGCAAATTTAGCCCTGTATGGGTGATGTTTTCCGCCCGAGCCTCGTCATAGGGGCGTTTGTGTGTACCGCATCGCTTGCGATGCGGACCATTTCTCCGCACCTAAGGCGAATATAGCAACAAAAGCGTCGAAAAAAGAACGCCCGCTCGTCGAAGCACAAGCTTAATTGTCAGCAAACTTCTAGCGAAGCTTGCCGCCTGCAATCGCTTGGCTTCTCCTCTCCCCATCAAGCTACGCTTGTCGGGGGCCCTATAAAGGTCAGCGGGCAACCTTTTTTCTTAGCCTTTGTCACTATCTTCGCCTTATTTGCTGCTTTACAAGCACCTGATTGTTGTTGGTTAACATCGCGAAATAAGGCTTCGCACAAGATTATAGTTTCGCCCCCGTTTGGTGCGTAACGCACCACCTTCTCCCCTCGTCGGGGGAGACTTGTATAGTGAAGTGTGTTATCATATGTGGCTCCCCCGTCAAGAGGGGAGCCACGAACAGTGTCCTATTTTTAGGCTTCCTCTTACCAAGGGGAAGCTGCCGGTCTTGCTCCTTGTTGCGGCTGATGAGGATAATTATTAATATTCGCCAACGGCGACGCCTTACTTCGCGATATTAGCTAATAGTTATCGGGTGCTTGTAAAGTAGTAGATAGGGCGAAATTTAGAAATAAAACCCCCGAAATAGGTTCCGCGTAACACTATTCATAGGGCCCCCGACAAGCAAGTTTACGAGCTTGGTGGGGAGAGGAGAAGGTTGGTTGATGGCTGGCGGTGGCTTTCTTCGAAAGGCACTGACGCTTGAAACCAAACTTTGACGAAAAGGCGGTGGGGTACACACCAATAGGGGGGATAGAGAGAAACTAGAAAATAATTCAACCACCTAAAGATTACATATTAAATTGCAACCCTAATTCGTGCGTAGCACGAGTATCATTTGCTTCAAAGGAGCAAGTATCATTCACTTGCAAGGCAAGTGAGTATCATTCGGCCAAAGGCCGAGTATAATTTTCTTCCACCTCAGGTAAACTCTTCTCAAGCTCGGGCAGGGCGATTAGCAGGGTGGAGACGGCGTGGACGTTGTCAAGCTTTAATAGCATAAGTTCGGTGTCGATAGCCAGTTTTTCGGCCATGCAAGATGGTTCTAAATTCATATAATATGCTTTTTTGGCCTTGTTTGTATCCACAATTTCTTTGAAATGTGCATGGAAAATGTCAATGACAGGTTGTGGAAATGACCAGTCTACCAACTTCAGGGCAATGTTGTTTAAAATAAACAAGTCATTAGCTTCTTTGGCAAGAATTTTATATAGCACTTCAGGCAGAAGTCTTGGGAATTGTTCAAGCATGTCCACATTGAGGCTGTTTATGTAAAAGTCGCTTTGGATGTGGCCATTTTTCATGGTCTCGGTTATGTGTCTTATGGTGTTTTCATAGAGTGTTTTGTAGATCTTATCATGGTTTTTTTCTATTCGGTTATAGACCTGATATTTGCGGGCGGTTTCGGCAACGCCGGTCAGGGTCTTATTGTGCCAAGTTTGGCCAATCTCATTATCAAGATAGTAGTAGTATGCTTGGTCGGCAATTTTGCCATCTTGGATATATGGGTAAAAAATCATGCTCTCTAAATCGACGCATTGGCCGTCCGAACCCGCTAAAAGCCTGTTTTGGTCGGTATTTTCATATTTAAAAGATAAATTTTGCTTTTTTAAACGCTCGTTCATAAACACGACCAATTGAGAAATGAACTCATCTTGGTCAAGGAAATAGCACTTTTTAAGCACTTCTTTGATGTCGCTATCATTGAAGTTTACCTTGTTTTTGGGCAGGCTGGTGACAGTAAAATTTTCGGTATTTATTTCATCATAATTAAAATGATGTTCTTTCAAAAAATCAAAAATTTTCATATTCCCCTCACTAAAGAAAATTATATCACACTTTTTTGAGATGTCAAGAGTGGGTTAGTTCCACTTCTTTTGCAATACCGAACTAAAAAATCGAGGCTTTGCCTTGACTCCCTAACTTTTCACTTTTCACTCTTCACTTTTCACTTAAAAAAATAGCGACTTAGTCGCTATTTTTTTTATCGTATTCATGCACACATGGGCAGTCGCCGGCGCAATAGAGCTTTTGGTCATATTTGATATTGTGCTTGTCGTAATAGTCTTTAACGGCGGCTTTAACGGCCTCTTCGGCTAGCACCGAGCAGTGGATCTTGTGGGTTGGAAGACCCCCAAGAGCCTCGACCACGGCTTGGTTGGAAAGCTCAAGCGCCTTGTCGATGGGCTGACCCTTGATCATCTCGGTGGCAATGGACGAGGTGGCAATGGCGCTTGCGCAGCCAAAGGTCATGAACTTAACGTCGGTTATGATGTTGTCTTTGACCTTTATATACATGCGCATGATGTCGCCGCACTTGGCGTTGCCCACCTCTCCAATGCCGTCAGCATCGGGCATTTCGCCAACGTTGCGAGGATTTCTAAAATGGTCCATAACTTTTTCACTATATAACATGTTTTCTTTCTCCTTTTTCAAGTTCGTCCCAAACAGGGCTCATTTTTCTTAGGTGGCTGACCACCTTTGGCACGGCTGAAATCACCTTGTTTATTTCTTCCATGGTGTTGTATTTTGAAAGTGTCAACCTAAGGCTGCCGTGCGCCACCTCGTGTGGCAGGCCGATAGCAAGCAGCACATGGCTAGGGTCAAGCGAGCCGCTGGTGCAGGCCGAGCCGCTGGAAGCGCATATGCCGTAGTCGTCGAGAAGCAGCAGCAGGCTTTCGCCCTCAATACCCTCAAAGCTCATGTTGAAGTTGCCCGGAAGTCGCTGACTCTTTGAGCCATTTATCACGCTGTGGGGGATGGTGGATAGCTTGTCAAACAGCTTGTCTCGCATGGAAATTAACCGCTTGTTAACCTTTTCCATCTCGCCAAGGCTCTCGTTTAGAGCGGTGGCCATTGCCACGATTCCGGCCACGTTTTCGGTCCCGGGACGCTTGTTTTTCTCTTGTGCTCCGCCTTGCATTAGGTTAAATAGCGGCACGCCTTTTTTGACGTAGAGCGCGCCTACGCCCTTAGGCCCGTGGAACTTGTGTCCCGAAAGCGAAAGCATATCCACTCCAAGGTCTTTTACATCAACGCCTATGTGGCCAACAGCCTGGACGGCGTCGGTGTGGAAGATGACCCCTCTTTCATGGCAGACCTTGGCCATCTCTTTTATTGGCTGTATGGTGCCAATCTCGTTGTTTGCAAGCATTATGGTCACAAGGCAGGTGTTGTCGGTGATGGCCTTTTTTAGGTCGGCCACATGAACAATTCCCTCTTTATATACCGGCAAATATGTTACAGTAAAGCCTTGCTTTTCCTTTTCTTCAAGGGTGTGAAGCACGGCATGGTGCTCAAAGGCTGAGGTTATTATATGGGTTTTGCCACGCATCTTGCCGTAGCGGCAGGCCGTTTCGATGGCCCAGTTGTCGCTCTCGGTGCCACCACTGGTAAAGAATATTTCGCCAGCTTCGGCATTTAGGCATTTGGCCATGGTGCTGCGTGCCTCTTCAAGATAGGTTTTGGCCTCTTGCCCAGCCGTGTGTAGGCTGCTGGCGTTGCCATAGACCTCGTCCAAAAGGGGGAGCATGGCCTCTTTGGCCTTGGCCGAAACCTTGGTAGTTCCGGCATTGTCTAGGTATATCATAGTTACTCCTTTCAATTCCTACTAAAATAGTATGATTTAAGTATAGAGTTGCGTGCAAGTTTTGTCAATAGTATTTTTCTCATTTTTTTATTTTCTAGTCCGGCCGCCAAAAAATGTTTGCAAATATTAAAATTCTTGCTAAAATATTTGTAAGGAAATGGAAAAATGAAAATTTCGTCTAAGGGAAGATATGCGGTTGAGATAATGGTCGAGCTGGCCAAGAGCGGGCAGGAGCTTGTTAGCGTGGCCTCACTTTCGGCAAGGCAAAACATTCCTCCAAAGTATCTTGAGCAAATTATAAATAAACTTGTAAAGGCCAACAAAGTGGCCTCGGTGCGCGGGGCTGGTGGGGGATATAGGTTGACAAAAAAACCAAAGGACTACTCCATTGCCGAAATACTTTTGGTGACCGGGGATATGCCCGATCTTGCGCCCTGCCTTAGTTCGGACGCCACTTGTCCCAAAAAGGCCGAATGCAATAGCATTGGCTGCTGGGAGACCTTGAACGCACTAATTTATAACTACCTGTCCAAACTCACTTTACAAAACTTGGTTGATAAAAGCTACTAAAAAAAGCTCCCGAAAGGGAGCTAATTTTTTATGCTGAAAAACTATAATTTTTTATCCACTCGTTGCAGTAGAGGTTTAGCATAGCACTTGCAGCCGAGCCTCCGCCGTCCGAGCCATTTAGACTTTCAGGTTTTAGCAGGCGACCCATGCCAACGTCGCTCTTTGCAAACCAGTTGTTTGCCTCGCTGAACACAAGGGTTTTAAGACTGGTGCAGCCAACTACTGCCCATGGACCGATATACACGACATCGGTAGGGACAATGATATGTTTAACCACGGTGTTGCCCTCAAAGGCTTTTGATGCAATGCCGGTTATTTTGCTGTGCTTTTCGGTGACAAGGGTAGGGGTCTCCCCAGCCTCGTTTGTCACTTTAACAACCACGCTTCCAACGTAGAGCACGCCGTTCTCCCAGTTGGTCGAGGCAGCATAGTAGGCACTGCCGGTAAAGGCATTTGCCATGACTCTTGACAGCTGGCTTTCACCCCTAAAGGTGATGGTGGTGAGCTGCTCGCAGTTTTCAAAGGCCTCTTCGCCAATAGTGGTAAGGCTCTCTGGCAGCGAAATACTTTTAATTGCAGTGTTTTTAAATGTTCCGGCTGGGATGGCGGTCACACCGTCCTCGATAGTAATATTATCGACCGCACCCGAGATGTTGAGTTTAGTGGCGTAGTTCATTGGGCTGGCATGGTCGTTGCCAAATATTATCTTTACCCACTGGCTAAATGTGCCCTCAAACACCACTTCTTGAAGTCCGGTGCAGCCCAGGAAGGCGTCGGCGTCAATCTCGGTTATGCTGGCAGGAAGGGTGATCTTGGTGAGGTAGATGCAGCCAAGGAAGGCTTCTTCGCTTATGGTCTTGGTCTCGCTGTTTACTCGGTATGCACCCTGCGTCGATTCAGCTACCTTTATGAGGTGAGCCCCGATATAGAATGCACCGTTTACCCAGTGCGAACCCATCTCGAAGTATCTTGTGCCGTCAAAGGCGTATTTTCCAATCTCGGTTACAGAGTCAGGAATGATGATAGATGCAAGGTTGCTGCAGCCCGAGAAGGCGTAGCTTCCGATAGACACAAGGCTGGAAGGGAAGTGTGCTTCGGTAAGGCTTGAGCAGCTTTGGAAAGCCGAATGTCCAATGCTTTCTAGGGCACTTTCAAAGTCATCGGCGTCGCTACCCGTTATGGTGACACTTCTAAGCTTTATGCAATAGTCAAAGGCGTAGTCGCCAATCGAGGTGATGGTCTTTGGAAATTCAAGGGTCTCGATGGTGTGGTTTTGTAAGAACGAAGCCCTTTTGTTATTTACATAACCCGCTGCAATGCGTTTTACGGTAAGTTCTTTGCCGCTTTCAAGGTCTTTGTGCTTTTCAGGGATTATGATATTCTTGGCGGTCAAAACTCGGTCGTCGCTGAGAACTACATAGTAGTCGTCTTCTTCAGCATATATAAGTCCGTCATGCCCGCAGACGGCGCAGAAGTTGGTTGGATTGTATACATGGTTTCCGGTCTCGATGTGGCCGCAGTTTGGCCTTAGGCACTGGCAGGAGTGGGTGGTTTCGGTAACTTCCCACTGGTTCAAATCCTCTTCGGCGCCTGGCTCGATATACTTGTGGCCAAGAGGCTCAATTATTACTTCGTAGGTGTTTGTGCAGCCCTCGGTGGTGCAGGTGAAGGTCTGCTTGCCGGCCGTGGTGCAGTCGGGGTCCTCAAGGGTAAAGGTGAAGACGCAGTCGTCGTACTGGGTCTCGTAGCAGCGAGTGCAGGTGTGCTGGTGACGTCCATGTTCACCTGTGGTCTCCACTGTCCATGGCCCAAAGGTGTGGCCAAGTGCACCTTCGCCGTTCTCGTCGTAGCCGTAGCCGCAGTGCTTGCAGCTGTTGCCCACAACTTCGTCGGCTGTGCAGGTGGCAGGGGACTTTTGCGCCTCTACCATCTCGCATGGCTGGTCCTCGGTCTTATGGCAAAGGGTGCATTCGCGGGTGTGCATGCTCTCTTCACCCGTGGTGCCCTCTTTATGTTGCCATGCCGAGTATTTGTGCTCAAGCATAGAACCAATTTGCCTTGAATAGCTGTTTTGACAGGTCTCGCAGCGGTAGGTTACAGTGGTATAGGTCTCGCAGACAGTGGCTGGAGTTACTGTATAGGTGTTTTGGCAGTGGAAATTCTCGGTGTGCGAGCACTCAGGTACGGTGCAGGTGTGCTCGTGGTAGTCCTCGCCATCCTTCTCGGTGTGCGTCCACTGACCATAGGTGTGGTCTTTTAGTGGAAGTGGGTTGGAGCGGAAGACCTCATGGCAGATGTCGCAGGTGGTCTGGGTATATCCATTTTCGTAGCAGGTGGATTCAACATTTATTACATTTCCTGCGCAGTCGGCACGCTCGGTGATGTGCTCAGGGTTGTGCGAGCATACTTTTTGGTGATAGTGATGCCCATTGTCGTTTATGTGCACAAGAGTGTAGTCGTGGCCAAGAGCAGGGAAGGAGTCTTGGTCATGCTCAAAGCTGTCGCCACAGGTTTGGCAGGTATGGATGTTGTAGCCGTTTTGTTCGCAGGTGGCTGGCACGTTTTGGGTGTTATAGGAACACTGCTCGGTTACAATATCTCCACAATTTGCACATTCTTTAGAGTGTGTGCCGTTGTGGGTGGTCGAAAGGTCAACGTCGTGGTTAGGGGCAAACGAGCCGTAGCTGTGCCCAGTGGCAGGGATGATGGTGGCTGCCTTTTCTTCGTAGCCGCACACGTCGCAATAGTGCCTCTCGGACTGACCTGCAGTGGTGCAGGTTGGGGTTATGGCCTCTTCAACTGCCATGTGGTGGCTGGCAACGATGACCTCTTTTTCGGTGGCCGTGCAGTCATGGCACTGACGCTGTTTTAACCCATTTTGAGTTGTGCCATCGGCAAAACACTCAGCGGGGGTAACAATTTCCCAATCTTTATAGTTGTGTGGCAGTTTGCTTATAGTGCGGGTCTCGGTTTCTCCGCAATCGCAGGAGCGGGTCTCTTGTCCCTCGGCTGTGCAGGAAGCCGGAACCGAAACCGTCCAATCGCTAAAAGCGTGTGGCACTTTTTCTATAACCTCGGTTTGCTCCTTGCCACAGTCCTCGCAAACGCGTTTTTTAAGCCCCTCGGTTTGGTGAGTGGCCTCGGTTACCACTTGCCACTCGCCAAAGCTGTGCTTGTGCCCGCAGCCAGTGAAGATTATGGCTGATGAAAGCACAAGTGCAAAAACAAAGGTGAAAACAAGTGATGAAAGAATAATTTTTGCTTTTTTCATAATATCGCCTCTTAAAATATTGTATTATATTAATACAATAAGCCGCCAAAATTTGCAAGCATTTTATCCCAAAAAATTGCACAAAAAAAAGAGGGCAGTGCCCTCAATATTATTTTTCCGAAGTATTGTTTTCTTCCAAACTAGCTAGATATCTTGGAAGGAAGGAATAATCTTTGCCGCTGTTAAGCTCGGGGCTAAAGTCTGGCCAAACGTGCGATGGGGCTGCCTTTTCAAGCTTTTGTGCCATACTTTGATCGGTGGTAAGGCTGTGAAGCCAGTCAAGCTCGGCATCTGACAAATATAGATAGTCGCTTGGCTTGGAATAAAGTTTCATGTTTAAAAGCTCAGTAAAGTGTCTTTTAACAAACCCTGGAATAAACTTTCTTGAAGCGGCGTGGCGGCGGTAAAGACGCATAAGCGAGCTAGAGAGCATGGTAGACTTTTTCATGTTCAAAAATTGCTCGGCCTCGGTCTGCTTGGTGCTTTTAAACTTGTCAATATATGGTGAAGCGTTGATAAAATGTAGACGTTTATCGTTTTCGTCACCAGATGAAAAGGTCTTGTCAAGCGAATTGATACGCCAATTGTAGTACTTATACTTTAGATGGCTTTCAAAGTTGTTTATTCTATTATAAATGAAGTTGGCCCTTCCAACAAAGGCAAGTGGAAGAAATTTGTCGGCAGCCACTTTTTTGGCCTTAGGGTCATACGCCCCGGTTGTTATTTGGTCGTAGGTGGAAAGGGTGGACTCAATTTTGTTTATTGTGTCGATGGCGTTAAGATAAGTTTCAAAATAAAAGCAAAGGTTGTGCAAGGAGAGGTCGCTTGGCGAAGCTCCGTTAGATTTGACGTTATATAAAAATACCAGTGGTTTTGCAAACTTTTCATAAAGTCGGCCGTGCAAATATTTGTCATAAGTTTCAAGGTCGACAGGGGGATGCAAAAATTTTGCAGGGCTTTTAATTTCTTCTAGAGCAGGGAATCTGTTGAGAACTATAAACTTTTCATAATCTTCCTTAATTTCCCTGCAGGCTCTAAGCTCTTTATTTAAAGCTTCTTGATACCTTGTGGTGTAAAGCTGCAATAGAACGTTGCGAAGGTCGTTTAGCTCGCCCTGGAGAGAGGTGTATTTATCCAGGTGGTCCTCATTAATTATGTCTAGGGATGAAGAGGTGTGGTTAATAGAAAGTATGTCGTTTAGCACTCCATCGGCACCGAAAGCTAGATCATCATAGGCCAGTTGCAGTTCGTCCATGCAATATTCGTCATTTATAATTTCATTAGAGTTGCCATAGTCATTGTAAAATGAATATAAAAGGTCTATTGGACTGGATGTGACTATTTCGTTAGTTGACTTTTTCATAATTATTCTCCTTTTTTAGGTCTTGGAGTGAATATGTCCTCAAGTGTGTAGACATTAAATACCTGGCCGGGAACTTTAATTTTTTCCATTATGTCATCTTCAAGGTCAAAGACGGCGGCTTTTTGCAAAAGTTCTTGCACCTCATGCTTGCCCGAATGCACAACCTGGCTGGTTAAAACTTCCTTGGTGTGGAAGTTATTTAAAATGTCGGGGTGGCGGTTCATGAACAAAAACCTTGGAACATATTTCATGTCTTCACGCATTTGCATATGTAGCAGGGTGTTATACATTATTGTTGCGTCGTTGAGGTTGCTCAGGGCATTGACAAGGTCGGCTAGCCTTGCGTCGTATAAAACTTCGTTGTCGTAGGTGTAGTTGGTGAGCTGTTTTTTGAGCCTAGTGTATTGCTTTTCACTCTTGTCAATGAGCTTTTGGGCGGTCTTTATAAACTTTGCCGTGTCGGTGGTGCGGGTAAGTATAACCTTGTCTTGGTTTTGGGTTTGGCTTGGCCCGTAGCACTCGTATAGGTCGAGCACATTTTGAAGTGTTATGGCACGGTTTTGGCTTTGAATGTACTGGGCATAGGCCTGGCAGGCGGTATATCTTGTGTTGTCGGTTTGGTCAATTTGGTCAAGAAGGAATTTGCCGAAATCCCGTTTTAAAGCTGGGCTTATAATAACGCTTCCAACAAGAACTTTTTCGTCGCCCCTTTTGTAGATTTCATTTAAAATTTCAGGAATGTTTTTGAGGTTGAGTTGGTGCAGGGCAAGTTCCTCTTTTATGTGTGGAATCAGTATCTCTTGCATGAAGCGGTCAAAAAAGGTCTTTAGAGCCTCGACCTCTCTTTCCATGTCTGCAAGTTCGGCCACATTTTCGCCCTTTTTATCGTAATCGACCGAGCTTTGCAATATATTGTCAATGCTTTGGCAAAAGCTGTCGGCCATGTGCAGGGTCATGAAAGTATAGAGCATGTTGTATGGAGCGTCGGGGTCATAGTAAAAATTCTTTAGAAAGTCGATATAATCCTTTTGCTGCATGATCTTTTCGATGTCCCATTCGTTTTGGTCAAAAACGTCGAAGGTAATGTTAAAAAATGCCTGAACGTTTACTACATTTTCGTTTGAATTTTCCATGTCCCACCTCACTTAACAATATGATACACCAAATTATTTCAGTTTTCAAGAGGCAAGGGGAAAAAAGTGAAAAGTGAAAAGTGAAGAGTGAAAAGTTAATGATACTCGCTCTTTGAGCGAATTATACTCGCCCACAATGCGAGCGAATGATACTTGCTCCTTTGGAGCAAATGATACTCGCCATGCTTTGCATGACGAATTAGGGAATGTTTTTATATAACACTCATCAGGCGCGACAAGGTATGGGCAGCCTAAGATTGGGTTTGTATTTCAACTAATGGTGCCCCCTTTGTGGCGGGGGAGACTTGGGTAGAGGAATGTATCACCATATGTGGCTCCCCTCTTGACGGGGGAGCTGGTCGGAGACCTGAAGGGGTGAATAGTATCCGCTTTTCATCGTTTATTTAGCTCTAAAAATTTTTCGGTTTTCCTTGACAAACAAAAACTGGTCTACTATAATAGGCTTCACTAATGCAGCCGTAGCTCAGTTGGATAGAGTACTTGGCTACGAACCAAGGGGTCGGGAGTTCGAATCTCTCCGGTTGCACCATAAAAAAGCATGGTTTCCCATGCTTTTTTCATGCATTTTTAACTCGAGGCTTCGCCTCGATGCCCTAACTTTTCATTTACTCCTCTTTATTTTTCTTATTTTGCTGCCTGCAGGCAAACTTTTTGGCCTTTAAAAGCTGGTCGAGCCGCTTGTCGATTTGGTCAAGTTTGCTGTTATACAAGTTTTTGTAGGCCTCTTCAAGTGCCCTGTCCACACTTATTTTTTTCATAAATAAATGATGGACAAGAAAAGGACAAATAAAACTTAAAAATGCTTTGCTAAAAATGTAAATTTAGTTATAATACCAATGAGGAAGAACAATGGAAAAAATAATTTTGAACGTTGACCCCGGGGTTGACGACGCAATGGCCATGTTGCTTGCCTTTTTGTCGCCCGACTTCGATGTCAAGATGATAGCCACCACTTTTGGTAATGTCTCTATTGAGCAGGGCACAAAGAATGCCTGCTTTTTGGTGCAAAATTTCGGCCAGGTCGACACCACGGTCTACGAGGGCTCGGCCTGTGCACTAAACACCCCACCGCAAAACGCCATGGAAGTTCATGGCAGAACGGGGCTTGGCACCAAGATTGTGGCCAAAAACGTCAAGAAAAAGCCGGGCAACTACCCGGGCTACGGTGCCATCGAGGCCATGCGGGACTATATTTTGAAAGACCCCGGCCAAATTTCTATCGTGGCCGTTGGCCCTGTGACCGATATTGCCAAGCTTTTGACCACCTATCCCGAGGTCAAGGACAAAATAAAGCAAATAGTCATGGAGATCGGCAGCGTGGACGGGAAGGGGAGCATAACTCCATACGCCTCGTTCAATGCCTACTGCGACCCCGACGCTGTGGATATTGTCATCAAAAGCGGCGTGCCCATTCTTCTTACCACCAAAGAGATTGGCACCACGGCCTACTATGAGGAAGACCAAAGGCAAAGGTTCAAAAATTGCGGCAGTGTTGGCCAGTTTTTGTATGACCTTTGCGAGGGCTATGTAGACAAAATTCTCGAGGCGCACCAATATGCCGTGCACGACAGTGCCGCCCTTTTGGCCATGCTAAAAACCGATATTTTCACCCGTGAAAAGGTGGACATGGAGATTAACACTTCGCAGGACAAAAAGCGTGGGCAGACCCACTTTACACTAAATAAAAATAGCCATATAACCCTTGTAACCGGGGTGAACAAACATAAACTATTCAAAAAGATGGAAGAGATCTACTCGCTGTCATAGGGCGGTGGGGGACTTTTTTGAGCCAAACTATTGAAAAAACCAAACGCCTGTGCTATAATAAATGTATAATTAATAATATGGCGAAAAAAACCAAAGGAGAAAGACAATGTCAGAAGCTGCAATGACCGAAACCCCATCGTTGCTGTTTACCGAAAGTAGGGACTATATCAACTTTTATAACTACTGCAACGCATATATGCATCTTTTGAGCCACTCGGGAGAGATATACGAGAGGATTGTGGCCGCCGACCCAACCGTGGCCGAAAAGTTAAGCCGTGACAACCTTAGCCGAAACGTCGTAACCAGGCGTGATGTTGACGAAATTATATTTAGATATAATGACATTTGTGGTGTCCGTTTTAGCACAAACAATCAAAGGGCAAGGCGTGCCGAGATAGAGAACTATTCTCAAAAGGCCATTGGCATGAGCGACGCCACCGACGTCCCTCGTTTTTCGGAGATAGATGCCGAAAAGGCCAAGTTTGACCAATTCAGGCAAACCCGCAACCAAAAGGCCAAAGAACAAGACAAAGAGGCCGACAAAAACCTTCGTGTGGCTCGTTCGCAAAAGCGAAGAAAGGGCTGGAAGATATTTGGCGTGGTGCTTGCCGGAGCACTAGCTGTGGCTGCAACCGCACTTGCCATTGGTGGAATTGGTGCTGGCATTTTCTATGCAATCAATGCCGCAATGACCACCTCGGCTGGCTTTGGATCGGGAGCATTTTTGGCTTCGGTTCTTATCACATGGGCTTCTGTAAGGCTTGGAAAGGCCGTTGTTCCAAAGATGTTTGGCAAGATTAGCCAAAGATTCAAAGAAGCCAGGGCTGAAAGGCAAGCAGCTAAAAAGGCTCACAAAGAAGCAAAGATGGCCAAGGCTCAGTCCAAAGCAAGGCTAAGTGCCTCGCTCCAAGACGATAAAAAGCAAACAGCCTATGAAAACGCCGTTGGCTACAAGGGTCGCCTTGTTGCACCAGAACCTGAAAGCGATCCAGCCCGTGTTCCTGTTTCTGAATCAGCAAGAATCAATGGGGACATTGTCAATGAGCTTAGAGGCCGCCTTGGCCAAGAGCCAGAACAAGATGCAACCGAGCTTGAGGCTGAGCCGCATCCTGAAGGAATTCTTAATGTAGAAGAGCGTGACCCAGCTGAAATTAATAGACGTGGCGATGCTATAGTTCCTGAGGTAACAAATCTTGATGAGCACAATTACGAAGAGCGTGACCCAAGCGAAATTAATAGACGTGGCGACGCCATAGTTCCTGAGGTAACACATCTTGATGAGCACAATTTCGAAGTGCGTGACCCAAGCGAAATTAATAGACGTGGTGACGCTATAAATATTAAGGGGGAATACGTTGAAGATCCCAAAGAAATTGCTCTAGCCAACTATGACGAGAAAAAACTAGACTATGACAATCTTATAGAAGAAAACAACCAAAGATATAATCAAACCATAAAGTATGGTGAGGTTCGAAACTATCAACAAGATAGAGCCTTTAAAAGAGACAAGGATGATAGGTACATTGCCAAAGACGCCCTAAAAGAGAGGTGGGCGGCCGAAGAAGTGAACTATGCTCTCTTCGATGTTGTGGATGCCTTTGCCCAAGAAAGGGGTGGAGACCTAAATGCAACTAAAAAAGACGTGGAAGATTTCATTGGAAAGAATAATGTTCCAGAGTCTGATGTGACTATTTTGAACCGACGTATGTCTGAGCTTGAAAGAAGAGCTTCTTTAACCCCAAAAGAGAAACAAGAGGCTGAAATTGTCGACCGCATACAAAAAGAGACACTAACTGGAGTGCATGAAGTTGACGAGGCCGACTTAAACCTTAAAGAAGCTTGTTTAAAACCTGGAAAAGAAAAATATGCTGCTGGTAAAGTTACTTTGAAAGACGGCACCACTCTCTCTAAAAATGAGAATGGCCTTTATGAGATACCTAAAGATATAGAAATTACTCGAAGTGTTAAAGGAAGAATTGAAAAATATAACGATGCTGTTAAAGAGTTAAACTTTAAAAAAGAAAGTAAAAAACAAGAAATTCAAAACGAGATAATAAAAAGGGATGTTGGCCGCAGTGAACCACAATTTGAAAATAAGCATGAGGACGAAAACACCGAAGACAAAGCTGCATCTGAACCCGTGGTAGAAGCACAAAACGATAGTCCCATAACCAAAGAAACCGAAAAGGATTCGTCCGAAGTTCATGAAAAAACAGCCGAGGTCGAAGAGTCCGAAGCTAAAGATGAGGCTAAAAAGTCTAAGCCTAGAGAAGAAGTGCACGCAGAAGAGAAGCCTGAAGAGAGCAAAGACGCTGCTTTAGACAAAGAGACCACTGAATCCGAAACCGAGACTCAGCCTGAAGAAGAAGAGGTTGATGTCTCTAAGCCTGAAGAAGAACTTGAGGTAACCACCACAATTGGTATTCTTGAGAAACTAAAAAGAGCATGGGAAAATAAATTTGAAAAACACTCTGTAATTCAAGAGAAGATAAGGGAGAAGATTGAAAAAGGGGAATATGCATTTGCTTGGGAAGTGGAAGATAAGGTAGTCCCTGGCAAGGTTATGGAAGTTTTCCAAAAAATTGAAGCTGACGATGAGGGCAATGTTGTAGTTGAAGGTAAAAAATACAAACTCTATGAAGAATTTGAAGGGCAACTTAAAAACGCACAATTATTCGCTAAAATAATAACAAGCAAAACCACTCCAGATCAAATGCAAGAATTAAAAAAATTAGGCATTGAACCAGGGGATTTAAATTCTAGTAACATAAGTGACGAGCAACGTTATGAGCTTCTCGAAAACCTAGCTGGTCATTATGGTGAAGACAAAGAAATCAATTTTGAAGGACAAAAATTGATACTAGATGACAAAACCATAGAACTTATTAACGAATACACCTCTCATCAAGAATCATCAAAAGATCCAACTCGTGATCGATAATAAATAAGGCCGACGAAATGTCGGTCTTTTTTTGCGTAAAAAAAATTAAAATTGGGTATTGCAATGGGCAAAATGCCGTGGTATAATACTAATAGATTAAAACCTTATGAGGGGGGATTTTTTATGGAAAACAAGAATCAAATGCCTTTTGACCCAGCATTCGAAGATGAGGCCGAGACCGAAAAGAAAGAAGCAATCATAAGCCCTGATGTTAGAAAGGCTATTGAAAAATTTAAAAGCGCAGGAATAGTGTATATTAATGAACGGGTTAGTGAGAGCCGTATCAAACGCAAACAGCAATATTCGAATACGGAAATTAAGTTCGCTCTGTACGATATTGTAGATTCAATTTTAAAGGGAAATGAAGGCGATGTTCAAAAGTCCTTCAATGTAATTAAAGCCATTGAAGAAGAAAAACTGTTAACAGCCGAAGAAAACAATAAACTGGTAAGCCGTTTAAACACATTAATAGAGCGTGAACAAAAGAGCCAGGAAGATAGAGAAAAAGAACTAAAAGAAGAATTCGAACAAGCTCGCTTGTCGTTCGTTAAATGGAAATTTGATGATGCCACCCTTGAACTTGAAGAAATTTGCAAAGCTGATGAGTCGGGGATAAAATTTGAAAAAAATGTATTAATTTTAGCCGATGGAACTGAAGTAAAACCAGATACGAGTGAAGAGCATTATGGCGAATATATTTTGCCCAAGGGTGTAGAAGTTGGCGAAGAAATTAAAAAGAGTATTGCAAATCTCAATGTTGATGCAAAAAGCTTTCTTTATATGAAAAAGTTTCTCGAAAGTGACTTTGGAAGAAAATTAAGGAACCACGTTAAACTCACCAATATCCCTGAAGACAAGGCAGAACTCTCTAACACTGAAGAGGCAGCCGTCGTAGCCGACAAGCCAGCCAATGAGGCCGAGACCGAAAAGAAAGAAGTTGAACTTCATCCAAACGTTGAGGTTGATAAAGTTGACTTATTTAAGAGAGGCGAGGTATTGTTTACCCCAGGTGAAGTTGCCGTACTTGTTAAGCTAAACCTTGCAAACCAAGGAAGAATTTATTCTTTAATAAACCAAATGGGTCTAGAAAAGATGAAGCTTGGGCTTTCGCACTTTAGCAACGAACCAGCCGACGCCAAGGCCACTATAGACCTTTGCGACTTCCCTGTAGAATCAAGAACTACCGCTTATGACCAAGAAGGAAATGTTGTTATCATGAATTCTGAGAACAACTTTTTAACTGGTCAAGGCGATCTTGAAAAAATTAAGACTGCTGGCGAAGAGGGAGGCAAGTATCTTACCAATCTTGAAGACGCAAAGCCAAACATTGAACCAATCGAAAAGCAGAAAGATGAGTATGTTCTAACTAATGGTGAGTATGTAGCTTGCTTAAAGTTGGGATTAAAAACTGCCGACGAGATCACTAGGGCTATAACCATTGTTGGCGAAGAGAAGTTCCATTTGGGCCTATCTCACTACGTTGACCCTAAAGATGAAAATGGACAAATTGCCCGCATCGTAAGTGAGAAAATATCTAAAAAAATTAAGGAACAGGAACGCCTCAACGCCATCAACACTTACGGCGAGACCCTGCCTGAAGTTGAAGAATTTTTGCGTGAGGCCTGGGAGTTTGATTTGCACACTTGTCTTGAGCTAAACCAAGAAGAGCTGTTGGCACTTAAGAGTTTGGGCCTTAGCACCGAAAAAGAAATTTATGATTTCTACTACAAAAATGGTGAGGACGGATTCTGGAAGGCTGTTGACGAGAAAATAGAAGAGGTTAGAGTTGAACTGGGAGATAAAACTCTAGGTGACAAAACATACAAAGTTTATCCTCTAAGGCGTGCTGCTTCACCAGAGATTTTAAATATGGACGCCGATCAGGTTGTTGAATATTGGGAAGATGCGATGGCTTATGTCAATGCTCATGAAAAAATGGTTAACAACCCACAACTTGTTGCCGACTTTGCATTAATGGGTAACGGTCGTGAGGAACTAGATGGGGCTATTAAGAATTTAAAAAATATTGCTGCTGAACTAGATAAAACAATAGAAATAAGGCCTTTATCTTGGAAAAACCCTGCATATAGAGCGTTGAGAAATGACGCTAAGCAAACAATAGCAATTCTTGAAAAGCAAATAGCTGAAAATTATTTAGGCACCGAGCCTGGCGAGGAATAGTAAGACTATAAAAGCCCAGCAAAATTTGTTGGGCTTTTCCTTTGCCTTTTTGGACTTTGCGTGATAAACTATCTTTAAGAGGTTAATTATGGACTACAAACTAACAGTTGGCAGCATTGAGCAGAAGCTTGCAAGCATCTGCCACTGCCTTTGACATTGAAAAATTACAAGGCGAGCAAAAAGAGCTTTCGTCTCAGCTCGCAAAGCCCGAGGTATACGGCGACTATGAGCTCTCATCGGGTCTCTCGGCACGGCTTGCCGCAATAAGCAAGCTTGTAAAAGCCGTGGACGACGCAAGGCAGCAGCTAAGTTTTGTAAGCGAGCTATTATCCGTCCTTGTCGAGCCCTACAGCCCCGACGACGAGCAGGCCCTAAAAGTCAGCCTTGCCGCCCTTGAAAAGGACATAGACAAGCTCTATATCGAGAGCCTATACAGCGGCAAAAACGACTCGGCCGACTGCTTTGTCGAGCTGCACTCGGGTGCGGGCGGGGAAGAGGCTCAGGACTGGGCGTCCATGCTCGAAAGGATGTACCTTGGCTATTGGGGCAAGATGGGCTATACGTTTGAGCTTATAAGCAAAAACCTCGGCGACGGGGCGGGGTTCAAGAGCGCTTGCTACCAGGTCAAAGGCTTCAACGCCTACGGCAACATGAAGAACGAGAGAGGGGTGCACAGGCTGGTGAGAATTTCGCCTTTCGACGCCAACAAACGCAGGCATACTTCGTTTGCCAGTGTGGAAGTGTCGCCCGCTCTTGAAAAAAGCCAGGTCGAGATTAAAGAGGCCGAGGTCAAGATTGACACCTTCCGCAGCGGGGGAGCCGGAGGGCAGAACGTAAACAAAGTGGAGACGGCTGTGCGCATAACCCACCTGCCAACCGGGATTGTGGTCAGCTGCCAGAACGAACGCAGTCAGTTACAAAACAAGGAAATGGCCTACAAAATGCTCTACGCTAAGCTCTGCGAGCTCGAAGAGAAAAAACAGGCCGAGGAAAAGGCCAAGCAGCTCGGGTCGCAGATGAAAAACGAGTGGGGAAGCCAAATCCGCAGCTATGTTTTATACCCTTACCATATGGTAAAAGACCTGCGTACCGGCGCCGAAACCAGCGACACTGACGACTTTTTGGCGGGAAATATACAAGAATTTATTATTAAGAATTTGGAAAGAAAATAAAAATTTTGCGAGGGGACATTTCCCCTCGCGCTCCCATCTAGCGGTCGGGCTTTATATACATAAATCCCGCCCGCGAGCTAGAAGTACGCCTTCGGCCTGTTAGGACAACTTTTAGTAATAGTATAGTTGCAGGCTCAAAAGTAATATTGAATATAAAGGTTATATTGAGGAGCGTCAGCTCGCATTCACGTCGGCCTTGGGTTTTGCGGTTCGCAAAGCCCAAGGCCTAGATGGGAGTGTGAGGGGGAATGCCCCCTCACAAAAAAATAAAGGATATAATTATGAAAGACATATATATATTAGGAATAGAATCGAGTTGTGACGAGACCAGCGTGGCGGTGGTCAAGAACGGCCGCGAGGTTTTGAGCAACGTCATCTCCAGCCAGATTGACATACACAAGCTCTATGGCGGTGTTGTGCCCGAGATAGCCTCACGCAATCACGTGCTTAGGATAGACGAGGTGCTGAGCGAGGCCTTGACCAAGGCCGGAAAGACCATGGCCAACATTGACGCCATTGCCGTGACCTATGGTGCGGGGCTGCTTGGTGCACTCATTGTGGGGGTAAACTTTGCCAAGGCGCTGAGCTATAAGTATAAAAAGCCGCTGATTGCCGTCAACCATATCGAGGGCCACATTGCAGCCAACTACATTGCCCACAAAGACCTGCAGCCGCCTTTTGCCTGCCTTATTGTCAGTGGCGGGCACACCGCCCTGTGCGAAATGACCAGCTATACCACTCGTAAGCTCATTGGCACTACCACCGACGACGCCATTGGCGAGGCCTTTGACAAGGTTGCTCGTGAGTGTGGGTTGGAGTATCCCGGTGGGCCAAACGTGGACAGGCTGGCCAAAGAGGGGCAAAAGAACATCAATTTCATAACCAAGCCGCATGAAAAGCTCAAGGACTACAACTTCTCCTATAGTGGTCTAAAGACGGCTGTCATTAACTATCTTCATAACAAGCATCAGCGTGGCGAGCAAGTCAATATTGCCGATGTCTGCCGCTCGTTTGAGGAAGAGGCGGTGGACCAAGTGGTGCAAAAGAGCATTGCGGCCTGCAAAAAATACGGGCTAAAGACCCTTGTGCTTGCCGGTGGCGTGAGTGCCAATTCCTTTCTAAGAGAAAAAGCCACTGCCGAGGGCAAGCAGTGGGGCATAGATGTAAAATTCCCTCCAATAGTGCTCTGCACCGACAACGCCGCCATGATCGCCTCGGCCGGATACTTTTGCTTTGTCGAAAACAAGAATCTTGCAAGCAATTTGACCTTGGCTCCCTCGGCCACTGTGAGGTTGTAACCTGCGGTTACAACCGTTATACTCGCTCGCCATGCGAGCGAATTATACTTGGCCTTTGGCCAAATGATACTCGCCACTTTGTGGCGAATGATACTCGAGGCTTTGCCTCGAATTAGGGAATTTTTATTTATATTGGAGGAGATATGAGAAACACATTAGTTGAAGAATCCAAAAAATTCGCTATAGAGATTGTAAAGCTGTCTGAAGTCATAAAAGCCCGTCCTCCGCTGATTGACCAGCTTTTGCGAAGTGGGACAAGCATAGGAGCGAATATACAAGAGGCACAATATGCCCAAAGCAGGGCAGACTTTATCTCTAAACTTGAAATTTCTCTTAAGGAGTGTTACGAAACTGAATATTGGCTAGAGATATTAAATGCAACTGGATATATTCAATCAGCCCAATATGATAAACTTCGAAAAATAGCAGGCAACATTCGAATGATGTTGATAAAAGCTTGTAAAACTACCAAAGGAGTATTTTTATAAAAAAACATTCCCTAATTCGT
>CANQUB010000016.1 GCA_947626955.1 uncultured Clostridia bacterium | reverse complement strand
GTCGTCGAAGTTCGAGTGCCTGCTTATGGACAATCCTGCTACGCAGGCTTGCCCTTATGTGACCCTCGACTTCTCCTCTCCCCAGCTAGCTCGCAAACTCGCTCGTTGGGGGCCCCTTTTCGACCAGCTCCCTCCGTCGAGGGGGAGCCACACATATAGCACGCACTTGTTTTTTCTTTCCTTCCGCGACAGCTTGCACTACAAGTTCAAAAAGAGCGATTGGCTTGCCAATCGCTCTTTTTAAAATGGGAGCGCGAGGGGCGATGGCTCCTCGCATAAACCTTAAAATCACTTGCCATAAAAATTTGGGGATAATATAATATAGATAGAGGAAAATTATGAGAAAAACCAAGATTGTTTGCACTATTGGTCCGGCGTCGGCCGACAAAGAGACATTAAAGAAATTGATCGGGGCGGGGATGAACGTTGCGAGGTTCAACCTAAGTCACGGCACGCACGAAAGCCACCACGCCATGATTGAAAACCTAAAGAAGGCAAGGGAAGAGATGAAAGTGCCGGTTGCCATCATGATCGACACCAAGGGCCCCGAGATCAGGGTGGGCGTGTTTAAAAACGGCTTCGTTGAGCTGAAAAAAGGCCAGCACTACATCTTGACCACCACGCAATGCATGGGAAATGAGCAAAGAGTGAGCGTGACCTTGCCAACCTTTAACAAGATTGTTAAAAAAGGCGATAAAATCTTGCTAAATGACGGCCTTATTAAAATGAAAGTGGCTGAAGTATGCGGGGGAGACGTCGACTGCATTGTCGAGGTTGGGGGAAAGCTCTCTAACAACAAGAGCATCAACGTCCCGGGAGTAGACCTCGATGTGCCATATCTCAGCGAAGTGGACAAAAAAGACCTGTTGTTTGGAATAAAAGAGGGTGCCGACGTCTTTGCCATCTCCTTTGTGGGTGAAAAGGACGACGTCTTGGACGTTAGAAAGTTTTTGAAGGCACACGGCTACGAAAGGGCGCTCATTTGCTCCAAGATTGAGAGCAAGAAAGGGGTCAAGAACCTTGACGAGATAATCTCGGTCAGCGACTCGTTGATGGTGGCCCGAGGCGACCTCGGGGTGGAAGTGGACTTTGAAAAGATCCCTGAGATCCAAAAAGAAATGATAACAAAGAGCATAGAGGCCGGCAAGAACGTTGTGACCGCCACCGAGATGCTTGAAAGCATGATAGAGAACATTCGCCCAACCAGGGCCGAGATAAGTGATGTGGCCAATGCCGTGTTGGACGGCTCAAGTGCACTGATGCTGTCGGGCGAGACCTCGGCGGGGAAGTATCCTGTCTTGGCCTGTGAGACCATGGCAAAGATAATTAAGGAGAGGGAGGACAACATAAACTACAACCGCCCTCTTGACTACAAGCACTCAAAAGAGGTGCCAACCAGCATAGGCTATGCCGCTTGCGAGCTGGCTCACAGTCTGGACGCCAAGGCCATTGTGGTCTCCACCCTTTCGGGGCACGGAGCCAAGTGCGTTGCGCGTTTTCGCCCAGCCTGCCCAGTGGTGGCCTGCACCAGCAGCCAAGAGCTTTATAACCAAATGGCCATGTTTTGGGGAACAATTCCAGTAATGTGTCAAGAAAAAAGCGGCCTTGACCAAAAGCTTGCGGGAGCAAGAGAGTGCGCACTTAGGCTCAAAGTTGTAAAGCCGGGCGACCTTGTGGTGCAGACTAATGACAACCTTCTAATGGCAAGTCATGTTTGAAAACGTTTGACATATGCCTTATAAAAACAATATAATTGATATACACTAAGAAAAAAATGAAGAAGATATTATCAATAATCGGCATGTTTATTTGCAGTCTGTTCATCTTTGCTGCGTGCGGCATCGAGGGCGGAACTGAGGTTGCGGGCGTAAAGTTCGTCCGTGACGTTTTCTATGTCGACTTTGATGTTAAGACCTTCCTTGATTACAAAGTCTATCCGGGAACAGCTAAAGACTATGTGGCCAACCTGCCAATAGTCAGCGGTGAGTTCGAGTTTGAAAGAAACTTCACCCTAGTTGACGGCTACATAACTGTTAAACGCCCAGCAAACGCAAGGGAAGAGGCCACATTGGTTGAGAACTTTTTAATAACCGTGCGTGTTAGCATTGGCTCATATAGCGACACCTGTGACGTTAGGCTTAAAAAGTATCCATCCAGCATAACCACAGCCAAGAGCCGAGACACCGTGCTTGGCGGCTCGGAGTACCAAATTGATGTCCAGGGCTTGTTTGGAGAAGAATTTAGGTCGCTAAGAGAAGGGGAGTATAACTACAAGCTTACCAGCACCGACGAGTCGGTAATAATGATAAAAGACGAGCAAAACCTCAGGGTTCAGTCGACCGGCAAAAAGGGTTCGGCCACCATTGGTGTGCAGGTTCTAAACAGTGCCGGCCAAACAGTCAGAGGACTAAACACCAATATAACTCTCGATGTTGAAGGCAATATTGGCGACTACATTGTAAGCTTAGGGGCTCTTCGCCTTATGGACGGCGGAGAATATAACCTTGCCTTCCAGCAAGATCAGTCGGTAGAACTTGATGTAAGGTATGTTGACGGCGAAGGAATACTAATTAGTGATGGCAATTTCTCGGTAACTTTGTCGGGAGACCCAGTGTTTGAAATTTCAAAGAGTGGCGGGGTTTTCTTAAGGGTTGTTGGCAAGGGCACAGCCACATTAAAGATTCAGTCAACCGGGCTTGGAGCCGACCAAAAACCTATTCAATTCTCCTGCAAATTGACGGTTGCGTAATTTTGCACAAAAAGAGACCAAAAACTGCTTAGTTTTGACTAAAAAACGCAAAAATGATGAAATTAACCCAAATTTTAGTAAAAATTTGGGCTTTTTTTTAACTTAATTTTTGTTTAGGTATTGACTTTGAGTTTTTCATGGGATATACTATGTGTAAATTAAATGCATACTATGCATAAGGAGGAAAATTATGTCTAAAAAAGGTTTAATAACTTCATTAGTACTTGGACTTTTAGTGACATTGTCGCTGAGCATCTATACCTTGGTTAGTGTGCTTGCTCCTAACAAGCCAAACGGCCCTCAGGTCGTACACTATTATCATAGTTATAGATATAGCGAAACCATCCCTGAACAAACCGATACAGAGGTAGACCTTTTCTCTAAGTATGGCGAGGGCGTAACCCTTGCATTTGAAAAGGGCGAGGGTGTTGCTGAAATGCCTATAAGCTATAATGAGCAAACTAAAAAGTTCGACGCTGTTGGCGTTGGTGAAGTTACCGTTACTGCCACTCTTGACAAGAAGGGTAACCAAGATGTTCACCACATCACCGTATACGCTCAAGGCGACGGAACTAGCGAAGAAAGCCCATGGATTGTGGCTCAACCAGAGCACTTTGTTGAGCTTGCCGAGCAGTTCAACTCTTCAAATGCCGAACTTGCACCTGAATATGTTGAGCTTGTTGGCGACATCGACCTAAGCGAGGTTGAGAACTGGCAACCAATTGGTACTTTCGCTCACCCATACACCGGAAATATCATTGGTAACGGTGTAACCATTTCGGGCGTAAACATCACTTTGACAAGAGAGAACTACCAAGACTTCATTTGCCCAGCAAATGAATCTGGTACACTCAGCGCTTTCGTTGACCTTGGTTTGTTTGGTGCAACCAAGGGTGCTCGCATTGAAAATGTCAATGTTGAGGATGTAAACATCACTGTTGAAAGCGGTGTTTATGAAGAGATCACCAATGCTGCAAATTATCCAGACGGAATGCTTTCTTGCAACGTATTCGCTCGTCTGACCGCAGGTAGCCTTGTTGGTTACGCTGAGGACACCACAATCGTTGGTGGAGAAGAAGTAAAGAGTCATGTAGACGCTGTGCTTCACGCATATGGCTACACTAATGCAAGCTACATGAACGGTGTTGGTGGACTTGTTGGTGCTGCAAGAAGAACTCGCGTTTCTAACTACAGCGTAAACGCTAGAGTTTATGCTCTTAACAAAGATATCAAAAATGTTTGGCTAGGCGGCGTTGTTGGCTGCATTGATAGCCAATTGAAAGATTCAAGCAACGGCAACAGTTATGTTGAAGCAACTGCTAAGTCGGTTATCGACAATGTTGAGGTTGGCTTCACTGTTGATGTATACTACGATGTAAATGGCGAGGTTGGTGGTGTTGCCGGCCGTGCTGTCAGCGTAGATATCAAAAACTCGGTTGTTAAGTCATTCAAAGTAAATGACCCAACAATTCGTACTGAAATTGTTCCAGATAACGCATCGACCATCCTGGCAGGTGTGGTTGGTAGATTTGCATCTTATATCGACACACAAAACAATGACCTCACCACTGCAATGCTAAGCTCAGCTAGAGACATCACTGTTCTTAATGTTGACATCACAATGCGTGGCGGAAATGTTGCAGGTGCATTTGGTGTGGTTGGTGACAATAAGAATAAAGTTGCCGACAAGATCAATATTGTAAACGTTACCGTTTCGGGTAAGATCAACGCAAACATCGCAGCTGGTTTTGCTCGTCAAATTAACGAAGGCGTAACCGTTTCATACGATCACGAGTTCGACGGAAATGTTGTTGATATCCGCCTTATCAACGGAGAAGAGCTTTCTGGTTTTGCTTCAATCTGCTCAGGTCTAATCAAAGGCTATGAGGGAGAGGCAAAGACTTCGGTTAAGGTTGTTGCAACCGGTATTGGTACCGAGCCAAGAACTTTCCTTCCAAGCTCAATCTATAACCTTAGAGAAGGAACCTATGTTGCTGGCCTTGTTGCTAAGCTTGAACAGGATGAGACTTCGGTAATTCCAGAAATTAGCAACTTTAAAGTTAATGTTACTGCTACAAACTCTGTAAACTATGCAGGTGTTGCACAAAGCGTTGCTGGTGCATTAATTAGCTGCGTTGATGTTGACGCAACCTTCACTTCTGCATATATTAGCAAAGGTAACTACTCTTCAACCTATATGGTATCGGGTGTTGCCAACAAAGTTCAAGCTGGCACAACCATTGAGAACTGCGTTGTAAATGTAAACGTTAACCAAGTTGTTAGAGCTAACGAGCTCTATGGTGCAGCTTATGTTGGTGGGCTTGTTGCTAGATACTTTGGCGACAGTGCTGAAGCTGGACTTACCCTAACTGGCAACACACTAACCGGAAAGATGTACTTCAACAGCCTTTGGGATCAATATTCAATCTACTTCGACAATGCTCGTTATGACCTGTTTGTTGCAGGTGGATTGATTGGCTCAATGTCTAACCCATACGATGCAGAATTCAAAAAGCCTGAATGGTGGAACGAGACCGAGGAAGAGGCAAATGAGCGTCCTGATCCTGCAGACCAAGTTGTTCATGGCACTTGGGATCCTAAGTACTATGACGCAATCAAGGCTATAGACTTCTCGCATACAAAAATTGAAGACAACCACATCGGTGTGCTTGTTACCGAGGAAAGAGAGGTTGCTACTAACCCTGAGAATCCTGAGGAAACAACAATTCAAACCGTTGTTGTTGAGAGAATTCCATTTGCAATCACTCTTGACGTAGCTCAAGAAGAGCAAGGCCAATACGGATACCTTACTCGTGCAATTGGTGCAACTGTTGGTGCTGTTTATACCACAGCAGATAGAAGCGGTAATAACCTTGACCTTTCTAAGAATGAGATCAACCGCTTTGTAGTTGACGTATATGAGCTTGCATTTACCTTCGCAAAGCAAGTTGCTGGTTCACAAGAAGTAAAGAGACTCAGTGTTGTCAATGATCAAGACAAAGTAACCTATGGTGTAAGCTATGTGTTCAATCTGGAAAATCAAACACCAGCAGATAATATCACTGATGTTGCAAATGCATTTGACGATGCAGAAGGAACTCCTGCAGCTGAACGCAAGATAGATGTTACTCTTAGACAATAATTTAACCCTTTTAAAAGGCGAGCAAAATGCTCGCCTTTTTTCGTTGACATTATTTTTATATTTATATAAAATATAATTACACGAGGATGCACAAAATAAAGTAATGAACTCAAAACTAAAAAAGTGGATATTGTCGGTAGCAATCGTTATGATTGTTTTGATTGGTGCACTGATAGGCGTCACCTTTTTGTCACGCCTTTCAACTTCCACCATCCACGACCTTAGGTTCTTTGAAGTTGTGGACCAAGAAGAGACTGCAACCGAAATTTTCGAAAAAACCGTCTACCTTCAGGCCGAAGAGGACAATCACTTCCAGGTAGAGCTCAAAAACAACGCCTCGGTGGCTGTGGATTTTAAAGTGTATTCCACTAACCAAAATGTGGCAACTGTGGCAAGCGATGGGGATGGGCTATACACCATTACCTATCTTGCTTCGGGGCAAACCAACATCGTGGCCACCACAGCCAGCAAGTCAAATGTTTCGGAGCAGTTTACACTACATGTAAAAAACAGCCTTCCAACCAGACTCTTTGTCAGTGACCCTGAAAATGCAAACATAGTGGGTGAGAGTGAGGTCAACATCTTTGCTGACACCCTTAAATATGCCTTCAACCTTGTGGCCATGAAGGGGGACATTGATGAAAACTTCAACTATGGTTCAATCTCCATTGTCGACAACTACAACCATGACCTTTTAAAGACTGTAAAAATTGATGCATCAAAAAAGCAGCTAGTTTTAGTTTCTAATCAGTCTAGCAAGCCAAGCAGCGAGATTATAACTTTGCAAGTCCATGACGAAGACGGATTGCTTTTGACCAGCCAAAACATCATTGTCAATGTCAAAGGCTATTACATCAGCGATATGCAACTTGTGCTCTCTCAAACGCCAGACTTCGTCAATGCTGTAAACGTCTTTGGCAGTGGGCTCATTGCCGAGGGCGAGCACCGAGTTGACAAAGTTGTGTTTACTGAAGATGTCAACACTATCTATGCCAAGGTTAGAGTTATCTACACCAATGGCGAGATTAGAGATGTTTCGGCCGAAAGTGTCAGTGAACCACACAATGTATCTTCCATAAAGAACGATGAAAGGTTTAACGAAAGATATTTCACATTTAGAGTAACCACCAACGAAAACCCATATGTCGAAATAACTCTTCCAAAGTCTCAAGTCTTTGAAACCGAGATTGTCACAAAGTTTGAATTTAGTTATTATCTCAAAAATTCGACTGAATATAATAACTTTATGAACAAAGAACTTTATAGGTTTGTCGAAGACCCAGACAATTTTGACTACTACGAATATATCTACTGGGACACTCGTTTCCAGCGTGATGACGTTATAACTCGTGACGGCAAAATTGTGGACTTTGTATCCAATCCACCTAGTGGCAAAAGTGTATGAGCACGCAAGCAGCCTACCTAGAGCTTGAATATGGAAAAATTTTTGAGCTAGACATCCACGGCCTTAGCAAAGAAGAGGCCAGAGCCGAGCTTGTTTGTGCTCTTTCGCAAATAGATATTTTCTATAAAGCCGTGCTGGTCACTCATGGCTATCATCATGGCCATGTTTTGAAGGACTTTGTTCGGGGAGAGTTCAAGCACCAGCGAATAAAGAAAAAAGTAAACATAGATGCAAGCCGAACACTGCTTGTTTTGGAGTAGAAGTGGAAACGCAAGAAAAGCAAACAAAAGTGAAAGGGGAGACCCAAGCAAGCGACAAACCATACCAGGTGTTTTTGACCTATTTTGTGGTGGTCTTTTTGCTTGCTTTAATTGTCACCAACTACTTTTTTG
The DNA here is from genome assembly GCA_947626955.1 of uncultured Clostridia bacterium. GTDB lineage: Bacteria > Bacillota > Clostridia > Christensenellales > UBA1242 > UMGS2069. The sequence goes on along the minus strand of CANQUB010000016.1, from coordinate 19,526 downwards.
TGTTTTCTTCTCGGCTCTATGCCCCATGGGGAAAGTACTGCCTAGACGGCACTTTTGACGCCTCGACCTACTATGGTGCCAAAGACTGCGACCTTATTGTAATTTTAAAGACCGATGTTGATGAGTTGCAGGTGGGCGACATTGTTTGCTACTGCTCGCTAAACCGTGGCAGCGGCAAGCTTGTGGACATTCAAACTAACCACCTTGCTCTTGAAAAAGAAGATGGAACAATCATAAACGTTGGCAAGAACTCTATCATTGGAAAGCAGGCCAAGACGGTGGCCGTGCTTGGATTTTTCCTTGAGTTTGTTTCTAGCTATGTTGGAATAATTGTCTTAAATGTCTTGCTTCTTGCCTACATCGCCTTTATAACTTTTAGGCGTATAAACTACGAAAACACAAGCGAGGGCAAGAGGCTGTACGCCAAGTTTGTTGAGGACCGCAAAGCCATGACCGAGCGAAGACTGCTGCTTAAAAAAGTAGAAAAGGCAGGGGAGATCGACGTCATTGTGCATTCGGTCATTGCCGGAGACTTTGAACAAAACAAACAGGCACTGGAAAATTTTGATCTGCATGGAGCAAGCCCAAAAGAAAAATATAAGTTTATCTTGACCGAGGTCTATACTAGCCTTATCTCAAAGCCTAGACTAAATAGAACCGACAACAGGGAGATAAATAGAGCCTTTGAACTCATGTTCGAGGCAGGGGAGATTGACCTTGACATTGAATATATGCTAATCGATCTTGCACTGAGGGTAAAAAACCTCAAAGTGGATCTAGAAGCCATGGCACAGTCGGCAAAAAGCTATTTTGAAAGAGAGCATACATATGAAGAACTTAACCTTGTTGGAGCGGTTTTGTATGTCATAATTTACAATCACAAGGAGCTAAGAGACAAAGAATTTGCAAAAATTTTAGGGTTTTATCAGGCTGCGGTCTCAAAAATTGATGATTTTCAGCAAAAACCAGTGGGTTTGGTGCTAAAAAACATGAAAAAAATGCTAAAAACTTAAAAAATTTTTCAAAAAGGTCTAGCATTTTAGAAAATTAGTGTTATAATAAGAATAGTATATAGAAGGAGTTTTGAATTATGAATAAGAAATCTTTGGCTTTGAGCATAGTTGCTGTCTTCGTGTTTATGGCAGCTGCCGCAGTTTGTCTGTTTGTTATGGACTTCAATCTTGTATCGATAATTCTTTCAGCTTTTGTCGTACTCTTTGCATTGCTTGTTTGCATACATTGCTGGCTTATTGCGAACTATGAGCGTAAACACAACAAATAACAAAACTTTGTTTTTAAGCACCGCTTGGTGCTTTTTTTATTGAAAATTCTGCTTCTTTTATCCTGCCTTTTTGTTTGACACTTCATCCCCCCCATAGTATAATCTAGGTATGAGAAAGGGCTTTATTAATAGCGGCATTGGGGAAGAGAATAGATCGCAGCTGCAGGCGGTCAGGTTTAAGAGTGACCAAAATTCGGTTGCCTCGATTAAATCCAGCGAAGTTGACAGCTACGACGAGCTACTCAGCTACAAAAAACTTAGAACAAGGCGTAAAAAAATTGCTGCCATGCGTATGGTCACCTGGGTGTTTTTAATTCTGGTGGTGCCCTTCATTGTCTTCTTTGCCTGCCTTATCATAAATCCAACCGGTGGAGCCAACTTTTTTGGCTATCAAATGTACATCGTCCGCACCGACAGCATGGTGCCCGATATAAATGTAAACGACCTCATAATCGTCAAAAAAGTGACTTCGGCCAGCCAAGTTAAGAAGGGAACCGACATAACCTTTGTTCGACGAAGTGACGGCCAAATTGTGACCCACCGAGTATTTTCGGTCATTGTTGGCAGCGACGGCATAACAAGATATGTCACTAAAGGGGTCAACAATGTCTATCCCGACAGCACTCCGGTTGAACTTGACGACATCATAGGCATTCGCAAGGCCACCGTTGGTTGGCTGGGGCAGACCATAATGTTCTTTAGGCAGCCATACGGCATTGTTACCTTCGTGAGCATTTTGGCCATCATTGTATTTGCAATCTACTACGGCTTTAGAGCTTCGGACGACATTAGAGCTGTGGGTAAATAGTATAAATTCTCCAACTATGGAAAATATCTAGTTGGAGGATTTTTTATGAGAAGAAGAAATTTGGCGGCCAGCATAGCCACCGCACTTTGCGCACTCAGCTTCATTGTCATTGGCTCTTGCTTTACCGCCTTTAAATATAAAGACGAGATGATCAAGGTTGAAAGCCCTAAAATAGTTGCGAGCGAGGGGATAAGTGTGTTTAATAGTGAGGGAGACAAGACCATTTCTTCTCTCAAGTTGACCGAGCTCAAACTCGGCCTAAAGCCAGCCACTGGCGAGGAAGACCCCGAAACCAATATCCCCTCTACCGTTCACGACAAGAAGGGCAGCGAGGGCGAGTATGCCTGCTTTAAGATCTATGCACCCAAAGGGGCCAAGATCTATGTGCAAAACATAAAGATAGAAAACCGCAAAAACCCCGATGAGGCCAACGCCGAAAGGGAGAACATTTATGTGGCTGTTAAAGAGATTAAAAACAGCACCAAAAATTTGGTGGATGACAGGGTCTATCTTGGCGACATTTCGGCCTCGGATGAAAGGCAGGAGCACACCTTTTACGTCTGGCTGGACGCCAAGGCTGGCAAAAAGCTTATGTCCTCAACCATAAGTTTTGAAGTTTCTTTTGAATCTCTAACATAAAATTCGTCATTTTTCGGCATACTAGCCATAGTATGGCCGAGAAGAAATCTAAAAACAAATTTCTTCAAGGAGCATTAGTGTTAATGCTCTTTGGTTTTCTTTCAAAGATTATTGGTGCGGTCTACCGCATTCCTCTTACCGGCATCATTGGTGCTGAGGGCATGGGGCTTTACCAAATGGTCTTTCCTCTCTACACTCTTCTTTTGACCATTTCTAGCTCGGGGCTGCCCTCGAGCATATCAAAACTTATCAGCGAATGCTATGCAAAGCATGAGTATAGGCAGGGCAAAAAGATACTTTCGGTGTCTTTTATTTTGCTCACCATTTTTTCGGTGGCCTGCTCACTTATAATATTGTTTGGCGCAAGGTTGTTTGCCCGTTTTCAAGGAAATATCAAGGCCACAATTTGCTATGTTGGGCTGGCACCCGCGATCATCTTTGTTGGCCTAATTTCGGGTTTTAGGGGGTATTTTCAGGGCGTACAGTCCATGACCCCGTCGGCCATTTCGGGCTTTTTGGAACAGTTATTTAAACTGGCTTTTGGGCTCTATCTGGCATTAACCCTAAAGAAAAAAGGAGTGGAGTATGGAGTGCTTGGGGCACTCATTGGAATAAGCCTCAGTGAGGTCTTTGCCCTGTTGTATCTCTTCATCTCTTACCTTTGCACCAAAAAGAAGAGGGGGGCGCTTTTAAAAGAAGATTTTTCGGCTCCGCTCAGCTTTTCAAAGACGGCCAAAAGCGTTTTATCGCTGTCGGTGTTTGTCACCCTTGGCGGGCTGATTATGCCCCTTACCATGCTTATTGACAGTGCGGTGACCATAAACATTTTAAAGAGCATTGGCTTTTCGGTGGAAAGGGCCACCACCATGTTTGGGCTGCAAACGGGAACTGTGGGGTCGATAATCAATATGCCGGTGGTGCTCACCCTGTCGGTGGCAACCGCCATTTTGCCCTGCGTGTCGGCCCTTGCCGCCCGGGGAGACCTTGACGGGGTGCGGGGGACTGCGGCCAAGGCCTTTCGCATGGCCATTATAATTGCTCTTCCGGCCACTGTGGGGGTGTTGGCCTTTGCAAGGCCCATAATCACACTTTTGTATGGCCACAGCCTTAGCATGGAGGAAATTAAGCTTGCGGCAAGCATTCTCGAGGTGGCCAGCATCAGTATTTTCTATTTGTCCCTTTTGCAGGTCTCTTCGGGGCTTTTGCAGGGACTTAGCAGGTTCTATGTACCCCTAATTTCTTTGGCTGTGGGGGGACTAATGAAAGTTGTTTTCAATATTGTGCTAATTCGCATCAAGGCCATAAACATTTTGGGCGGCGAGGTGGCCAGCAGCATTTGCTATGCCTCGGCCCTTATAATAAACCTGTGGGTGCTAAAAAGGCAGGGAGTAATTAAGTTAGACTACAAAATTTTGGTGGTGGCGCTGCTTTCGGGGCTGATATATTTTTCCAAATACGCCTTTGAGTTTTTGGTCAAAACCAATCTAAATTTCTACCTTTCGCTGATGCTAGTCATTGGCTTTGTGGTGGTGGTCTACTTCTTCTTTGTTTGGCTTTTATATAGAAAAAGGCCCAAAAGCCTTTAAGTTTTGCGCAATTGATGATATAATCTTGCCATGAAAAAACTAAAAATTGGCAATATCTCACTAGATAATAACCTTATTTTGGCTCCAATTGCCGGGTTTAGCGATGTGGGCATGCGCAAACTTTGCAAAAAATATGGAGCTGCCCTCACTTGCACCGAGATGATAAGTGCCAAGGCACTTTTGTATAAAAATAAAAAGACAGCCGACCTGCTTGCCACTTTTGAGGGGGAGAAGCCGGTGGCCGTGCAGCTCTTTGGCCATGATCCAAAAGATTTTTATGAGGCTGTAAAATTGCCAATACTGGATAAGTTCGACATTATAGACATAAACATGGGCTGCCCAGCACCTAAAATTTATCAAAATGGAGACGGGTCACACCTTTTGAGCGATATTGAAAGGGCCAAAAAGATTGTGGCGGCGGTAAAAAGTGCCACAAGTCGGCCAGTTACCGTCAAGTTTAGGAGCGGGATAGACAGCGGCCATATCGTGGCCGTAGAGTTTGCAAAGGCCATGGAGCAGGCGGGGGCCGATGCCATTACCATCCATGCAAGGACGCGTGAGCAGGGCTATAGCGGAGTGGCCGACCTAGAGGTGGCAAGAGCGGTCAAAGAAGCTGTCAAGATTCCCGTCATTGTCAGTGGCGATTGCGTGGACAGGGCCAGCTATGATAAAATTTTAAAAGAGACCAAGGCCGACGGGGTGATGGTGGCCAGGGCGGCCATCGGGCATCCTGAGGTGTTTAGTGAGATTTTAGGAAAAGAAGTAAAGGTAAACAAGAAGGCCGACATCTTTGAACATATTGCCGAGCTTGAAAAGCACTTTGATGAAAGGTTTGTCCTTCTTAGCATGAGGGCGCACTTGTCGCAATATTTAAAGCGGGCGCAAATTAAAAGTGAAAAGAGGGTGGAGATTTTACAAATTGAAAGCCTAAAAGAGTTAAAAAACACCCTAAATTGCATACTTTAAGGGTAAAAAATGCGGTAAATTATAGTAGGCGTTTGACAACTAAAATTTATATTTGTTAAAATATAATTAACCTTAACTTAAGGAGTTAATAATGAATAAGAAAACTTTTAAAGACGTTGAGGTCACCGGCAAGAAGGTCCTTGTTAGGGTGGACTTCAATGTGCCAATAGATGAAAACGGAAAGATTACTGACGACAATCGTATCCGTGCCGCACTTCCAACCATAAACTATTTAATTCACCATGGGGCCAAGGTCATCCTTGTGTCTCACCTCGGCCGTCCTAACGGTATGGTCAACCCAAAATACAGCCTTGCGCCAATAGCCAAAAGACTGCAAGAACTCATCAAAAGGCCGGTTAAAATGGCCACCGACACCATTGGAGAAAGTGCCAAAAAGCTGACTAATGAGATGGAAAACGGCGACGTTGTCATGCTTGAAAATGTCCGCTTCTACAAAGAGGAAGAGGCCAATGATGACGGCTTTTCAAAAGACCTTGCCTCGCTTGCCGACATCTTTGTAAATGATGCGTTTGGAACAGCCCATCGTGCCCATGCCTCCACTGCCGGCGTTGCAAGATATTTGCCTGCCGTTGCTGGGTTTTTGATAAACGAAGAGATTGTTTCGCTCACCAAAGCTGTCGAAGAAGCGCAAGTGCCCTTTGTGGTAATCTTGGGCGGCGCCAAGGTTTCGGACAAGATTGGAGTTATTGCCAAGCTTATAAAAAAGGCCAATGTGCTACTTATCGGCGGGGCCATGGCCTACACTTTTATTGTGGCCCAGGGTGGAAATATCGGCATGAGCCGCTACGAGGCCGACAAGGTTGAGGTGGCCAAAAAGATTTTGGAAGAGGCTGAAAAACTAAATGTAAAAGTCCTACTTCCTGTGGATGTGGTTGTGGCTGAGGAATTTAAGCCCGACGCTGCTACCAAGGTTGTGGACGCCTACCAAATACCTGAGGGTTACCAGGGCATGGACATTGGCCCAAAGACCATAAAACTGTTTAAAGCCGAAATAAAGAAGGCTAAGACCATTGTTTGGAACGGGCCGCTGGGCGTTTATGAATTTAAGAAGTTCCAAAAGGGAACAAAGAAAGTGGCCAAGGCCGTTGCCAAGACCAGTGCTGTCAGCGTGGTTGGCGGCGGAGATAGCGTGGCTGCCATTACCGAACTTGGCTACGCAAACAAGGTCACCCATCTCTCTACTGGTGGGGGAGCCACTCTAAAATTCCTCGAAGGCGGGATACTTCCTGGCGTTGAGGTGCTTGAGGATAAAAAGTGAAACTGATTGTTGCAAACCTAAAGATGACCAAAGACTATAAAGCTAGCCTTTCTTGGGCATCTTTTCTTATGAAAAATTTAAAGAGCCAAAGGGGAGTCATCGTATGCCCGTCGGCACTATGCCTAAGTGAATTTGTGGACATTTTTAAGGGTTCAAAGATAGAGATTGGCGCGCAGGACGTTTCGGGCTACAAGAGCGAGGCCGTGACCGGTGATGTTTCGGCCAAGATGCTAAAAAGCCTGGGGGTTAACTATGCAATTGTGGGCCATAGTGAGCGAAGGCGGCTGTATGGACTCAGTAGCGAGCAGGTGAAAAATAAGATTGAAAGATGCCTTGAAAACGATATGCTGCCAATAGTTTGTCTGTCGGGCAAGAGTGAGGACAAAAAAGGGCTAAGAAATGAGCTTAGCGAGATACTTCTTGTCACCGACCAAAAGATTATTCTTGCCTATGAGCCCGAATCTGCCATTGGAAGCGGAAAGCATATGGATCCAAACCTTGCCGACAAGACCATTTCATATATAAAGAGCCAGGCCAAAAAGATTTTGGGCTACACGCCAAAAGTGGTTTATGGCGGCAGCGTTTGCAAAGATAATATCCATGAGTTTTTGCAAAAAAAGCACATCGACGGACTGCTCATTGGCACGGCTGCCAAAGAGGTAGAGGAGTTTTGCCAGCTGTGTGAGTCTCGTGGTTGACAATACGCGGGGTGTATGGTAAAATATATTTAGGTAAAAAATATGCAAAATTTCTTGGCAACAATAAATTATATGTTGGCTCAAACCGAGCAAGAAAAGAGGTTGACCATCCTCTATGTTTGCTTGTTTGCTTTCCTTTTGGTCATGCTTATAATCGACGCACGAGAAGGCAAAAAGTGGGTGGGGGGCAACAAACTTCTATATAAAATATTGTTTGTGGCCCTAGTTTTGGCCTTAATTGCCATTGTTGTGCTCTATTTTGTATTAAAATAACTAAAAAGCACTTGCTTTTGTGAACAGTTTCGTGTTAAAATTTACACACTTTTGGAGGATATAATGAAAAAGTTTAATAGTCTGCTACCACTGCTTGCATCAGAAGATACAGCCGCACCAGCATGGGTGGTAAGTTCTTTCCCTATAATTAAGATCATCTTGGCCGTTTTAATCATGCTATGCGCCATTGCTTTGATCATTTTAATTTTGAGCCAAAAGACCGAGAGCGACGGCTCAAACGCCATCACCGGCCAGGCCGACACCTTCTATAACCGCAACAAAGGCGAGTCGCTGCAAGGAAAGATTAGAAAGACCACAATTGGGCTGACAATTTCTATCTTCGTTCTTTGCATTATCTTCTTAATTATCAACTTCGTTTATAGAGGATACTAAAAATTGCACCTTCGGGTGCTTTTTTTATGCTCAAAATTTCAGTTTTTTAATTAAAGTTTGTTGAGGAATTACGATTGTTATCGTAAAATAAAAATAGACCATATGGCTTGGCTTTTTGCAAAAAATTTAGCCAAAGAAGCAAGGCTCACGGCTCTCTAAAATCTTCAAATTGGGTATTGACATATTGTTCCGTTTGCGGTATAATATACCTGTAAACAAAAGGGGGAAACAATTATGGAAAGAAAAGAGTTTGAAAAGATTATTGAAATATGCAATAGTGAAGGGGCCGTCTTTGAGACCGTTCATCACTTTGCAACACTGGTGGCCGAGACCAAGGACCCATATTTAATTTGCGACTTTTGCGAATATGTTGACGCTGCCGACAATGCCGACATCATGCCAATTTTGCAAAATGCCATTTTGCAAGAGAAAAATCCGCTACACTGGTACGAGTTTGCCTACTTAATGTGCGACTGCGGCCGAAAAAATGTTGACTATGTCGAGCTGCAAAAGAAAATTGAGGGCCTAAAAGACCCAAAGCTTATTGCATACTGCCGTGAGTTCGTGCCAGCTTTTGATGGCAATAGCCTAGACGAGGCAATGTGCGAATGCGCTAACTATAAGTGGATCATGGCCTACAAAAATCTTTTGCATTTTGACGACATGAGCACTTGGGGGGATGAAAATCCATGGTTTGCTTCTCTTTACTATAAATCTCATGACCTTGAGGATCAAAAGAATGAGGGCTATGATAAAGTGCCTAGAATAGTTAAGAATAGCGTTTTTTCGGGTCCTGCCTTTAGAATGTTTGACGCCTACAACATTGCAAAGCGTGGCGACAATCCATATTTTACCACCACATTTGCTGAGTTCTATTGCAAAGGCGATAAGTATAGTGAAACATTAAAAGAACTCCAAGAGGCTACCGAAAAGTCGGGGGACGTGCTGTCGGTGTATGAGTTTGGGGCTTCGGTGGATGGAGCAAACATTAGAAGGGTAGAGAACTTTGCAATAAAGAGTGGCATGGCCAAGTATATGTATTATGTTGGTGCCTACTGTCCAGATGCCAATCTAGATAGGATGCTACGACACATCAAAAGAACAGGCAACCAAAAATACATTAAGAAGATGGAAGAGCATATTGAAGAAGTTAGAAATAAAGGCGAGGAATAATGAACTATCTCACAGTTAAAGATGTTGCCGAAAAGTGGAACATAACTCCAAGGCGAGTGGTCAGCCTGATTGGGCACGGCCAAATTATTGGCGCCATTAAGAAGGGCGGCTCATGGCAAATACCCGAAAATGTCCAAAAGCCTGACGACCAAAGGTATTCTTTTTCGCTAAATCCGCAAAAAAAGTGCATTTTGGTGCTGGGGCAAGACTGCGAGGTCAAAAATAAAATAAGCAAAAGACTTGTTCAAGAAGGATACGTTGTGACCGACAAGATCAGCGACGGGCTGGACGGGTTTGTGTACTTTGACGATGGCCGCTCGTTTGAAAAATTGGCAACTGAAGTAGCTGGCAGTCTCGAGAGCATGACGGCCATGGTTAGAGTGGGGTTCTCGTCTAAGGCCGAGGTCATAAAAAGGCTGGCGGTGGTGCTGCACGAAAGTAATATCAAAGTAAACGAGATTGTAACCGACTACTTGGGCCTTGGCAAAAATGAGATTGGCTTTTGCGACGAGGTGGCGGACGACATTTTGCTGTTTGTGTCAAGGCACAAATGTATAACCGGGCAAAGCATCTTTGTGGACGCCGGGCGAGTTGGCATACACGAGCAAAGGACCCAAGAACTTTCTGGCTCTATGCTGTATAGGTATTTTGACAAGTTCATTTCGTCCACGGGCAAAAATGATAAAATTTGGGCAATCTCCATGATGATGCCAAACGAGTGGAGCGTTGACCACCAGGAGAAAAAGTTCCGTGAGGACAACATAAATGCCGCCACTCGTGGGGTGGATGTCGAAAGAATTTTTGTTTTTGACTTTAGTAAGCAGGACATCTTTAAAGATAACATGGAGCTTAAAAGATATGTGCTAAACAAGTACGTAAGCGCCTTCGCAGTGGATAGGTGCCGCCTTGAAAAAGAAAACCCAAAGCTATTAAATGAGATCGCAAACGGACTTTTTGCGATCAATTTCGATAAGATATTTATAGACTATCCGGCCGACAATGGCCAAAGCCGCGGATATATATCATTTGATAAAAATTTCATTTATAATTGTAGAAAAACATATGAAAAATTGAAAAAATATGCAATTAAAGTTTCAAATGTGATAAAATGAGGTGATGGAAATGACAAGAACTGGAACATACAAAGGCTTTAAATATGTTTGCAAAACTCGTGAGAGCGAGCAAAAACTTGTCGCCTATATCGACTGGCTTGGCGACACTGACGAGCTTAGAGATGTCAGCCAAGAAAACTATTTTGCTTGGCGTGCCGACTACGATTTTGATGGCGTAAGTTTTCTTAGCTTGCCGCTGTCAATTAAAAGGATTGGCAAATGCGTTTTTGCTCAAAGCAAGATTGAAGAGCTTGTGGCCGACGGGGTGGAGCAAATTGACGAGCTTGCCTTCTACAACACCAAAGACCTAAAGAGAGTATGTGCAAAAAATTGCAAGTATCTTCTCTCAACCAGCGAAGGTGAGTTCACCGACGGCAGCGATGCCTTCAACCACTCGAGCGTAGAGAGGCTTGAGCTGCCCAGCGTCGAAAGGGTGGGAAGATATGCCTTTTATGATATGGCAAACCTAAGACAGCTTGAGTTGCCTAGCCTTATAGATATGGAGCCATATGCCGTTTACGGCACAAAGATTGAAAGGTTGGATCTTGGCAATTTGCAGCGGGCAAAAACAGCCACAGTCAGGCACAACGAAGCTTTAAAGGAGATTAGAGCCACCCACCTTAAAGAAATGTGGCCAAATGCCTTTGAAGAGCAGTATTTGAGTAGAGCCAGCCGAAAGATGGTGGCAAACAAATGCCAAATTTTAGTGCCAAATGGAGTGAAGGTATCCCTTGAAAAGAACCAAGAGCCGCTAGCCTTCAATGCCGAGATTGCAAGGCAGTCCGAGAAAAGAGAAAACTTTAACTATGACTTTGACTACAATGGCTTTAAATTTAATTTTGCCGAGGGCGTTGACCAAGAATTGGCGTTTGAGGGGATGAAGGAATTTATAGATAAGGGGCTAGTTTTGTATCAACAGTTTAGACGCCTTAGCTACAAGCTTCCAGCTTCCGAGAATATGGACAAGGACGAGTCGGCGCCCGATGTTTTAAAGACTCTTAAAGACATCTATGTTCCTGAATATGTTAAAGATATTGGTGACTATGCCTTTGCAAAGTGCTACGGCCTGGAGAGCTTTGTGGCTCCGGGGGTTCGTACAGTGGGAGACCACGCCTTTTATTGCGACAGTGTGCTTAGGTATGTGGACCTGCCAAGCTGCGAGCTACTTGCGCACGACAGTTTTAACGGCGCGTCGTATGACTACGCCGACGGCAAGGGTGAAAAGATGGCTAAATTCTTTGCCGAAAATGTTGAGTTTGCCAACGAGCACACCTTTTGGCAGACCGGGTTTAGGGTTATAGATATGCCGCGATTGAACCTGTCTGCCGCAAACGGGGTGGTGTTTGACGAAAACCCAGTTTTGCAAAAAGTGGTGGTGAAGGGACATGAAAAGGAAAACTTTTTGAGTAATCCCCAGCTGGTATGCCTGGTATCCCAGTCGCCCGTCAGCGGAATTTGCGGCAGTCCGCTACTTGAAGAATGCGGAAAAAAATGTGAATAAAAAAAGGCCCTCTCGTTAGTTTGAGAGGGCGGTTTTTTTATTGCTTTTTATTATTGAGGTCGTCTTTTGAGAAGAGGCGTGAGCGTCTAACAATCAGCATAATAAGCATCCAAATGCCGGCAAGGCCGACAATGGCGTAGATTATTCGGCTGAACACCCCCAGCCCGAAGATGGCGGTGACCAAGTTCCACGAGAACACGCCCACCAAAAACCAGTTCAGGCAACCCACAATCATAATAGATAGCATGATGATGTTTGCAATAATCATAATCTCCCTCCATGTTTTGTTAGTTTTAGTATGGATGCATGGCCAAGGTTTTATGCAGGCTGCACATTGGTTTGTTTTAATTTTATTTTGGTGGCAATTTTGTTTGATAAAAACTCTAGTTTTGTATATACTTTAGTCAAGGAGTACTTTATGGAACTTACATACGATTGGAACCTGAAAGATCTATACAAAACCGAAGAAGAGGCCCTAAAGGCCTTTGAAATATACAAGGCCAAGGAGCGAGAATTTTTAAGCTTCCGCGGCAAGTTAAACAACAAGGAAGACATCCTTCGCTACTACACCGCCAGCACCGAAGTGGACAAGTTGGGCGAGAGGCTGTCTAGCTATGCCTATTTAAGAAAGAACCTAAACGGCAAAGACGCATTTGCCTCCAAGATGCTGGGGGATATGGAAAACTTCAGCACCGAGATTGGCCCAAAGCTGGCCTTTATCGGGCCCGAGCTTGTTCAAAACGATGACCAGTTTTTGCTCTCGCTTGCCAAGATGCCCGAGTTTAAGGACTATGACCGCAGCATAGAAAAGCTGGTTGAGAACAAAAAGCATATTCTCGAAGAAAAGGTGCAGGCTGCTTTAAACATGAACCCGTCGTTTGGCATGGCCAGCAACGTCTTTGACTCCTTCGACGACATCGACCTTAAGTTTGAGCCGGTCATGGTTAAGGGTAAGGCCAAAAAGTTGACCCATGCCACCTATTCGGCCATGATAGAAAACTCCGATCAAGGCGTGCGAAAACAGGCCTACGACAACACCCACGAGGCTTACAAAAACTTTAACTACACGCTTGCCGACCTGTATTTGGCCGACGTTAAGGAGACCATATTCTTTGCAAGGCTCAAGAACTACAACAGCGTGTTTGAAATGCGCTCAACGGGGGACAAGTCCACCTTGCAGGTGCTGGGCTCACTGTTTGATGTCGTGCATAAGAATTTGCCGCTCTTCTATAAATTTGAAAAGCTGTCTAAAAAGGCTTTGGGGCTCAAAGATTACTACTATTTTGACAACTATGTAAAAATTGGCCATAGCTCGCAAAAATTCGATTACGAGAGGTCGGCCGAGACCATACAAAAGGCCCTGTGCGTCATGGGCGAGGACTATTTGAAAAACATCAAAACTGCCCTGTCTAGCGGGTGGATAGATGTCTATGAAAAGCCAGCCAAGCGCAGCGGGGGCTTTAACCTCGGGGTCTATGGCGTGCATCCATACATACTTTTGAACCATGCCGACAACTACAACGCCATGAGCACCCTCATCCACGAGCTTGGCCATGCCATGCATTCGGTATACTCGGACAAAAACCAACCAATGAGCAAGGCCGATCCGAGCATTATGGTGGCCGAGGTGGCATCAACTGTAAACGAGGTGCTGCTGGCTCTCTATATGACCGAGAACGCCAAGAACAAGCAGGAGAAATTGTATTATCTAAACTCGCTGCTGCGCTCGTTCTATACCACCATCTATCGCCAAACCATGTTTGCCGAGTTTGAACACTATGTCTACACCTCAAACGAAGCCGGCAAGACTTTGGTGGCCGATGACCTCAACAAAAAGTATGAAGAGCTGCAGGCTCTGTATTTTGGCAGCGTGGCCAAGAAGACCCCGTTCAGTAAATACGAGTGGAGTAGGATACCGCATTTCTACAGCCCGTACTATGTGTACAAATACGCCACCGGCTTCATTTCGGCCTGCGCCATTGCCCAAAGGTTGGTCTCGGGCGACAAGGAATATGTGAAAAAATACATCGGCTTTTTGAGTGCGGGTAGCAGCGTTGACCCGCTTGACCTTCTGCGTGGCCTTGATGTCGACCTTGAGGACCCAAGCACGCTGCAGGGAGCATTCGAGCTTTATGGCCAGCTCCTAAAGCAATATGAGAAACTGATATAAAAAATAAAAAGACAAAGGAAGAAACTATGTTTATTGTAATTTCGGGCCCGTCGGGCTCGGGCAAAACCCCGCTCTTGTACAGCGCGACATCCATCTTTCCAAACATTAACAAGGTGCAGTCCTACACCACCCGTAAAACCCGTCAGCGTGAGGTGGCCGGCACCTATATCTACATGACACAGCAGCAATTTTTGGATAAGATTGCCGAGGGCTTTTTCCTTGAATACAACCGCGTGCATAAGGACCAGCAGTACTACGGCACCGGCTTAGATTCCTACAAAAACGCCATCGCCGGCGGCGGCGTGGCCATAAAAGACGTCGATGTGGACAGCTACAAAAAGCTCAAGGCCAATCCTGAACTCGACGTCGTGGGAATCTATGTCACTGTTAAGGACCGCGGGATACTCTTTGACCGACTGCGTGAGAGAGGTGAGAGCGAAAACACCATCAATATCCGCCTGCATGACAGGGTGGATTACGAAAACGCTCAAAGCAAGTTCTATGACTACATCATCTACACCGATGACATTCATAAAGCCATAAAACAGCTCGAAAAAATTATCGATAAAGAATTCGCCAAACGCAAGATCAAAGTTAAGAAAAACAAGTATGTAAAACCCGAAAAGGTAATGTTCTAGTATTATAATGCGAGGGGTCATCACCCCTCGCGCTCCCATTTCAAAAAGAGCGGTTAGCAACAAGCTAACCGCTCTTTTTGAACTTGAAGCTTGCTAACGCCTAAAAACGATGTAAACAAAAAGGACATAAGCGGCTTGTAAAGCAGCAGATAAGGCAAGATTTTATGACAAGAGCGAAGAAAACTGATGTTTGGTAGACCTGTTTGGTCACCGAATATCGGTTTTCGATGCTATTGTTATAAAGGTTGCCTTAGGTGCGGTTATATGGGCCGCATCGCAATCGATGCGGAACCAAAACAAAAAAGCCATCATACGATGGCTTTTTCCGTAGCCCTGATAGGCTACAAGACATCATGAGTTTAGATGAGGGGGGCAAACCCATGGTGCCTTACTGATTGTATTATACAATATTTAATCTAGTTTGTTAAACAATTTTTAGACTTATTTCAAAATTAAATTTTTCATCAGCGATTGCGAGTATAGCTTATTGACAATGGACTTTATTGCATGAAACATGGAAAGCTCGGCCTCGGTGCTAAGCGTAAGGGGAGACCTGCCACCCTCGGGGTCAAAGTTCTTTAGCTCATTTTCTAAAAAGTCGCAAAACATTTCGTAGGCTTCGGCTTCGCTTGTGGCTTTGGTTTGAAGATAGATAAAGGCCTTGACCTCTTCTAGCGAAAACACCTGCTTTAGAAAGAACACAGCAAGAATGTAGGCAATATGCCTTCGGCCGTACTTTTTGCCGATTGGGGCAGGGATGAGCCCGCTTTTTACGTAATTATTGATCATGGATGGGGTGATAAAGTTTTCGGCACTAGAATATGGGAACAAGGAAAAATGCTTCCTAACATAGAGGATGACCTGGTCCATGTATAAATCAAGGTCGGGTATCTCGCTAAGTCTAGGAAGATGATAGGTGGCAAAGGCGTTTTTCAGCTGGTTAACAGTCACTTTCATACCCCATTTTTTTCTATAAACTTATTTTATCATACAAAATTTGTTTTGTAAAACCTTTTATATGATTGACATAATATAAAAGATTGTATAAAATGGTTTTTAATACTAGATAATGTAGTTTTTTATAACACGGAGACGAAAATGAAGAAAATAATATTATCAGTTGAAAACACCACTGACATCAGCGATGAAGAGCTTGACAAGTGGTCGGTTAGGCGAATAAATATAAATGTGCTTAACGTAACCACGGGAGAGGAGAACCCAAACCTCACCATAACCGAGTTTTACGACAAGATTCGACATGGCAATGTCTTTAAAACCAGCCTTATCAATGAGCAGGAGTTTTTTAATTATTTTAGTGAGCTTGCAAAAGAGGGCGATGTGTTGCACCTTGCCTTTACGGGCGGGCTGAGCGGAACGGCCAAATGTGCCAAAGATGCTGCCGAAAGAGTGAACGAACAAGGCCCAAACAAGGTTTACGTCGTCGACACTTTGACCGGCTCGGGCGCGCAGGCCATAATCCTTCGTGAAGTCATTAGAAAGATGGACGAGGGAATGGGAATAGAGGATCTTGTAAAGTTTGCCGAAGAGCTTAAAACGCATACCATGCTGCTGTTCACTCCCGAGGACTTAAAGACCCTTGCAAAGAGCGGCAGGTGCTCGAAAATTTTGGCTGTGCTTGGAACAATTCTCCAGATAAAGCCCATAATTTACTGCAACAACGAAGGCAAATTCGCCATGAAGCAAAAGGTCATTTCACGAAAGAAGGCACTAATGCGACTGGTCGAGCTTTTCAAGGAGAATTACAATTTTACCAGCCCATATGTCTATATTTTGCATGGCGACAAGCTGGCCGACGCCGAATATATTCGGGACGAGATAAAAAAAGACTCACGCTTTAAAGACTGTGAGTTTTGCATAAACTATCTTGGCACAGTGGTTGGTGCTCATGGCGGCCCGGGAAACCTGTGTCTGTGCTTCACCGCAAAAACGAGATGATTGGTCCTAAAAAAATGAAAAATGAAAAATTAGGGTTGCAATTTATATGTAATCTTTTAGTAAAATAAAAAACATTCCATAATTCGTCATGCAAAGCATGGCGAGTATCATTCGGCCAAAGGCCGAGTATAATTCAGCCGTAAGGCTGAGTATAATTCGCTCACATTGCGAGCGAGTATAATTATAAAAAGGCCTTACGGCCTTTTTATAATACAGCGGCAAGCTTTTCCATATTGCCCTCAAGGCTAATATAAAAGCAGCGGCCCTCATATTTGCCGGCGTTGCGGCGAATGAGGTTAAAGCCGTAATTTGAGGGCTCAACCTTTATTAGCAGGGCGTCAAAACTCATGGCGTCGTGCGAACAAGGCTGACCAAATTCCAGTTCAATCCATGTTCCGCTCTTCTTGTCCTCTTTGGTGAGCTCATCTATGCTGACGCCAAAGGCCGGCATCTCGTGTGAATACTCGGTCATCTCTTTTAAGGCTGAAATGATACTTTCAAATTTTTCTTCACTGGGGTGGGTGATTGTTTGCTGGTTTTCTTCGATGACAGTTATTGAAGAAACATGGTTAAAGCAGTCTAATAGGTTGTCAAACTTCATAACAGGGACTCTCGTGTTTAATAGGAGAAACAATAAGCATAAAAATTTCATATGCATATTATGTTTCACTAAGAAAGTTTTATTCAAAAAAAATGCCAGCGATTGCTGGCAGGTTTTATCTTCGTGCTATAACGTGTATGCGGTTGCGAGTTGCAGTGTCGGTTGCGGGCTCAAGCGAGAAGTTGCAAAGGGTTACGTGCTTAAAGCCAGCCTTATTTAGAGCGGCCACAATTTCATCGTTTTCGAAGTAGGCCTCGACCTGTACGTCGAAGGTCTTGTTGTAGGTGCCGTCGTCGTTCTTTATGTAGTAAACTTCGTTCATAATGCACTTGTTGTCCATGCCTTTTCTAATGGCCGAAACATGGTCCATGTTGTCGCTCTCTTCATAGGTGACCTCGTTCCAGTTTTGAAGCTTGGTCTTGGTGTAGTAGTCGAACATGAACACGCCGTCACGAGTGAGGTGGTCCTCAACCTCTTTAAAAAGCTTTTGCCAGTCCACAAAACGCTCAATGGTGTTGACCATGTCGTGGTTGCAGGTTATAACATCGAATTTGCCCTTAACTGGCAGGTCATATATGGCCTTGGTCAGGGTAAAGCTTTGGGTAGGGTATTTCTCTTTGCAAAAGTCCACCATGCTCTTGGCAATTTCGGTGCCGGCACAGGTTAGCCCAGCCTTTGCGAAATATCCCAAAAACTCGCCAGTACCACAGCAAATATCAAGGCAAGACTTTGCGTTGATCTTATTCTTTTTTAGGTAGTTTAAAAGGTTTTGAGCAAGACCAGCCGAGAAACCTCCTTGGTCCATGCTCCACGCAGCTGCGTAGTTCTTATCAAAAGAGTTGGCAACATAGTTTTCCATACACTTTCCTCCATCTTTTATGCTATTATAACACAACCTTTTTTAAAAAGAAAATCTTTTTGTAGCCCAAAATAAAATTTTAAAGAAATTTTATAGCCGTAAAACTTGCACAAAAATTATAAAAATGCTTGCCGTCGAACATATGTTCGAGTATAATAAAAGTATGAGAGCCATACTTCATTCCGATCTAAATAATTTTTACGCCTCGGTCGAGTGCCTTTTGGACCCGTCGCTAGAAGGTAAGGCTGTTGTGGTCTGTGGCGACAGTGCTGAAAGGCATGGCATTGTGCTGGCCAAAAACCTCATTGCTAAAAAACTGGGCATAAAGACAGGCATGGTGCTCTTTGAGGCAAAAAGGCTTTGCCCCGACCTTGTGTGCGTTAAGGCTCGGCATGAAATGTATCTTAAATATTCACGTGCGGTGAGAAGAATATACCTCGAATATACCGACCAGGTCGAGCCTTTTGGCATAGACGAGGCCTGGCTGGACGTGACTTCCTCGCCAAAGTGCGGGGGAGATCCATTTTTAATTGCCGACGAGATTAGAAGGCGAGTTAAAGAGGAAATTGGCCTAACCGTTTCAATAGGGGTAAGCTTCAACAAGGTCTTTGCCAAGCTTGGCTCCGACCTAAAAAAGCCCGACGCCATAACTGTCATTAGCGAAAAAAACTATAAAGAGGTCGTGTGGCCGCTCCCGGCTGGAGACCTTTTGTATGTGGGCCGTGCCACCAAAGAAAAGCTTAAAAAGCTAAATATCAACACCATTGGAGATATTGCTAACTCTAGCATTCGGCTCTTAAGGTCTAAGCTTGGCAAGTGGGGAGAGGTGCTGTATGAATACGCCCAAGGCATGGACCAATCGCCCGTGCGAAAATATGAGGAGCATGAGGAGATAAAGTCGGTGGGCAACAGCCTTACTTATCACCGAGACGTCAAGACCGATGACGATGTGTACGCACTATTGCTGCTACTAGCCGAGAGTGTTTGCTCAAGAATGCGAGCCTATGGCTTTTCGCGAGCCAGGACGGTAAGTTTGTATGTTGTTTCAAACCAGCTCACCAGCAAAGTGCGTATGTGCAAAGTTCGTGCCACAGCCATAAGCAGTGAGGTGGCCGAGGCAGCTTTCAAGCTCTTCAAGAAAAATTTTTCGTGGAGCGAGGGGCTTGTGCGAGGGCTGGGCATCAGCCTTTGTGACTTCACCGACGAAGAACAAATAGACTTTTATGAAAACTCTAACGGTAGAGACAAATTGCAAAAGCTGGAGGAGACTGTTGAGAATCTTCGCTCACGCTTTGGGCGGGGGATAATCAACAAGGGAATTGTCTATACCGACAAGCATATGACCGAGATAGATATTCGCGGTGACCTAGGGGCGTTTGCCAAGGAGAAAGTAAACGCCGAGCCGACAGTGCTGCCGCTTTGATAAATTATACTCGCTCGCCATGCGAGCGAATTATACTTGGCCCGAAGGTCCAAATGGTTAGTTTCGCCTCGCAAGCGATGCGTCCCTAATCTCCGCACCTAAGGCAACCTTTATAACAATAGCGTCGAAAGCGGGTATTTGGTGACCAAACAGGTCTACCGAACACCCG
>CANQUB010000015.1 GCA_947626955.1 uncultured Clostridia bacterium | reverse complement strand
TTGCTGGCTAACCTATATGGTTGCCAGCGTTCTTCTTTCGACGCTCTTGTTATCATATTCGCCTTAGGTGCGGCGAGGTGAGCCGCATCGCAAGCGATGCGGAATCAATCACTTTTCACTTACCTTGCATAATATATAGTATTAAAGGGATTTCTTATGGACTACACCATTGTTGACAAGAAAAATATTTACATTATCGGCGACACGACAATAAAAAAGGGGGCCATAATCTATCCTTTTAATGTCATCATCGACTCGATTATCGAAGAGGGTGCGGTCATTGGCGTGGGCAACTATATTCAAAATTCATGCATCATGTCAAATGCCAAGCTCTTTTATTCGGTCATCGAGGACTCGGTGGTGGGAGAAAATTCCTCTATTGGCCCATTTGTGCATCTTAGGCCAAACACAAAAATTGGCAGCGGCTGCAAATTAGGCAACTTTGTCGAAGTTAAAAACAGCAATGTTGGAGACAAGACCAAGGCCAGCCACCTAAGCTACATTGGCGACGCCGACATCGAGCAAGATGTAAACATCGGTTGCGGGGTGGTCTTTGTAAACTATAACGGCAAGGTGAAAAACCGAACGCGGATAAAAAAGGGCAGTTTTGTTGGCTCTTCGGTCAACCTCATTGCCCCGGTTACCGTTGGTGAAAAGGCCTTTATATGTGCCGGCACCACGGTGGACAGCGATGTTGATGACGGGGATTTTGTCATCGGCCGCTCGCGCATGGTCAAAAAACCAAACCGTGCCAAGGACTACTTAAAGGGAGAATAACATGTCAATTTTCTTTGGAACTGACGGCCTTAGGGGTGTGGTCAACATTGATCTAAACCACGACGTGGCCTACAAGTGCGGCAACTCACTTTCTCGGCTCTGCCCGGGCGGAAGGGTTATTATTGGCAAGGACACCCGCACCACGGGGGACTTTCTTTTGATGAGCCTTGCTGCCGGACTGATAGACGGAGGAGCACAGGTTGTGGACGCCGGAATTTTGCCCACAGCCGCCGTGGCCTACCTCACTAAGACCTTAGGCTTTGACTATGGCATTATGCTTACAGCCAGCCACAACCCAGCCGAGTATAACGGAATAAAGATTTTTTCTAGTAAGGGCGAAAAGCTGGAAAAGAGCGAGGAAGAAAAGGTGGAGCGCGGGCTCATTTTGCCCGTGCATTTGCAAAGCCACAAGATTGGCACTTTTAAAAGAGATGAAAACTTAAAAAAGAAATACCTTTCTTTTCTTTTGCAGACGGCTTCTTGCCGCCTTGACGGGCTAAAAATAGTTTTGGACTGTTCAAACGGCGCAAGCTATAAGCTGGCCCCTGCCCTGTTTAAAAAACTCGGGGCGACGGTGATTAAGTCGGCCTGCACCAAGAACGGAAAGAAAATAAACGACCACTGCGGCTCGCTATACCCCGAAGTGCTAGCCAGCAAGGTTAAAAAATATTCAGCTAACTTCGGGCTGGCCTTTGACGGCGACGCCGACAGGATTATTGCGGTCACAAAAAGCGGCCAAGTGGTTGACGGCGACAAGATTTTGACCACCCTTGCAAAATGTCTGTTTGCCCGCGGCGAGCTAAACCATAACACAGTGGTTGGAACCAGCCTTACCAATATGGGGGTGGAAGCTGAGCTTGGAAAGTACGGCATAAAACTTCTTCGCGCCGACGTTGGCGACAAGTATGTGGCAGCCGCCATGAACAAAGAGGGTCTATCGCTTGGGGGCGAACAGTCGGGGCATATGATAATCTCCAAATATCTTCGCACGGGCGACGGGCTCTTGACTGCCTTGCTTCTTTGCTGCTATATGCAAGAGGCTCAAAAGGACCTTGAAGAATTTTGCCATGTCGACCTCTATCCGCAGGTCATAAAAAGCCTGGTTGTGAGCGACAAGCTGCGAGTGCTTGGCAGCGAGGTTCTAACAAACGCCATTGCCTCGGTTCAGCAGGAGCTGGCCGGTTGCGGCAGGGTGCTTGTGCGGGCGTCGGGAACCGAGCCAAAGATAAGAATAATGATAGAAAGTCTTTCAAAAAGCCGCAGTATGGCGCTGGCCGATTATTTGGCCGAGGTCATACTCTCGCTTGAAAATACGGAGGCATAATGTGTGGAATAGCCTGCCTTGCCAGCCCGTCGTCGGGCAAAAATTGCTACAAGGCACTTGAAAAACTAGACTACCGAGGATACGACTCTGCCGGTATGGCCGGTCTTGCTGATGGCGAGATTGAGATTTTTAAAACCACCGGCTCGGTTAAAAATATAGAAGACTTTGCCAAAGATTTTGACTGCCCACTGGTGATTGCCCACACGCGCTGGGCCACCCACGGCGGGCCCACCAAAGAAAACGCCCACCCGCACCTGTCCTACGACGGCAGCCTTGCCCTGGTGCATAACGGCATTATTGAAAACTACCAAAGCTTAAAGACTAGCCTCGCTGAATGCGGCATTGGCTTTAAAAGCGAGACCGACAGCGAGGTGGTGGCGTCGCTCATCGCCCATGAGAGCGGCAGCCCGCTAGAAAAGCTAAGTAAGGCTACTAAACGGCTTGAGGGCAGTTTTGCCCTTGGCGTGCTATTTAAAGAGAAGGTTATTTTGGCCACCCGCAGGCACTCGCCGCTGTATATTGCAGTGACCACCGAGGGCAACATGATAGCCTCGGACGTGGTGTGCTTTATTGGCCTTGCCAAGGAGTTTTACGCCCTTAAAGAGGGCGAAATTGCCATGGTGACCGAGGACAAAATTGAGCTTTATGACAGTCAGCTCAAAAAAATTGACATTTCCTTTTGTGAACTAGAAAAAGATGAGACATCGATCTCGCTTAATGGCTATGAATATTACATGGAAAAGGAAATAAACGAGATACCAATAATAATGAGAAGTTTTCTTTCGCGCTATGCAAAAGAGGACTTGCTCACGCCTATGAAAAAGCTGTTTGAGGGGGTGGACAACATTGCCCTTGTGGGCTGCGGAACGGCCTACCACGCCTGCCTATTTGGAGCAAAGGTGCTTGGAGAAAGGCTGAACATGCCCGCCCACGCCTACATTGCCAGCGAACTGAAATACTCTCGCCCCTGCTTTAAAAACACCCTGGCCATACTAGTAAGCCAAAGCGGAGAGACGGCCGACACCCTCGGGTGCGTGCCCATCTTTAAAAAGCTGGGCTTAAAGACCTTGGCCATCACCAACACCGAGCACAGCGCCCTTGCGCGCGAGTGCGACGCCTATCTTCCGGTGTGTGCTGGTGTGGAGCTGGCCGTAGCATCCACCAAGGCCTATGTGGCACAAATACTCACCCTCTACACCCTGGCCAGATACCTCAGTCAAGAGGATTTTGACATCTTCTCGCTGTCTCATTTGCCCGAGGCGGCCGAGCGATTGCTTGGCGACTACTCCCGCCTTGCAAGCGAAATTTTGCCCGCCCAAAGAGTGTTTTTTATTGGTCGGGGACTGGACAGCGTGACCAGCCAAGAGGCTGCACTAAAGCTTAAAGAGATAACCTACAAGAGTGCCGAGGGCTACCCCGCCGGCGAGCTAAAGCACGGCACGCTGGCCCTTATAGACAAAGGCACTCCGGTGGTGGTCTTTGCCACAAATCAAGACCTATACAAAAAGACCATGGCCAACGCCACCGAGGTCAAGGCCCGTGGGGGCAAGGTCATATTGGTTGCACCCTCAAACTTTGAAAAATGCGACTGCGACTACTTTATCCCCCTGCCCACTCTAAAAGACGAGGCCGAGTATAGCCTTGTGTCGATAATACCATTTCAATCCCTTGCCTTTTTGGTCTGCCGAGCTCTTGGCTATAACCCCGACAAACCACGCAACCTTGCCAAAAGCGTTACAGTGGAATAATAGATAAAAGAAAACCACGGATAATCCGTGGTTTTCTTTGTTTTATGCATTTTTCTCGGCTTTTACTTTTGCCTTTTTAGTTGTTTTTTCTTTTTTCTCAGCTTTCGGCTTTTCAGCCTTTGGATGGCTTTGACGATAGACCTTATACCTTTCGCCAAGCTCACCAAAGAACTTTATGGACTGGTAGACAATGGTGATCAGCAGGCCAAGCATGACGCAGGCACGAGTGATGTCGATGTCCACCATTTGCAAAATAATTACAACCAGTTGCGAGATAAAAATTGGAATGAGCAAATATTTCGCAAAATTGTAGCCTCGAACCAGTAAAAAGGCTGCAACGAGGGCCACTGACAGGTCGATGGCCTCAAGTATTGGCATATACGAGTTCATGGAGATCATGAGCAGGTAGAAAGGATAGGCGGTCAAAAGGATTATGGCTCCATAGATGATGTAGTCCCACTTGCTCAATTTTGAAGGCTCCCCCACCTTTGCCACGTGCAAGGCCACAATTTTGTAGATAAGAACTGGTGCAATAATTCCGGCAAGAATAAGCATGTTGCCAGTCAGGCCGTAGGTGTAGAGCTGATAGGCATACAGCCCGATGGCAGCTATGGCAAGACCGTAGCCAAGGCTGTAGTTTTTATAGACATTGGTGGCTGCAAAGACCATTACAATGCCGGTGATGGCCGAAAGGGCGTTAAGGTTGAACACGGCGGCCACAGCTGGCAAAGTGAGCAGGGCCAAAAGGCAGAACACATAGTCGATAGTTTGTTGTTTTTCGAAGATATAATTAAATACTTTTTTCATACTACTTCTTCGCCTCTACTGTTCTATAATAATTGGTTTTAAAGCAATCGTAAATTTGGTGGTCATCGCCCTTTTCTTTAAACACCATAATAGTGTTGCTTTGCCCATAGAAGTTGGATAGCCCCCAGTTTGCGCTGCCCGTGATCACCACATATTCGTTGGTGTCGCCATAGTAGAATATGCTGTCTTTGGCGTGGGTCATCTTGTGAAGAGTGACGTCGCCAATTTCGGTAAACATTGGATAGAGTGCACTTTCGGTGGTAAGGCTGGTGTTTTCCACAATTCCAAACAGGTTGCCGTCGTTCGTATTGTTTTTAAAGGCATCGTTAATTCTTTCGGTTACCCTGTGGATAAGTGGGTCGTCAGCAATGAAATACAAATTCAAAAAGCATTCAATTCGGCCGGTGCAGTCGTTAAGCTTTTCAACATACCTAGCTAGTGGGTTGTCCTCAACGCTGTAGGTGTTGGCTGCCCCTTCCTGCGAAAGTGGGGTAAAAAAGCACTCAAAATTCTCGTCGACATAGTTTAGTCCACCCTCAAGCAAATTGCCTTTGTTGTGCAGCTCAAACACTTCGTTGGCAAACTCAAAGCGATTGTCGGCGTGCCTAAAGCAGATGTCAAAATACTTTTTGTTGCTCTCGTAGACATATGGGTGCCCCGATACCACAAAGCCGGTGTGTGCCCAGTCTTTGTAGAACACTGGCAGGTTGGAAGTTCGGTGGGTGTCCACATTGCTGGTGGCGCTGTAGACAGCCCCGTCATATTCCTTGCCGTCATAGTCGAGGTAGTTGCTGACTATAACTTGCTTGTTGTGCATTTGGCTAATTCCGCTGTTTGGCCATTTACAGTGTTTGTATTCAAGAAAGTCCCCTACCGTCTTGGTTGGGTCGGTTATGCAAGGCTCATCAAGATACTGGTCGAAATACTCGGTTATTGGCCTCTTGTCTAGGCCTTTCTCGATGTGCCACATCAGCCTTGTGTGAATGCCGTATTGGGCAGCCTTAACAAAACTATACAAAACTCTTTCGCAGTCGTCGGTGTAGTCCTTATTTTTAAGAATAGTCATCTTGCCATAGTTGCGGCTGCCCTTTTTGTAGTAGCAGGCGGTGTCATACTCCACCCTATAGAAGGCCGAGTCTATGGTCATATCGGTGGCCTCGGGGTGCTTTTTGCGGTAGTCTATGGTCTTGTTTACCAGTTCACACACCGCAAACACTGGTTCATGTTCGGTGTCGTGGTAGGCTCTTGCGTAGACCTCCACTTTAACGTCAGTTTCTTCGTGGGTTTCATCAGCAAAGGTGAGATATTTTACCACATTGGCCGCCGTGGTAGCTGGGTTTACATAGGTGAAGTAAGATATCACACCCGACAGCGACAATGTCACCGACACGGCCGCAAAAACTACCATGCTAATTAGTCTTTTCATCTTAGTTGTCCCCCTCTTCTCTTTGGTATACCACAATGTGGCCGTCTTCTACTTTGGCTGCATAGTCAGCATTGCCGATGACAATGTTGTCTAGCAGGTCTTCAGGGTTTACGCCCTCGAATCTTATGAAGCTCTTTAAAATGTCGGCATCGCCGTAGCCTATTGGCGACAGGGTAAATGTTGTTCCCTCGGCAAAGTCACTTATAAAGCGGATAAATGCATAGTTTTCAACCGTGTTGGCAACAAGCTTTATGTCACCGCTAATTTGTGCCTGCCCGCCAAGCTGCAATATTGCATACTGGATGGCAATGGCTGCTCCGTTCTTGCAGGTGTTATCATGGATGTTGCCGCCAGTTATTGTGACCGTGGTTGGAATTTCCAGTTCTTTATTTCCAACAAGATATATTGCTCCGCCACGATTGGTTGCGATGTTTCCGTAGAACTCGCCGCCATCGATGGTGGCAATGCAGCCCTCGCCAAAGGCAATTGCTCCGCCATTTGCCGCTGTGTTGCCGGTAAATGTTCCGCCATGAATGGCCATGACCTCAACATATTGATAAATTGCTCCGCCCATGCCTACAGCTGTATTGTTTTTAAACTCTCCGCCGTAGATATAGAGGTTTCCGCGGCTGTTTATGGCTCCGCCGTTATACAGCGTACTTTGGTTGCTCTCGAAAGTTCCGCCATTTATAAATACCGAACTTAGCGAACTTATGAATAGGCCGGCTCCGCTTCTTGGTGAAGTGTTGCCCTTAATTAGGCCCGAACGCATGAACATATGAGCATATTTTGATGTGGCCACATATACGCCGGCACCGTAGCCGTCGCCAGTTATGGTGTTGCCCTCAATGGTTCCGCCCTCAATGGTTAAGCTCTTGCCGTTATACACGCCCGCACCATTGCCCTCGGTTGTGGTGTTGTTTTTGATTGTGCCGCCGTAGAGGTTGAGGGCTCCATAGTTGAACACCCCTGCTCCGGTCAGTTTGCCGGTAGTCTGGTTGTTGGAAATCTCGCCACCAAACATATTTACCTGCCCGAAGTGGTTGAAGATGGCGCCGCCGCCGCAATTTTCATTGCCGTAGCCGCTGTCAAAGGCGTAGTTTCTTGAAGAAATTATATTGTTAACCAGTTTAACTCCGTCGTAGATATTAAGTATTCCATTGTTTAAAACAGTGATAAGCGAAGCATTGACGCCCTCGATGTTGTTGCCGTCGATAACGAGGCTATACTGCACAACGCCCTCAACGCCAAGGTTTAGTGTGGTCTTAAAGTCAACCACAAAGAAGTCACCCTTGAACTGGCTGTCTCGAACAAGTGCGCCATCTTTAATTCCTATTATGGTGAACTCGCCATGGCCAAGAGAAATGGTGTGGGTTATGGTTATTGGCTTATATACAACCACCAGTTTTCCCGCCGTGGCTAGTGCTTCATTTAATTGCTCTTCAGTGCCAACAAAAACTGCCTTTTGGCCGTCGGCCAAAAGGTCCTCAAAAGTGAATTTTATTTCAACGTCATATGCTGGCATTGTAAAGGTGTATTTACCATTGCTTTCGGTGAGAATGACTTTTTCGTCATTATTGTCAAGGTAATACACTTCGGTAAGGACATATCGGCTATTGTCCCCGGTGTTGTCCACGCTTAGGGTGAACTCAACCTGCTCGCTCTCGTAGCCCCTGTATTGCCCTTGTTCCTGTTCAAGGCCGGTGAAAGTCACTTCGGCCTTTTCGTCTTGTTGAACTGACACATTGTGGTAGCCCTTGGTGGTACCAAATATCCTTGCCCCCTTAAACATTCTAAATGTTAAGGTGTCGGTTATCTCCATTTGCTTGCCGCCTCCAAGGTCGACAAACAAGGTCATAAGCTTTTTGTTGAGCTGGCTTAGAACAGTCACCACAACATCTTCTTTAAAGTTGTAGGTGTCGTTTGCACTTACAACTCCCTGCACCGACTCATCTATGACAAGCTCAAGGTCAAGTTTTGTTAGCTCATAGGTTATTGTAACGTCGGCGTCTGGCATGGTAAAACTGTACTGCCCATTGGCCTCGCTAACGGTCACTTCGTTATTGTCGCCATAGGTCACTTTTACATTTGAAATGGAGTAATAGTCCTCAAAGGCCTTAAATGTAACCTGGCTGCCGTTTGCCGCATGAGTGGCCACGTCGATTGCAAGTTCTCCCTCAATGGTAATCTTGTGGGTTAGTTTTTGCATTAGTATTTTGCCATTTACGACATTGAAAACCTCATCCTTCTTACCATCAGGGCCTTCAAGAGAAATTTTGCTGGCCTGGCTGTAGATATTTGACCATGGGTCGTCGGCAGTAAATCTAACCAGCCAGTTATTGCTAGATTCGGTCTCGACCGAGTATGCATATGTGGCAGCTGAAATTAAAAATGGTTTTTCTATCTCTTTGGTTATCTCAAGATATTCGTGCGCAGCCTTCTTGGTTGACCAAAACTTTACATACTCAGTGATTGTAACATCTCCGCCCATCTTTAAAACCGAATATCTAACTCCAATATCTCCAAATGTTCCGCCGTTTATGATGGCCACAGTTTTGTTGGCATCACCATCAGCATTGGAGTCGACATAAATATCTTTACCACGGTTTGTAGCTGTGTTTTGAGTTACATTTACATTATTCAAAGTTATTTTATCGGCAGTTGCACCTTTATTGTTGTCAAGGTATATTCCGCCGCCACCACCGGTGCCTGTTGACGATGCGTTGTTTTTTGTAATAGTACCACCATTTACAACAAGGCTAGTCGATTGATTCCAAATTCCACCGCCGTTCTTAGCGTTGTTGCTATCTATGGTGCACTCTTGCATAACAACATTCGAAGTGCTGGTAAACGCCGCCCCACCGCCGTTAGAAGTTGCGGTGTTAGACAAAAACTGAGTGCCTTTAACCAAAAGGCTCAAGCTTTGGGCATACAGTCCGCCACCGTTTGCAGCACTGTTTTCATTTAAAACATTCCCTTCCAAGATTACCTTAGATGTGTCAGACAAACCTACTGCCCCGCCATTAGAAGTTGCAGTGTTAGAATTAAACCTGCTGCTTTTTATGGTAAGACTAGTGCTGAAAGCATATAGCCCTGCACCATTCTTGGCCTCGTTTGATGTGAAGGTGCAGTCATCCACAACGCATACGCCGCCATTGCTATTTGTGTGATTGCTAGTAAATGTGCAGCCCGTGATGGTTGACTCGCTGTCTGTTCCAACATATATTCCGCCGCCATTGTTTGTCGAGATGTTACCCGTGAAGGTTGCTCCCGAAATGGAGGCCTTTGAGGTATAGCTAAGAGCTCCACCATATTCGCCGGCCTGGTTATTTATAAAGCTTCCGCCAGTAATGGTCAATATTGGGTTTTGGTTGCTAGGGGCTTCCCCTTTATAGCTATGAACACCGCCGCCACGAGCATTTGCATGGTTGCCCTCAATGACCCCGCCTTTAATTATGGTAACCGACTTATTCAAAATTCCGCCGCCGTTTGCCGTAGAGGCAGTTGTGTGATTATTCTTAATCTCTCCGCCTTCCATGGTGAAGACTGCCATGTCGTCAACAAACACGCCGGCACCGCTGTTGGTGGAGATGTTGTCGTTTATCTTTCCACTCTTAAGAGTGACCTGTGCAGTTTCATCAAGCCTAACTCCTGCACCATAGGTGGTGGCAGTGTTTCTTGTTATCTCGGCCCCGTCGATAGTTACAACGGCATTGTTGTTGGCATGCACTGCCCCGTAGGTGCCAGTGTTTTCATAAATTTGCACAGCACCAAAATTGGCCGACGCACTCTTTATATAGATGATTGCTGCACCGCCGCCTGTAACTTGGTTTTTGTAAATTTTACCGCCGGTAATGCTGGCAGTGACATTGTTGTTTATAAAGAGTAGTCCAGTGCCAGATGCCTTATTTTGGTAAAACTCACCCGAGGTCATATTGAAAACCGAGCCGTCATTGTTATATAATATGCCCCAGCGGTCGGTCACGCCCTCTTTTAACGCATTGTCGTGCACCTTGGCCCCAGCCATGTTTAATGTTCCGTTGTTGTAGACGACCACCCCTCTTTCGGAGCTAATGAAGTTTTCAAACTCCACACCCTCTCCCAGGGCAAGTTCGCCTTCGGACAGTATTGCCGGAGTGGTCTTTTCGGAGTTCTCGCCGTCAAACACAAGGCTGGCCGTTGTGCTAAGGGTCAGCTGCGCGCCCTCACCAACGTGGAAGATGTTGCCGTCAAATTCAGCATCCCTCTTTATGGTAAACTCGCCGGCCGTATTAATGGTGACGTTGCCAATGATATTTAATGTTTCGCCAAACACAAGGTTAGACATGAGAGTTATCTCCTTGTTTGGCTCGTCTTCAGCCAGTGTGGCCTTCAGCTCTTCAAAGCTGCCCACCTCGTAGGCCTTGGCTTCGGGAGTTTTACGCCTCGAGAGGCCCAGCGCCAAGGATATTGGCAGCACAAGGGCTATTACCACCAAAAGGCTTATTAAAAATCTTTTTAAGTTCTTTTCCATTTTTATCCTCTAATGCATAAATTCAGGTGCAAAGATGGTCGAAGCCAAACGCTCATATGAGTAGCTGCCGTCGGCCTTGATAGAAATTATTGTTCCGCCCACTTTAGTCTCGTCTTGTGCCTCTTCGCAGCCCCAGTAGAGCGAAGTTGTAAGTGTCTTGGTGCCGTGCACAAGCTCAAAGCCGTATTCTTGCTGTTTGTTATAGTATTTATAGTATCCGCTGTTATAATGCAAATGGCCAACAAACATAGCTTTGGTGCTCCTCAGTTTTGCGGCCATGTCAATAAGACTGGTATACTGAACTGGATAAAGCCACTCGTCGCTCTTGCGGTCGACATTAGGATTGTTTACATACTCAGCGTCATCCGAGAGCGTGGCCACGCCCCAAGGAGTTTCGGTCCCAAGCTCGAGCGAGTTTTCGGTGTAGTAGTCAAGAATCTTGTCTCTAAGGTCAAAGAATTGCAGCTGCGGAATATGGAAAAATATTAGCGATGGCACAACCTTGCCGTTGGCTGGGTCGTATGCTCCATAAACGGCCTCACTCACTCCCTTAATGTTCCATGCGTAGTAGTTCACTTGATCGTCGTGGATATAGTTAAAGCCGCGAACGCTTGACGAGCTCTTGGCGTATCTAAGCGAGTCCAGCATCATGAGCGAATATACAATCTTGCCGTCCTTTTTTATGTTTATCGCATAGTTGGCGTTGCCGGTTACATTTTTGGGTCCACGCTCATAGATTCCATATTTGGACTTTTTGAAGGCCTTTAAAAAGTCTTTAACCTTGGCGTTGCCCTCGAGGTCGTGATTGCCATAGGTAAAGGCATATGGAATCTTGAACTCATCTAACATGGCAAGCACTTTTGGCAAAAGCTCTTTGGTGTGCTTTTTCCAAATAAAGTCGCCGGTGATGACTATCATGTCGGGATTGCCAGCGTCGATAAGCTCCTTAAAAGAATCCCTGGCATAGTCGAGTTGCTCCTCGCTTTGCAGGTGCGTGTCGGTGAGCTGCAGGATCTTGAACTCCTCTTGCCCCTGCCTAAATTCTAGGGCCGTCACCTTGCTGACGTCATACTTTTGCCACGAGTACCATTTGCCAACAAAAAAATAGACTGGCAGTGCAATGGCTAGTACCACCACAACCACAAGGACCATACTGAGGCTCGCTAGCAGCCACTGTTTCTTGGTCAGTTTCTTCATCTTGTGTACTCCTATATATAATAAATATTAGTTAGTATTTTTATTATATCTTTATAACATAGCAGTGTCAAATTTATAGGGGCGGCCTATAAAAATTTGGAAAAATTTTTACATAAAAAAAGACCGACCAAACGGTCGGCCAGCTTTGCCTTTTTAGGCTTTTTTCTCTTTTGCTTTTCTTGGCAAGCACAGGCATGCTGCCACAAGTGCTGTAACGGCAAGCATAACAGGCCCAGCATGTGGAAGATACACAAGTGAGTAGTCACCGCCGCTATATTGTGCACCATAAACAAGTCCGCCTGCAACGAAGCAGATGATGAACACAATAGAAAGCACAAGGGTAACGATGGCAAATACCTTTTGCAAAACAGCCACAATTTTGTTGTCAACCCAAACGCTTACAAAAGCCAAGGCAATGGCAACAACAAGGCAGATTAGCAAAATGATCATGAGCACTTCAGAAAGTTTCCAGAGTCCAAGCTTTTCAGCGCCACTGTCAAGAAATTTTGTCCAGTCACTCAAAGAACCCGAAGCCGATGTGCTATGGCCCTTAAATGAGCTGATTCCAACAAAAAATGGCACAGCAAGCGCAACAAACGAAAGTACTGCAAACACTGAAGCAACAATGCTCTTTATCAACCCTTTTTTCATTTCTCTTCTCCTTTTAATATTTTGTTACTTTTATTGTATTAAAACATGACATAATTTGTCAAACGAATTTCATTGTTACAAACACCAAATGTTAAATGAAAAATTAGGGCATCGCCGTTGGCGAGATTGTAGTTCCGCCCCCGTTTGGTGCGTACCGCCCCACCTATCTCCCCTCGGCGGGGGAGACTTGAAAGCTGAGATTGTCACCATATTGTGGCTCCCCCCTGGACGGAGGGAGCTGGTCGAAAAGGGGCCCCCATCGAACGAGTTTGCGAGTTAGATGGGGAGAGGAGAAGTCGAGGGTCACATAAGGGCAAGCCTGCGTAGCAGGATTGTCCAAAAGCAGGCACTCGCACTTCGACGACCGAGGGGGTGAAAAAGTATCCGCTTTTAAAAAAGGTTGCATTTATATGTAATCTTTTTGTTTAAAAAATATCTCTTCGTTTCTATCGAGTCCCCCTATTGGTACGATGTACCACCTTTCCCCCGCATGCGGGGGCACCGTTAGTGGGGTGCTGCCTCTATGTGTTGGATAATAGCTCAGTTTTATCATAAACCTTTTCGCCAATGCGTTTTTGCAATATTTCTTTTATGTTTTCACATACGCTTTCAAAAGCCTCTTCAATTTCTTTATTGCTGTATCTTAAAACGATTATTCCCTTTAGTTCTATTTCTCTATCTCTTTCTTTGTCCTTGTAATATTGCGAGCCCTCATAATGCTGAGAGCCATCCAACTCTATTACCACTTTGGCTCTTTCGCAATAAAAATCTACAACATATCTTCCTATTCGATGTTGTCGTCTTACTCTTATGTTCAATTTGCATAAGAACTCATACCATAAACGATTCTCTTGCCAAGTCATATTATTACGCAATACTTTTGCTATATGTTTGGTTGTCTTCACCGATTCTCTCATGCCTATATTTTAACAAAAACACATCCTCTCGCACAACAAAATTTAATTTGTTTTTATTTGACAAACTTTATATGGAATCTTCTAGTGCAAGAATATCTTTCAAATTCTCTCCATCCCCCCTATTGGTGCGATGCCCCACCTTTCCCCCGCATGCGGGGGCACCATCCGTTATATTACATCTTCATGTTAAAATCTAATTTCAGTATGTTCATAATGTAATTAAATACAGCCGCTTTTTTATGATGTTAACTTTCAATTATTTTGTATATTTAAGTTTGCATTATTTCTTTCTAACGGTGCCCCCGCATGCGGGGGAAAGGTGGTGTGGTTTCACACCAATAGGGGGGATGGAGAGAAAGTTACAATTATTCCTTAACAAGAAGATTACACATAAAATGCAACCCTAATTCGAGGCAAAAACTCGAGTATAATTCGGCCTTTGGCCGAGTATCATTCACTTGCAAGGCAAGTGAGTATAATTCGCTCGCAACTCGGGCGAGTATAATAAGTTTGCGAAGCAAACGAGAAATATAAAAAAGCCTGTAAATGCTTTTTTATATTTCTCTTCTATCGCTTAGCGACCTGGCGATGGTCACTTCGTCGGCGTACTCTAGCTGAGTGCCGGCGGCAAGGCCTTGCGCAATGCGGGTGACCTTTATGTTATATGGCTTAATCAGCGAGGCAATATACATGGCCGTGGCCTCACCCTCAACGTCGGGCGAAGTGGCCAAAATGACTTCTTTGGTCTCACCCTTTACCACTCGCTCTAGCAGCTCAGCAATCTTAATGTCCTTTGGAGCAATGTTGGCTAGCGGGTTTATTGTCCCGTGTAAAACATGGTAGGAGCCGTGGTAACTGTGTGCCTTTTCAATGGCCATGACGTCTTTTGGCTCTTTTACCACGCAAATGGTGCTCTCGTCACGAGTCTTGCAAATATTGCAAAGCTCGCCGTCGGCAAAATTTCCGCACCTTGTGCAAAACTTAACCTTGTTTTTAGCCTCAAGTATGGCCTCGGCAAAGGCCTCAGCCCTCTCCTTTGGCCCGGTCACGATGTAATAGGCGTATCTACCCGCCGTCTTCTTGCCCACTCCGGGCAGCTTTGAAAACTCGTTTGTCAGCCTTTCAAGGCTCTCGATATTTCCTTCCACTACATCAGTCCCCCAAAGCGGCCCATTTTGTCGGCGCGAAGCTTGTCGGCCTTGTCCGACGCGTCGCTTAAAGCGGCTACCACAAGGTCCTCGAGCATCTCAACATCTTCGGGGTCAACCACGCTAGGGTCAATGCTGACCGAAACGGGGTTTTTGTTTCCCTTTAGCGTAACTTTAACCAGCCCGCCCGATGCCTGACCGGTCACCTCGGCCTCGTCTATCTCTTCTTGGGCGCGCATGGCCTCCTCTTGCATTCTTTGTGCCTGACGCATGAGGGCCTGCATATTGTTGTTTCCTCCCCCCATAAATCCGTTAAATTTTGCCATAGTTTTCTCCTTTAATCCTCATTTTTTTCTTTTCCCGGTTCTTTCTTCTGCCCCACTTGCCTTCCGTCAAAGAAAGAGTAGGTGTCGGGTGTTAGCTCATAGTGCATACTCTTTGCGTCCTTTTCCATAATGCTGTCAAAGTCGCACTTATAGAACTTAAACTCCATCATTCTCTTTAAAGCCAACTCGTGCGCCTCTTTGTTCTTCACGCTCATGGCGTCGTAGAAGTTGTCATTAATTCGGTTTCTAATGTACTTTTGGCTGGTGTTTAAAAGTTGCCTTTTATCTCTCCCAGCCAGGGCGTAGCGGCAAGGCTGCCCGTCCGAAGAGAGCAGTGTTCTCGTGGCCAATTTTTTTAACTCTTCATCTCCCAATCGATTGATAGCGTTTTCTAGCAAAGGGTCGACTGGCTGCCCATTTTGTATCCTGTACATTTGCACCTGTATGTCTTCAAGTGCTAAGGCTGTGCGGTAGGCATTGTCTCTAGTGTCTACCCATTTGCAGCGGAAGCAGTCGTCTTTACCGCATTTTTCGCAGTAATTTTGCTGTATCTCTTCGTAAACTTTCTTGTTCTCTTCTAGCATAAGCTCGACCAGTGCCTCTAAATAGAACTTGTCTTCCAAGGCCTCGTATGCACGGTTGTTGAGCTTATCAATCATATCGCTGTAGCCCTCTTTGTTGTGCAAACGGGTGGCGGCATCGTCGTGAAGGTCGCAAGCTATTTTTTGAATGACATCGTCAAACTCATTTTTTCCCTCGTTCGTATAGCTTAGGCTATAAATATCAAACTCGTCAAAAAGCTTGTTTAACATATGCGTGGTTCTAACCAGCGAGCCTGCACGGGCATGATCAACAGCCTGGTAAAGAGTTTCCCTGAGCGAATAAATATCATCCTGCAGGTTTATAAACTCCTCACTATCAAACAGGCGGTTTTGCGGGTGCCCTTTCTCCACAAGCTCGGCCACATTTTCGCAAATGGCCTTGACAAGGCGGCGGATGGTTCTCACCCTCTCGACCTCTTCCTTTCGACCTTCTTTTCCGTCCTCGGGTATAAAGTAGGCCTCAACAATCTTTTGGTCGGAGCTTTGGCCCATGTCCTCAAAATGTTCCCTCATCTCTTTACTCCTCAATTTTTAATTTGTCACCAAACTCATTTCTAAGCTCAGTTACGTCCCCCATGTCGGGTCCTGTCTTTGCAAGTACAAACCTGTATGACAGCCCAAACCCCGAGAAAAACTCACTGAGCAGCGGCTTGTATTTATCGCGGCTGGCAAGGTCTATTGACATCTTGTCTTCCATGGCAATAAGTGCCACACCGTTCTCGACCTTCAGCGAGGTGGCCTGGCGAATGCAACTTAAGAGACTCATGTCCTTTCTCTCACGCAAGAATGTTAGAAGCTTTCCAAGCAGTTCATGCTCGCTTGCCGAAGTGGTCACTGGGCTCTCGGCTCTCTCATTCGCCGGGCTGACCTCTTTTGCTGCCTCGGACACTGCGGGTTGTGCGGTGGCAGTGGTTTGCACATTTCTTGGCTCAGCAGCTACCACCTGCCCGCCGTCAAGGCGTTTCTCTATATTTTGCAGTCTTTCTTCAAGGCTGACCTGGGTCATAGTTTTTATTATGGCCGTTTCAAGCACAAGGCGAGGGTTTATGCTATATCTAAGCTCTTGCTCGACCTCGCTCAAGGCGTTTAGAGCCGATATAATTCGGCCGTAGTTTTGGCTGATGGCCTGGCTTTGAATCTTTTTATAAAAGTCCTCACTGGCCACAACCATCTTCTTTCCTTCATCCCCAAGAGCCTCGACCACAAGCAGGTCTCGAAGGTAGCTTATAAGGTCTTTGCTCAGCACCAGTGGGCTCTTGCCCTCGCTGAGCACCTTGTCTAGCTCTCTAAGGCTGCCCCCAAGGTCGCTCTTTAACAGGGTATCCACAATTTCAAAAAGGCTCTCTTTTTCGGTGGTTCCCAGCACCTCAATAACGCTTTTGAGGCTTAGGTTGTCCCCGGCATATGACACGCAGCGGTCGGCAATGCTGAGTGTGTCTCGCACGCCCCCCTCACCGGCACGGGCAATCATCTCAATGGCCTCTTTTTCGGCCGTTATGCCCTCGGTTTTAAACACCCTTTCAAGCAAGGCTTCAAGGTCGCTAATTTTAACTAGCCTGAAGTCAAACCTCAAACACCTTGAAAGTATGGTGGCTGGCAACTTGTGCACCTCGGTGGTGGCAAGAATAAACACGGCGTACGATGGTGGCTCTTCGAGGGTTTTGAGTAGTGCATTGAAAGCGCTTGGCGAGAGCATATGCACCTCGTCGACAATGTAGACTTTGTATCTTCCGTTTACTGGAGGATATTTTATCTTTTCCCTAAGATCCCTGATCTCGTCAACACCGTTGTTGGATGCGGCGTCAATTTCCAAAACATCGATATTGTTCCCGTCAAGGGCCTTGCACACCTCGCACTTGCCGCAAGGTGAGCCGTTAATTGGACTTTGGCAGTTTATGGCACGTGCAAAGATCTTGGCTGTCGAGGTCTTGCCTGTTCCGCGGCTGCCGCAAAACAAATAGGCATGGCCAATCTTGCCACCCTTAATTTGATTTACAAGGGTCTTTACAATATGGTCCTGGCCGATGACCTCGTCGAAGCTTTGCGGTCTATATTTTCGATATAAAGCTAAATACATTACTCTTCCCTTACCTTATTTTTTATCCTCTGTATTGTATTGGTTATGCTGCGGGTGGTGTGCCCGGTTGTGGCGGCTATTTCCTTTGCAGGCATTCCGCTTAGGTATAATTCTAGCACATGGTTTTCAAACTTAGATAGCTTCTCTTTTAAAATTTTCAGTCTTTCCTCTTGCTTTTCGTGGGTTATATAGGTCTCTTCGGGGTCCTCGGCCATGCCAATTTCCCCAATCTCGAACTCCTCTTCCTCGTCGTTTTTCATTACTATTGGAATGGACCTATTCAGCGGCTGGTTTTTCTTGGTGTTGGCGTGCTTTATGGCGTCAAGGATTTGGCGGCGGATGCAGGTGGTGGCATAGTGCTTAAACTTTTCGTCGCCAATGTCGCCCTTACTCTCGTCAAACGAGCGGAAGGCCTCAAGCAGGCCAATCATGCCCTCTTGAAAGAGGTCATCACGAGTGCCGCCAGTGATATAAAACCGCCTGCAAATTCCGCGAATGAGTGAGGCGTAGTTTTCAACAAGCTGGTTTATTATCTCTTCGTTATCTTTTTCCAAATTTTTCCCCTTGTCTTAACACTTCATACATGACCACCCCGGCCGAGACCGAAGCGTTGAGCGAATTTATCTTCCCCACCATTGGAATGGAGATAACCTCGTCAGCAAGCTTTCTTGTGAGGCTAGACACCCCGCTGCCCTCGCTGCCAACAACAATGGCCACATTGCCGGTCAGGTCGACCGAATACATACTCTTGCCGTCCATGTCAGTGACGTAGACAAAAACTCCGGCCTCTTTAATCTTCTTTATGGCGTCGTGCAGGTTGTTGACCTTTACCACCCTAACATGGCTGGCCGCCCCGGCCGATGTGCGAATTACCGTTTCGTTGACAAGCACACTTCCCCGAGCTGGGATAATGACGGCCGTCACTCCCGTGCACTCGGCTGTTCGCAAAATGCTGCCAAGGTTGTGCGGGTCACTAAGCTTGTCTAACAGCACCAAAAACTTTTTGTCTTCGCCAAGCACCTCGTCAAGCTCGGTGTAGGCAAAGTCGGTGGCTATGGCAATTACGCCTTGGTGGTGCCCCGTCTTTGAAAGGCGATCAAGTGCCTCTTTTGGCACGAACTCAACTCGAATTTTCTTGTCCCGCGCTTGGGCTATAAGCTCGCGAATGCCCGCGTCGGTGGTCTTGTCCTGCACCAAAAGTTTTTCCACCGTTTTGGTGCTTGCAAGAATTTCACGCACGGGGTTTTTCCCTTCGTATTGCATTAGACCTCCTTCATGGCCAGGGCAAGAAAGTGGTCTAGCCTTTCAATTTGGCCATTTATGTACCAATATCCAAACAGAGCCTCGAGGGCGGTTGCGTGGATATATTCATATAGTGAATAGTTTTTTGCGCCGTGCCCTTTAACCGAGTTTCGAGCTTTGCGGGCAATTTCGGCCTCAGCCTTGGTCAGCTTTTTTTCAATGGCCAAAAACGCACGGCTTTGAGCCCCGGCATTGACCTTTTCTTTGACCATGCGGGTGAGCTCATTGACCTTATAGTCGCCTTGCAAACAAAAATGCTCACGAACATAGAGCGTCTGCACAGCATCTCCAATAAAGGCCAAATTTAATGGCTTCAAGTCCTCGTTTTTGATCATATTTCACCTACTATATGTATTATAACAAAAGATAGGTGATATTGCAAGTGTTTTGTTTCCGCATCGCTTGCGATGCGGAAACAAATGGCAAGTGAAAAGTTAGGGCGTGGCTCCCCCTAGACGGAGGGAGCCACGAAGTGGGCAAACTATCATGCCGTTTCTATTCAAACGATGTTAACAAATAAGTTATTTAGACTTGTAAAGCAGCAGATAAGGCAAGATTTGTGATAATAGCGAAGAAAACTGATGTTTGGTAGACCTGTTTGGTCACCAAATGTCAGGTTTCGATGCTATTGTTATAAAGGTTGCCTTAGGTGCGGCGAGTTGGGCCGCATCGCAAGCGATGCGGAACTAACAATTCGCTCGCATGGCGAGCGAGTATAATTTTAACTCTTACCTTTTTAAATATCTTTTATAATTTTTCACATTTACCTCTCCCGGCGCAATGCTGTCGAGCTGCTCCCACGAGATGGGCCAGGAGATGGGGGCGCCTTCACGCGCACGGACGGAGTAGGCGGCAACACAGCTTGCCCCCTTTTTGTTTCTTAGATAGTCAAGAAAAATTTTGCCTTTTCTCTCAACCTTTCGCATATTTAGAGTAAACAGCTCGGGCCACTTTTGCTCGGCAAGAGAAGCAATTTGATGTGCAAGCGACGAGAACTCTTCCCAATCCATTGGTTTTTTTATCTTCACCAAAACATGATAGCCCTTTCCCCCGCTGGCCTTCAGCGAGGAAGTAAGGCCAATTTCATCTAGTAGGCTCTTTAAATTTCTTGTGGCCTGCCTGAGGCTTGCAAGGGGTAGTCCCTCGTCGGGGTCGAGGTCAAACACCATAAGGTCGGGGCTCTCCAGCCTATCATTTTTGCACCCCCACGGGTGAAACTCAATAGTGCCCATTTGCGACTGGTAGATAAGTTGCTTTTTTGTGGACACCGAAAAATAAGGCTGGCCGTCAATGGTGATTATATTGACATTTTGGCTGTCCTCAGACGGGTGTTTTTTAAAAAAGCATTCCCCCGAAAAGCCGCCGTGGCAGCGAAAGGCGGTCAGCGGTCGGCCCTTGATGTGCTTTAAAATATGTTCGGCCATGTCGTAGTAGTAGCTGACCAAATCAAGCTTGGTCACCCCGCCCTTTTCGACCACCTTGTAGGGGTTGGAAATTTTAACCCCGCAAACTTTTATTTCCATACTCCCCCTCACGAACCACAGCCTTTGGGTCCTTGTCTTCCCTTAGGCTTATAAAGCTCGGCTGGCGCAAAAGCCCATCAGGCGTAAATTCGGCGAACTGAATCTCGGCCACAAGGCTAGGCTTTACCAAAATGGCCTTTTCTTTAACGCTCTTTGCGAAATTTGCCGGGCTGCTATTTTGCTTTAATTTGTCAAGTTTATTTTTCAGGCTCTTTCTCAAACTTTGGTCAAAGCCAGTGCCCACTTTGCCGGCAAAGATAAGCTCGTCGCCCTCATAGTATCCCACAAGCAGCGCGCTAAGCTCAGGGTTTTTGTCGGTGACCTGATAGCCAAGCACCACAAACTCTTGGCGGCGATAGCACTTTATTTTTAGCCAGCTTAGGCTACGCCTTTGCTCGTAGGTGCTGTCCACCTTTTTGGCCATAATGCCCTCAAGATTATGCTCTTTGGCAAACTCAAAACATCTCTTCCCATTGCCCCAAATGCCCTCACTAAAAAGCAGGTTGTCGTCGCACTTAGCTAGCAGTTTTTTAAGCTTTTCTTTACGCTCAATTAGTGGCCTATCCATCAAATTTTCGCCGTCAAGAGCCAGCAGGTCAAACACGGCAAAAACAATGGGCCCGCCGCCCTCTTTTATGCGTTTTTGTAGTAGCGAAAAGTCGCTCTTGCCTGTTTCGTCAACGGCAATGACCTCGCCGTCTAAGCAAAAGGACTTGGCCGACAATTTTTCAATGCTGTTTACAATATCTGCAAATTTTTTGGTATAGTCCTGCCCCGAACGCGAATAGCAACTGATCTTGCCTTGCTCCTTATATGCCAGCATTCGATAGCCGTCAAACTTGATTTCAAACAGCCAATTTTTGCCCGAGGGTATGCTCTCGCTGAGGGTGGCAAGCATGGGAGAAATGTTTTTAATTGGCAGTTTTTCGGGCTCACTCGCCCCCTCTTTGGCCGTTTGGTCGGCCGACTTTACAATTAGCCAATTCTTTTCGTCCATTCTAATAAGCGACCACTCGCCTTTAAGTTTTTTGCCCTTTAAAACGAACTTCAAATGCCCCTTTTTAAGGCCATAGTCCATGTCAAAGGTGGGGGTGTAGGTGCCTTTGTCGAAAATTTCCACCTCGCCGGCACCGTAGTTGCCGCTTGGGATTGTCCCGGCAAAGTTTATATAGTCCAGCGGGTGGTCCTCAACATGAACGGCCAGCCGCTTCTCGCTAGGGTCATAGCTCAGCCCCTTTGGCACCGCCCAGCTAAGTAGCACCCCGTTATATTCAAGCCGAAAGTCATAGTGTGCACGGGTGGCCACATGAAACTGCACCACAAAACGGTGGGCTTTTGAGGTACTTTTTACCCCTTTTGGCTCACTTGTAGTATTAAAATTGCGTTTTTTGTTGTAGGCAGTAAGGCTCATCAGTTGGCCTTCCTTGCCGTGTTGGCCAAAGATTTTTTCAAGGCCTCAATAATGTTTACAATCTTTTCAGGCTGGCCGCTCGGCTTTTCACTTATAATCTCTTTGCCGGCAATCTTTTTCTTTATGGCCTCTTTGACTTTGAGGTTATAGTCGTCTTTATAAGCTTCAGGCTCGAACTTACCACTCATCTTGTCAATAAGAGACACGGCCAGCTCAAGCTCCTGCTTTTCCACTTTGGCCTTTTTATATGCCGGGTAGGGCTGCACCTCTTCTTCAAAGAACATGGTCTGCAAAATTAGTTTGTCCTCTTTGGCTCGAATTAAAATGAGCGCTTGCTTTGTGCCAAGCACGGTCTTGGCAATCCCGGCTTTTTTGGACTTTTTCAAGGCGTCAATAAACACGCAAAAGGCCTTGTCGGCTCCGCTGGGCTGAACATAGTAGGTCTTATCAAAATACACAGGATCAACCTCGGCAAGGTCGACAAACTGCTCGATGTCGATAGTCTTGTCTTTGGGGGACTTGAGCTTTTCAAAGTCATCCTCTTCAAAGATTACATACTTGCCCTTTTCGTACTGGTAGCCCTTTACAATATCTTCGTTTTTGACCTCTTTATTGTCGCAGTCAAGGCAGGTCTTTTTATATTTGATGCGGCTCATGGTCTTTTTGTCTATCATGTTAAACCCGATGTCATTTTGTTTTATGCTGTTAACCAGCACCACGGGAATATACACAAGGCCAAAAGAAATGGCTCCCTTAAATGAATATGGCATAATTTTCTCCTAGTTAATTATTTACCTGCCATCAAAGTTTTAAACTTATAAGCAAAATTGATTGCGTCACAACAAAAAAAAGCATAAATACTTGACGAAAAAGGTCGATAAAAGTTAAAATTTTGTCGAAAGTGAAAAAGTTATTCAAATTTTTGTCGATTTTTTGCATGGTAATTTTATTGCCATTTGCTTTTGCTGCCTGCAATCACAAGGCCGACAAGGTGGTAGACTTTGAGATTGACCCTGCCTTTTACGAGCTTGTCATCTACCAGGGCGACGAGGTGGATATTGGCGATTTTTATTTGGCACTTATATATGAGTCGGGCAAGATTGAGACTATACCGCTTACAAGCCAAAACGTCGAGGGCTTTTCAACTGCCGAAATTGGCGAGCACCAGGCCATAATAAAAGTCGGCGAGGACAGATATACATTTACTTATGTCATCCACCCCGTAACCGCTGTGGCTGCCACATATCTTGGCTCTCCCCTCACCTTCTACCTTGGCGAAGAGCCAAACTTTGAGGGCGTCAGCATCTTTGTCAACTACATCAATGGTCACGACCACGAGCGCGGGCTTGGCGGACTGCTTCATAGCGACATTGACTACACTCTAGACGGCACCACAAGGCAGCTTACCTTCTATGTCGAAGGGCTAACGGTCAATATTCCATACACTGTCACCTGCCGCAGCATGCAAGAAAATACTTTCTACATAGTTAAAAATGACACCAAACAAGTAAAGCTTGTAACTGAGGACGAAAAGCAATTTTTATACTTCTATCGAGAGATAGATGGCCAGCTTAATGATGTGAATCGTATACGTCTTACAGCTGGCAATTTCAACCAGTACACCTATAACGACATCATAGACGGAAAACGCTGCACTTTTGTGGTCTACCTCAGCGGCGGCCAAGCCGTAATAGAAGAAATGAGCTAGTTTTAGCTCTTTTTTTATGCCATTTTAGTGGTTTTTACATAAATTTTGCAGTTTTTGCAAAGACTAGCACTAAGAAAATAAAAAGGAGAGAAAAAATGAAAAAAGCTTTTAAATGCTTGGTGCTAGCCATGGTTGTCTTGACTGGTATGCTGGGCTTCGTGGCCTGCGGCAAGAAGGATATGTCCACCCATGTAAGCTCACTTGACGAGCTTAAAACGGCCATCGAAAATGGGGGCGACATCACCCTGGACAAGGACATTGAGGGGGTAAACTCCATGATAACAATAAGCAAGGACACCGACCTCAACCTCAACGGCAAGAAAGTAACCGGCGACCTTTCAAGCCAGACAGATAAGGTGATGTTCCATGTTGTTGGAGCAAAGCTGGATGTGTCGGGCAACGGTACAATTAATGGTAACGACTGCTACATCTTTGGCGTAAGCAACAAGGACAGCAAGATGGGAAAACTTGAAATTGACGACGGAACCTACAAGGCCACCGAAAGTTCAACCGTTGTTCACGCCTACGAGGGCGAAGTTGAAATTAAGGGCGGAAGCTACGAAAACACTTCAACTCAGTATGGATCTAAGTATCTAATTAACAAGCAAGACAACAAAAAGACCACTACCAAGATTGAGATCAGCGGCGGCTCGTTCAAAAACTTCAACCCACAAAACAACAACGCCGACGGCGCAAACACCAACTACCTAAAGTCGGGCTACAAAGTAACCGAAAACGCTGGCACTTTCACCGTTAGCAAGTAAAAACAAACAAAAAAATTAGGCACTCATCGAGTGCCTTTTTTTATACATTGAATCTAAACAGCATGACATCGCCGTCTTGAACGACATAGTCTTTACCTTCAACCCTGACCTTGCCCTTTTCTTTGGCTTGGAGATAGCCGCCACACTCCACCAGCGTCTCGTATGGCACCACTTCAGCACGGATAAAGCCCTTTTCAAAGTCGGTGTGAATTTTGCCGGCAGCCTCGGGAGCTTTCATGCCCTTTGTAATGGTCCAGGCACGCACCTCTTTCTCCCCCGCCGTCAAGAATGAGATTTGGCCA
This sequence comes from uncultured Clostridia bacterium, assembly GCA_947626955.1. Lineage (GTDB taxonomy): Bacteria > Bacillota > Clostridia > Christensenellales > UBA1242 > UMGS2069. Next base: position 3,247 of record CANQUB010000015.1, on the reverse strand, counting down.
AGCAGCCTATAACCAATCTTAATAATGCGATTTAGCCCGCTCTCTTTAAGCCCCAAATCTTCCAAAAACAATGCTCTTTCGTCGGGCTCAAGCTCGGTAAGCTCTTGCTCAACTTTGGCGCTTATAACTAGCACCTCGCTGTTCTCTTTTGCGGCATATTCTTTTACCCTTTTAACATAGTCGATGTCGTCCTCATTCTTTCCAAGGTCACTTTCGGCAATGTTGCAAGCATAGATGACCGGCTTGGTAGTGAGCAGAAACAGACTCTTTACAAAAGGCTCTTCATCAATGGTAAAGCTGGCCATGCGGGCAGGCTGACCGCCGTTTAATTTTTCATAAATTTTACGAAGGGTTACCAATTCTCCAGCCGCCTCTTTATCCCCCTGTTTGAGCCTTTTCTCGGTCTTTTCAATACGGGCAGTCACCACCTCAAGGTCGGCAAGCGAGAGTTCAAGGTTGATGGTCTCAATGTCGCGAATGGGGTCAATCGAGCCCTCGACATGGGTTATGTTTGGGTCATCAAAACACCTGACCACATGCACAACGGCCTCGCACTCACGGATAGAGGCCAAAAAGCGGTTACCAAGCCCCTCACCTCGAGACGCCCCCTTAACCAGCCCGGCGATGTCCACAAACTTTAGCGACGCATAGGTGGATTTTTTGGTGTTATACATTTTGGAAAGGACATCAATCCTTTCGTCGGGCACGGCCACCACCCCCACATTTGGCTCGATGGTGCAAAATGGGTAGTTTGCACTCTCGGCCCCGGCCTTTGTTATTGCATTAAACAGTGTACTTTTTCCAACATTAGGAAGTCCAACAACACCTAGTTCCATTACTTTCTCCTTTCCACGCTATTATACACAAAAAATTATAAAAAATAAAGTGTTTATTATAAAAGTTAATCATCATTCATAAAATTATATTGGAGAATATTATGGCCATTTTATATGCGTTGATTCTTGGTCTTGTGCAAGGGGTTTGCGAGTTTTTGCCCATCTCTTCAAGCGGGCATCTATTGCTTCTTGAGCACATTTTTGGCATAACCGACGGCAGTTTGTTTTTTAATGTACTTTTGCACTTTGCTACCTTGGTGGCCGTGATAATTGTCTTTTGGAAAGATATTGTGTGGCTAATTCGTCACCCGCTGTCTCAAGAGACCTTGTCGGTGGTGGTGGCCACCATTCCAACTGTTATAATTGCCCTTGTGGTCGAGCACTTTGTGGACGAATACGCCATGGTGGCCTTTCTTGGCTTTGGCTTTTTGATAAGTGCAATTGTGATCACTCTCACCTGCATTTTGCAAAAGAGGAGAAAGACTATTCAGCCCCTTGGCTATAAAAACGCCCTCATCATTGGCCTGGCTCAGGGAGTGGCCGTCTTCCCGGGGATTTCGCGCTCGGCCAGCACCATTTGCACCTCGCTTATGCTTGGCGTCGAAAGAGAGCAGTCGGCCAAGTTTAGCTTTATAATTAGCCTGCCTGTAATTTTAGGTGGTATGGTCTTTGAGGTGGCGGACGGGGTCAAGAGCGGCTTTGGAAATGTAAATGCATTTGCCTGCATTGTGGGCTTTATTGCCGCCTTCTTGGTGGCCATTGCCACAATAAAGCTTATGATGAAGGTTGTCAAAAAGGGCAAGTGGTGGGGCTTTGCGCTGTACCTGTTTATACTTTCGGCTGTGGTTATTTTAAACCAGTATGTATTTATGTGGTTTTAGTATAATTGTCGAAAAAAGTCACATACTAAGTGTAGAAACTTAAAAGGAGATGTGTCATGAAAAACAAGAAAGAAAAAAAGACTAAGTGCCAAACAAAGTCTTCAACTTCAATGAAAGACAACAGCACTAAGACCAAGAACTGCGGTAGATAATCCTTTAGTTCAAAAAAACACCCCACATTGCTTTGCGGGGTGTTTTTTTATTTCTATTCGGCGCTGTCGTTAAGCGTGCGTATGTACTTAAACAATTTGTTTTGCTTTGCGTAAATTAGAATTGGACTGGTTTGATAGCTATGATATGAACCTGTTGAGGTGGAAAAATACACAGCTACTTGGTGGCAAGAAAAAGTTTTTTCAACTTTCATTATTAGTGAGGTGAACTTTATGGCCTTTGTGTCGCCGTCAATTTCCACAACCACATTTTGAGTTTCTTTAAAAATAACCTCAATGCAAACGTAATTTTTCTTGTTGTCATCGGTCCAATTTCCAAGGGTGTTATTGATGTCTTGGCTTGGCATCTTGGTAACAGCCTGCCCTTTTAGCATATAGTCAAAAATGCTAAGCTTGGTGGTGTTCTTATATAGCTTACAGAGCTTTTCATATTTGGATGGTCGCTGGTCTTTGTCGTAGGTTATGCCGGTTGACGTCATATTGTACACAACAATCTGGTCAGGTGTCGGACTTACAGGCACATTGATGGGCACACATCCCAAAACAATGGTGATTATCAGCATGACTCCAACCACAACGGCTGTTAGAATAGAGAATTTCTTAACGTTCATTTTTATTTTGTCCCTTGGTCGTTTTTATCTTTGGTGCTGGTCTTTGGCTTTGCAACTTTATTAGCACTGCCCTCTTCAATCTTCTTTGTGCGAGGTTTTCTTGGCTTTTGCTCAGCTGGCTGAGTGGCACTAGCAGGCTTTTGCTCGGCCTTTTCAGCTGGTTTTTCAGGCTTTGGCTGGGCGACAGGTGCTGGTTTTTCTATTGGCTCCTTCTCTTCAGCCTTTTCAGTTTCATGTGAAACATTTTCATGCATGGCCTGGCTTTCGGTCTTGCGTTTCTCGGCCTCTTTTAGAAGGGAAGATACATAGTCTCCAGCCGAACTGGTGGCAACTTCTGCAGCCTTCTTTTCCTCGGCCTCACGCTTAGCCTTTTCTTTCTTTTCCTCTTCTTTGCGACGGTTGATTCGCTCATCGATAAAGGCCACAACTTCGTCCTTGCTCTTGCCGGCAAGAATCATATCAACCTCATCGGCATAGATGGTCTCTTTTTCAAGCAGAACTTCGACCATGGTCTCAATTTCTTTCTTGTGGGCTGACAAAATTTTCTTGGCCTCGGCGTATCTGCCCTCAATAATCTTTTTGACCTCGGCATCTATCTTGCTGGCCTCGACCTCGCTGTAGCTAGTGCGGGTCTGATAATCTCTGCCCAAAAAGATCTCGCTGCCTTCACCATAGTTAACAAGCCCAATCTCTGAGCTCATTCCCCACTCGGTGACCATTTTACGGGCAATCTGTGTTGCACGCTCAAT
>CANQUB010000014.1 GCA_947626955.1 uncultured Clostridia bacterium | reverse complement strand
GCCTCGGGCACAATGCGGTGCACATAGTCGGCAAAGGCGTGAATTTTTTTCCACGCGGTTAAACAGGATAAACACCTGCCCACCTCGCTCCATCTCCTTGTTTACAGCATCCTTGACCAGCTGCTCGGTAAACTCGGTGACATAGGTGGCAATTGGCAGCCTCTCGCTAGGCGGCGTGGAGATTATGGAAACATCTCTAATGCCCGACAGCGACATATGCAAGGTCCTTGGAATAGGGGTTGCCGACAGTGTCAAAACGTCGACATTTGGATAGTTTAGTTTTATTTTCTCCTTGTCCTCCACCCCGAATTTTTGCTCTTCGTCAAGAATTATAAGTCCAAGGTCGTTAAATTTCACATCTTTTGAAAGTATCCTATGCGTTCCGCAAACCATGTCTATCTTGCCGTTTTCCAGCCCCTCAAGGGTGGTCTTTACCTCTTTTTGACTTTTAAAGCGGTTCAAAACAGCCAGCGACACGCCAAACTGTTCCATGCGGTTCTTGGCCGTGTTGTAATGCTGCTCCGAAAGTATGGTAGTTGGAGCCATAAAGGCCACTTGCTTGCCATTTACAATGGCTTTGAAGGCCGCCCTCAGTGCCACCTCGGTCTTGCCAAAGCCGACGTCGCCGCACAGCAGCCTTTCCATGACTTTGCCCTTCTCCATGTCCTGCTTTATCTCGCTTGCGCTGATAAGTTGCTCCTCGGTCTCGGTGTATGGAAAGCTGTTTTCAAACTCAACCTGAAGTTCGTTGTCGGGGGCATAGACATAGCCCTTTCTAGCCTCACGGGCGGCGTAGAGTTCAAGCAGGTCAAAGGCCAATTTTTTAACCGAAGCTTTGACCTTTTCTTTAACCTTGGCAAACTCAACTCCGCCAATTTTTGAAAGCCTCTTAGGTGCTTCAGACCCCGAATAGCGGTCGAGCATATCCATTTGGTCGATTGGCACATACAGCCTGTCGTCGTCGCGGTAGCGGACCACCACATAGTCTTTGGTTCCAAAGTTGCCCGAAAGTTTTTGCACGCCCTCGCAAATGCCAATGCCGTGGAAGTTGTGCACCACATAGTCACCAACTTTTGGCACCGAAAAAACATTCTGCCTTGCCACTTTTAGGTGGCTGTTTTTTACCTCTCGAGGCAGAATGTCATAAGTTCCAAAAACTGCAATTTTTTCTTCTGGAAGAATAAAACCCGATGAAAAAGTGCTCAAAATAAAGCCATCGTCGGCAAGCGACAGGCATTTTTCTTCTCTAATTTTGTAGTCAAGCCCCTCTTCGTCCAGCCTCGACTGGAGCTTTTTTGCACTCTCGCGGTCGCGCGCAAAAATGATATTTCTATACCCCTTAAAGTCGTTGGCTTTTAAAATTCCCGCAAGGTCTTTAGTGCTGTGGGTGTAGCGGCTCATTGGGCTAGACTTTATTTCTTCGGTGAACTTCGGTTCAAAAAAGCGATTGCTGGTAGTAAGTTTTTGGTAGACAATGGCAGCCTTTTTAGTCATCTTTTTTAGAATTTCATCCCTGCCAACAAAGCATTGACCGGTTATAATTGTCCCCGCTTTTTCAAGGTCTTTTATGCGTTTTTTGAGCTCATCCTCATGAGCCTTCATAACGTCATAGACCATCTTTGCCTCGTCCACAACGCAGGTAAAATTGCCACAGTCAAAAAGGCTGGCCTTATTTTTAAGAAGGGGCAAAATATAATCAAGGCCGTACATAGATGCCCCGCTATCTATCCTTTCTTCAAGGCTGTCTAGGACTTTTATGTATTCTTCACGGGTAGTTTGATTGTCAAAACTGTGCTTTTTGCAGTTTTCTAGGGTTTTTATCAAATTTTTGGCCTCAAAATCATCAAAAAACGCATTTTTGCATGGAAACATGGTAATTTCTTGTAAAATTTTGCCTTTTTTCATGCTTTCGGGGTCCAGTTCGCTTATGCTTTCGATGTCCCTGTCAAAAAAGTCCAGTCTTACTGGCATGCTATAGCCAATAGGAAAGACGTCGACAATATCTCCCCTCACCGAGAACTGGCCCACTTCGGCCACCAACTCTTCACGCTTGTATCCGGCATTTACCAGCTTTTTTGCAAGCTCCATTGGCTCGATGACCGTCTTGTTATTAATCAAGATGATGTTCTCTTTAATGGCCTCGGGGCTGGCAAAAAAGTTCATGGCAGCCTCAATGCTGGCCACCACCACCTTTACCTTGCCGCTGACAATCCTGGCAAGCGAGACCGAATTTTCAATCAATGTTTCGTTAGACTTAGCGCGCGAAAAAATGAGGTTGTCGCCGCAGGGTTTAATAAGGCATACCTCATCCCCCAAAATATCCGAAAAAAGCTCATAGCACTTGCTGGCCGTCAAAAAATCGCTGGCAAGATAGAGAACTTGCCCGTCAATCCCCGAAGCTATGGCCACCTTAAGTGGTTCGACCACACCAAAAATCGAGCCGAATTTTTCGACTCGTAACTTTTCATATAGGCAAGCGAATTTAGAGCTTACATTTTTTAAATCAAAGAAAGTTTTCATTTAATTAACGTGGGTCATGATCTCGTCTAGCGTGTGGCCCGAAATGAACATCATAACGGCCTCGTGCCCCTTGTCTAGCCCCTTTTGCAAAGTGTCGTCGAGGTGACAATCGCCAAGCACGAAGTCGGCAAGATCCATAAACTCAGGCGGCCTTCCAATGCCAATTCGAAGGCGTGGAAAGTCTTCAAAGCCAAGGTTTGCAACAATATTTCTCAGCCCATTGTGCGTGCCCGCCGAGCCAAACTTTTTGACCCTCACCTTTCCTCTTTCAAGGTCGATGTCGTCGCTGATAACCATTATATCACGCTTGTCAACCCCGTATTTTGAAAGAAGACTTTTTACGGCAATGCCGCTGAGGTTCATAAAGGTTGTTGGCTTTGCAAGCACCACTTTTTCGCCATTATAGTTGCCTTCGGCCACCACGCTTGAACATATATTTTTCTTGAAGTTAAAGCCAATTTCTTTAGCCACGGCGTCGATGACCATAAAGCCCATATTGTGGTTGGTCTTTTCAAATTCTTTGCCAAAATTGCCCAGTCCTATAACTAGTTTCATACTCTATTCACCCTCGTGTTTTGCTGAACCGAGGCGCTATACAGATTCACCCCGTCCTCGATGGTCGCCCCCTCTCTTATTATGGTGGCAGCCTCATTTGTGCCACTTATTAGGCAATTATTGCCAATTGATACCTTATTTTCACAGTTTGTATACTCAATAATGCAGTTTTTGCCCACCATGGAATGTTCACCAATAACGGCATTTTCAATGGTGGTCTCTTCGCCCACCACCGCACCTTGGTTGATGGCAGTTTGGCTGTAAATTTTAGCACCGCTCTTAACTTTTGCATCTTGCATGATCACCCCGCCGTCAACATAGGCAGCGTCCAGCTGTGCCCCGCTCATTATTTTGGCGTTTAAGAGCGTGCTACGCGCACCAACTATCACATTATCGCCAATCTTGGTGTCTTTCATAAGGCTGACAAACGGCCCAATTTTTGTGCCGCTGCCAATTGAGACGTTGGCCTCGATGTAGGTGCTGTCTGGGTCGGCAAAATATACCCCATTGTTCATGTGGTAAGTGATGATTCGGTTTTTGAGGGTTTGGCTCACGACATAGAGCTGCTTGTAGGTGGTGGCCACCATGAAATCCTCTTCCTCAAAATAATAGGTGGTTGGAGCATAGATATCCTCCACCCTCTTTATGTACTCATTTTTAAACACATATCCACGGGTCAACTTTAGAACATTGAGTCCCTTGGTCTTTGCAAAGTCCAAAATGTTCATGACATTTGCACGGGTCATAAGCGGCGTGTCCGAAAACAGCACCAGCGAATACTCGGCGTCCTTTAAATATGGCCTAATTAGCGAAAGGATGTTTGAAGTCCCGTTATACCTAAGGCAGGCCGGAGGAGTTGGACAAGCACGAGCCACATACTCAAACATTGGCACACCCAAAACTTCAAGGCTAAAGCTTCCGTCCTTAACTTGCATCTCGGGGCTGTCCACCAGCAAAACAAAGCATGCCACGCTAATGTTTTCGTCATCCCTTCTAAGCTTTTGGGGCTGAGTTTTTAATTCATCTTTATCAAGTTTAAAGTCAAAATTTGCAGTTTTTTCAAATGTTTCAACCATAAAAAACCTCTCCACTTGTCATTTTAGAACAAATTGAAGAGGTTGTCAAATTTTTTATGCTTGCTTTCGCTTCTCTTTAAAATATTGGCTGACCAATTTTGAGCACTCCTCGGCCAACACCGATCCCACCACTTCGGTCTTGTGGTTAAGCTCAGCACGGCTTACCACTTCGCTCATGGTGAGGGCCCCCTCTTTGTTGACGCTGGCACCAAAGTATAGGGTCTTTATCCTGGCGTTCAAAATGGCCCCCATGCACATCAGGCAGGGCTCAAGGGTAACGTACATTTCGGCGTTAATAAGCCTAAAGTCTTTCACCTTTTTGCAAGCCTTTCTAATGGCCAAAATCTCGGCATGGGCGGTGGCGTCTTTGCACTTTTGCCTCCTGTTGTGGGCACGGGCTATCACCTTGCCGCCTAAAACAATCACTGCCCCCACCGGAACCTCGTCGTGAGTGTAGGCTTTCTTGGCTTCGTCAAGTGCCAGCTTCATGTAATCCATTGTCAAATTCCCTCTCTATCTTTGGTAAAATTTTCAAAATGTTTTTGTTTCGCCTATAAATTTGTTTAAGGTGCTTTTCTTTTAGCGGGTGGTGTAGCCTGTCCTTGCCCACCTCAATTGTCACCGACGGGATGCCAAGGCGCATAACGCACCAGTCCTTGTAGCCCCCGCTTGAGGTGGCCATGACATTTACCAGCTTGTATCCCGTGCACCTAGACACTATTTTAGCAATTTTTTTGTCTCTTTTCAAGTTTTCTTTCTTATTATAAAACTCATAATAGATAACTTCGCCCTTGCAGTGGTAGCTTATGGTAAAAAATGGCTTCACCTGCTTGGTCAAGGTGGCAAGTGCCTGCACCTCGGGCTCGCTCATGGGCGACGGACCAATGCAGCCTTGGCTGGAAGGCAGCAGGCAGTTTTCAGCCCCGCTCCCCCACCTTGCGTCAAAGTTGGTGTTGAGATCAACTCCGTTTAGGTTGGCCTTGTATAGCGAAAAGTCGGGACCGTTTATGGAGAGCAAAAATTTTCGTTTTTGCAAATTTCTAACGCTCTTTAAACCAACCTGGCAAAGCTCCACCCCGTCGGGATTGACCATGGGCACAAAAATCACGTTAGGACAACATTTTAATTTGTGAAATGTAAAATTTTTATCAAAATCGGCTATTAATTTACAAACAAGATCGCAAGTTATATATTCCCGTGCGTGTATCCCAGCTTGAATTATTACAGTTTTTTGGCTTCCAAAATCAAAATTTACGCTATAAATATATCTTTTTGCCACCGATTGGCCAATGATCTCTACCCTTCCGTGCAAGAGCTTTTTTGATAGTATTTTTTCAAGTTCGGCGTATCTCATATTTTCCCTCTATCATAGTTTATGATAGCAGGGACGGCCTTGTTATGCCAGCAGCCTCAAGATCCATTCAAGCAGCATGAAGCCCACCGCCAAGACGTATAAAATTACAGTCAGTGCCAACCTGCTCTCAGGCTTTGCCTTTTTCTCCTCGGCCACATTTGCTTGCTCAGCTGCATTGTTTTCTTTCTTCGGCTGAGGTTTATCTTCAATCTTTTTTATCCCCCAAATGCAGAGCACGACAAGGGCAGCTCCAGCTGCGGCCAGTGCAAGGGCAACTGAAAAACTCTTTCCAACCTCTGCCCAACTAATTGTGGAAACGTCAACGGGCTGGCTTGGCCCTTGAATAAAGCCAATGGTTAATGCCATGAAATTGTTCAAAAAGTGTATGAGTATTGCTGGCCACAAGCTAGACGAATAGACCACCACATAGCCAAGGACGATGCCCAGTATGAGCTGGTGCACAGTTTGGTCGGGCGAGCCATGCATGAGGGCAAATAGAAAAGCGCTGGCAATAACGGCAAAGTGCTTGTTAATTTGGCCAAGGCCGTTTAAAATGCACCCGCGGAACATTATGTCTTCCATAAAGGCAGGCACAATGCACATTGCTATAACATACAAAAAGTAATATCCCACATTTGGGATGGTGATGTCGTCACTTGGATTGTATCCAAGTTTTTCAATGGCCACCATGAACACATTTGTGAGTGACGAAAAAGCCAAAAGGGTGATAACCGCAATGGCAGCTGCAATTAAAAATGTTTTGTAGCTTGGCTTTTTACTAAGCTTGGTGGCCGAAACAAATTCCACCTTGCCAAATGCCGAGGCAATGAGCACAGCTCCAACAAAACTGCCTTCAAGCAAGAGCGAGCATATGATGCTTACAGCCAGCCCCTGCCCCATTCTTAAAAATAGTAGGCTTAGAATATAGTAAATTCCCACATAAGAGGCCAGAGCCACAGCCGTGTCGGACGGGCTGAAACTAGGGTTTTTTAGTCTTTTCTCGACTTGAATTTCACTCATTGTCCTCTCCAAAAAAGAATTTGTTACCCGGCTGATCCTGGCGGCTATACCTCAAAAACACGTCCTGCTCAAGCACATACCCTGCCTCTTCGAGCACTCTAGCCGAGCACAAAAAGGCCAGCTCAGCCGTGTTGGAGTTTTGCGAAATGTGCGACAGCACAAAGTGCTTTGTTCCCCTGTCTGCCATTTTTAAAATGATCTCGGCGGCCTGATTGTTTGAAAGGTGGCCGTGGTCGGACATTATTCGCTGCTTTAGCGAGTAGGGATATTTGCAGCCAAGCAGCATGCTCTTGTCATGGTTAGACTCAATGAACATAAGGTTTGTGCCGTAAAGAAGGTTTATGACCTGCTCGCTCATATAGCCAAGGTCGGTGGCAAAGGCCACACGCTTGTTCTTGTATTCAAGGATGTATCCATAGCAGTCCACGCTGTCGTGCGGCAGGGCAAACGGCATGACATTTACGTCGTTTATGTGGAAGTTGTAGCACTCAATGGGCGACACCCGCTCGTATAGCCCAGGATCGAGCTTGAGGTAATTTAGGCATCTCTTTGGTGCATATACACGGGCATCACAGGCCTTCATAATTTGGCCAAGGCCATAGATGTGGTCGGTGTGTTCATGGGTTATCAAAATGGCGTCAAGGTCAGCGATTTTTTTGCCAATCAAAGCAAACCTGGCCGCAGTTTCACGCAAACTCAGCCCCGCATCCACAAGAATTTTAGTTTGTCCAGCCTCGACATAGGTCTCATTGCCCTTACTCCCCGAGGCCAAATTCACAACAAGCATTGGCGTTTTTCCTTTTAGTAGATTGTAGCACATTAACCAAAAGTTGTAAATAAAAAAAGAAGTTCGTCAAATGAAAAATGAAAATGAAAAATGAAAAATTAGGGTTGCATTTTTAATATGTAACCTTTTTGTGGTTTACTTATCTCTTCGTTCCTATCAATCCCCCCTATTGGTGCGATACCGCCCCACCTTTCCCCCGCATGCGGGGGCACCGTTAGAGAGAGTGAAAGCAAACTTTAATGCACAAAATAATTGTAAGTTAACATCAAAAAAAGCGGCCATATTTAATTATGTCATAAACATACTAAAACAAGAATTTATCATGAAGATATAATTTTGGTGGGGAGAGGAGAAGGTTGGTTGATGGCTGGCGGTGGCTTTCATTGAAAGATACTGACGCTTGAAACCAAGCTTCGACGAAAAGGTGGTACATCGTACCAATAGGGGGGATGGAGAGAAACGAAAATATAAATAAAACACAAAAAATTACATATAAAATGCAACCCTTTATTTTTAAGCTGATACTTTTTCACCCCCTCAGGTCTTCGACCAGCTCCCTCCGTCGATGGGGAGCCACAAATAGTGACAATTTCATATTCTCAAGTCTCCCCCGCTGAGGGGAGAACGGCGGTGAGTTTGCTCACCAAACGGGGGCAAAACTGTAATCTCGACCGTAGGGCGATGCTCTAATTTTTCATTTTTCATTTTTCATTTAACTCGAGGCTTTGCCTCGACGCCCTAACTTTTCACTTTTCACTCTTCACTTTTCACTTTTAGTTACTCATCGCAATCGATGAGTAACTAAATGACTCCCACCAACGCTCTTCCCGACAGCCAGCTGTCAAAGAAGCCTTCAATGTCCTTGTGCGTGGCCTTTTTCATGCAGACAATAAAGCCGTCGGTTGTGCCAATTTGGTATTTGTAGCCATTGTAATACTTTTTAAGCCCCGACAAAAGCTTTTCTTTTCCCACAATCTCCCTGAGGTGGTCAAACATCAGCACCCCACGGATATAGATCATGAACGAATACTCATAGTCGCCGTTATACTCATAAACCGGCAGCAGCATACTTGTGTTTACCTTGCCCGAAAGCGATGAGATCATGTCGGCGTAGAGCACATAACTGGAAAATGCGTCGGACACCAGCTCTTCGTAGGTGGCGTCATACTCGCTGTGAGCCTCGAAGAACAGCAGGCTGCTATATTCGGCCAAGCTCTCGTCCAGCCAAGCTTCGGTTATCTCGTTATTGCCTACTACTGCGTACCACCACTGATGGGCAATCTCGTGGACAATGACCTTGGCAATGTCGAAAGGCTCAGTTATAGACGAGGAGATCATGACCAACCCGGGATACTCCATGCCACCGTGAACAAACGGGGTTCGCACCACGTCCAGCTTGGGGTATGGATAGGTTCCAAAGGTCTTGTTAAAATAGCCAAGGGCCTTGACCGCCGTGCTCAGCCCCTGCGAAAGGTCCTCGTCGGCCCCGCCTACATAATTTACTGCCGTCTCCCCTACCTTTTTTGTTAGCACCTTGGCGTTCTTTCTAAGTGCAAGGGCAAAGTCTCGCACAGCCATGGCCGAGAGCTTGTCGGTCTTGGCGGAGCCATTGTTGGTGCTTGTCCCCGTTCCGCTAGAAAACAGCGAAAACTCGGCCGGATAGGTAAAGCTGATATTGTAGTTTGCGATGTCGGTATAGAACGGGTCTCCCGTGCTGTAGTATGGAGTGATGTTGTACTCCCCCTTTTCGTACTTGGCCAGAATTGGAAACCAGTTGCCAAGGTTTACGCTGTCCTTATAAAACCCCAGCCTGTGCGTGCAATTGGCAAGGCTAAGGTCAAAACAAATGTCGATACAAATGCTGTCTTCGGGCTCAAGCTCGGTGCCAAGCTCAACTTCAAGTGCGTTGTCGTCCTCGCCAACCAGCCTAAAATTGGCCGCGCTGCCGTTTACCATAACCCTTGTCACCCCCATGTCTCCATAGTCCAGGCCGTCCACAAAGCAGCGGCCCTGGTTTAGCGAGTTGTAGGGCTTTATCTTGGCGTCTTCCCTAAAGGCACGGCCGTACAGGTTGAAGCATACGGTGGACAAGATGGTGGGGGTGTTGTTTACAAACTTCACCTGTTCACTGCCCGAAAGGTTCATGTCACTTGTAAGGGTGGCTGAAATGTTGTAGCTAGAAAGCCCCTTGCTGGCTTTTTTGAGCTCGCGGCTGACGCTGCAACCCGACAAAAAGCACACGCAAATGGCGGCCACACAAGCACAAAAAGTTCGGGCGAATTTTTTCATAAAATACCTCACTAAAAAGTTATGAGACACGGGGCGTTTTTATGATTAAACCTATTGTCAAAGCCACTTTTTAGTGTTATAATTTAGCCATGAAAAACTTTAATGAATATAACAAAATGTTCCAAAAGACTTGCTATCTTCTCGAAGAGCTTGCCGCCGCCGACAATAACCATACCTGCTTTAAAAAGCCTTTCTTTTTTTATTCTAACGACAGAGAACAAGAACTTATAAAATATTTGTTTAGAAAATCGCTAAATATCTACGACGGCACCGACGGTGACGACGGCTCAATGCTGCTTGAACTTGTTGAACTGCTCGACGTAAGCTATGAAGATAAAACCCAGCTGCTTGGCGACATTCATAGCATTTCCAGACCCTTCGAAGACCAAGAAAAGCGTTTTATGAAGAAACTGGAGCTTGCATTAGGCAAATTTTTGGAAAAAATTGAGAAAGATGAGGGAGCTTCAAACGAAGAAAATGTCATGCGAACCAGCCTATGCTTCCCTTACCAAATAAATGATAGCAGCTATTTTGTAGTTCGCCGCCTTTTGCAACTGAGGCAGTTTGCCTTTAACAAACAAAAGGACAGCTCATATTTCCCTACTCTTGCCCAAACTATCGACACTTCCGAGTTTGACGGCCTTGATAGATATGAGCTTGCCAACCTGTTTTCAAAAGAGAATTTCTATAATCTTTCTCAACAGCAGCTGCAGGCACTTTTGCAGGCCACGGCCAACAACTTTTTGATCGAAAACGGCACCTCTTCATGTGCAGTTCTAATAGAAGACCTGCCTGTGCAGGATGGGGCTATCACCTTTGGTGAGTATGACCCGAACAGGGGTGCTATCATAATGAACAAAAAGATAATCAATCTTTTCCAAACCGCCAAGAGCCAGAATATGCAGAGCTATGCTTACCATATGCTCTCCACCCTCATCCACGAGGCCACTCATCGTGTGCAGTTTGCCAACCTTTCAAAAACCAACCTGCCTTTAAAAGACGCCGTGGTTGTGCAGGCTTTGAAAGACCCCGAATTTAGGTCTAGCTATGCCGAATATCTCTCAGCTCCTGAAGAGCTGGACGCAAGGCAATCGGCACTGGAATATATCAAAGATTGCGGGCAGGCACTTAGCAACCCTGCCATGCTGGGCTTTTACAATGTGGTACTCGACCATGAAAAGAACAATTCAAAAGCCGAAGTCAACGGCCAAATAAAACAACTGTTTAGTACCATATATTCACAAGCCTTGCTCGAAGGTGCTAAAAACCTTACTAGAGACCACGAAAAATATAGAAGACTTCTTAGCCAAACAGCCAACGAACTTAGCAAATAAAAAAACTGCCACCAACCTTGTTGGTGGCTTTGTTTTATAAGCTTTTTGGCAAAAAAAATTTACCAGCAGTGCTGGTAAATTTTTATTTTTTTAGTGCATTCCGCCAAGTTCAGAATCATCTTTATCTTGGTCACCATGGTCGGTGTTTGTGTTGTCACCAGGTTGGTTACCACTAACATCCGATCCACCATTTTCTGGCTTAGATGGAGTCTGGCTTTGGCTGCTGCTGCTCTGGAAGGCTTCAACCAGTTGTTCAAGTCTTTCGATTTCGTCTTTAAGTTTTTGAACTTCAGCGTCATGTCCATCAACAATGGCCTGCAACTCACCGAGTCTTGTTTCATAATCTGCACATTTTTGCTTGTATTTTTCAAGCTCACTTTGAGCAGTATATCTTTCACTCTCAGCTGTCCTCAACTTACCCTCGAGTTCTTCTATCTTTTCGTTGTACTCTTCATTGGTATGGGTATGTTCTTGCATGTAGGTGTTGTACTCTGTCTGTAGGTCTGAAAGCTTTTGGGTTAAGCTTTCAACAGTTTCTTTAGCAGTTTGCAATTGAGTTTTAAGTTCTTCAGTAACTGTACCATCTTGAATTGCCTCAAGAAGTTTATCATAATTGTCTTGTGCTGTTTGAAGTTGTCCCTTATAGTTTTCTTCCATAGCTTTATATTCAGCGTCAGTATGATGGTGGTTATTCTGAAAGGTTTCGTAAGCGGTTTGAGTAGTATTTAGTGTACCTGTTAATTCCCCTATTTTTTGGTTGGCCTCATTAAGCTTTTTTTGCAATTCGGAATCATCAGGATGGCTTTCTTTATAGGTATTATAATTGGTTTCCCACGTTTTATATTCATTGTACCAATATTCAGCGGTTTGTTCTTTGTATTTGTAAGTCGCTCTAAGATCAGCAAGTTCGCCATTTAGGTTCCTAAGAGTCTTTTGTGTTTCTTGCACATTAGCAAAAGCAGTTCCGTAAGCTGTTTTCATTCCAGTAAGAATGGTGGCAAGATCGGTACCTTCAAATCGGCTTGTAAGTGCGTCGATAGCTTCGGGAACTGTTTTAGCCGCATCAAAATCTCCAAGACCGGCAGCTTCGTAGACAGTTTCAACATAGTGAGAAACGTTGGTTACAATGGCAACATCTTCAAGATAGTCGTCTATATACATTGCAAGGGTTGGATTCTCAACCTTAGAAGTGTCTACCTCGCCACTTTCGTTAACAAGATACTCAGCATCAATGCCATATTGAGCAAATGGTTGAATTGCTACTACAAAATCTTCTAGAGATAAGCCTTGGTTTGCAAGAGCTGTTTCAAGCTGTCCTTGCAAATTGTTAAGTACATTTTCTACGCTTTCGCTTGTCTTTGAAAGGCCACCTGGGATCATAAACTCTTCGTAGCCAGCCTCTTTAAGTGCACGGTTGATAGAGTTTAGCTCGCCACCTCTAGTAGCTGCAATGCTTGAAGAAACAATAGCGGCAACACCAAGTGCAGCGGCAATGCTTCCGGTTATAATCTTATTTCTCTTAGTGTTCTTTGCTGTGGCTTTATAAGCTTCATTAGCTGCTTTATATTTGTTAATTTCCTCAAGAAGTTCGACATTTTCATCTGTGACTTTAGCAACACCTGAAGCAGTTGCAACTGCGCTGGCAGCTGTAATTATTTCGCCATATTGGTCAATAAGCTCAGGGAATTTATCAAAAGCACTAGTTCTGTCTATTGATGCTTTTTTGGCAGCGGTTTGAATATCTTTATCATCCCAAATATAATCTACAACATTTCCCATCAATGCTGCATCAACATCACCTTTCTCAAATTTGGAAAGAGCATCTTTTACCTCAGCTGCCTTTGGATCAGAACCCAAAGCACTTACTCTTCTATTAAGCAAGCTTATAACCAAATTTCTTGTTGCGTTTAAATAATTAAACTCTTTATCGGTTGCCATGTATCTACCCTCCTTGCTCTGCCCTTTGGGCTTCGCATTAAATACATATTTCTTTTTGTGATTGTATTGTACCACACTTACAGTCCAATGTCAATAGTCAATTTTGAAAATTTTTACATCGTTTTTTCATTTTTTATAAAGCTTTTTGCGTTATTTCTGAAAGTGCCACAAGTGAAGGCCCAAGTTGGTTTAGTGCCTCTTGATAGGCACTTGAAACATATCTAAGAGTTTCACGGGCGTTCTCCCCGTTAAGCTCTTTTAAAGAAAAAGCTTTGTGGGTCTCAAAAAAGTAGTTCAAAAACTCGTCTACATTTGAATAATTTTCCGGCCCGAACCCGCCAAAGGTATCGACAAGTAGATCAAAATATTTTTGCCCGGCCACCACTCTTTTTAATAAAAGGCTATTTTCATATAATAATTTATTAGTATTAATGTCTCCACTAGCATTAAGATATGGCCCATTTTGAGCTTTTGTGAGTTCACGGCGTAGAACGGCTTGGCTAATGTCGGTGTTTTGGCTGAGCATTTTTGCAATATATTCAATCTCATAGTCGGTAAAGGCTTTGTTTGTCAGTGCCTCTTTGGCCGACTCTTCATCGGTTATTGGCCCCACAAAGCCTTCGCTCAAAAGACTATTTTCAAACTGCAAAAACTGCTGGTCGTCCATCCTTATGCTTTCTTTGGCATAGGTAATGACCGCAGGAGTTGTTACTGCAACAACCGAACCCAAGGTGGCAGCACCTATAACACCGGCAACAATTTTTAGCT
Source organism: uncultured Clostridia bacterium (assembly GCA_947626955.1). Lineage (GTDB taxonomy): Bacteria > Bacillota > Clostridia > Christensenellales > UBA1242 > UMGS2069. Next base: position 17,914 of record CANQUB010000014.1, on the reverse strand, counting down.
TTTGATCGTCATCTAATCGGCTTTTTTTGGCATTTTGAGCCATTTCTAACTCATTTTTAAGCTTATTTTGCATTTTTTGCCCCCCAATGCACATTTTCTATTATCTTAATTATACCACATATAAACCGCTTGTCAAGAGTGAATCCAGAATAAAAAAGGGAGGTCAACCGCCTCCTCAAAAACTGCAATTTTATTACAAAATCATGGCCACAGCCGTGGCATATTCGCCGTCATGCGAAAGCGAGACATCCACCTTTTTTGCCCCAAGTTTTTCGACATATTTTTGCAGCCTTGGTGAAAGTTTGACCACGGGAGCACCCCCCTTTGCGTGGTCAATCTCGACATCAAGAAAACCAAAGCCGTTGGTCACTCCCACTCCGGCAGCCTTTAGCACCGACTCTTTTACTGCAAAAAACCCGGCCAAACTCATAAAATATGGGCTATATTTGTGCGTTCCCTTGTCTTTTGACTTTTTATTTAGGTATTCTTGCTCGTTTGCGGTCAGGGTTCGTTTAAAAAAGTTTTTATACCCCGCCGCCTCTTCAATTCTTGAAATTAGGACAATGTCTGTTCCTACCATCTTTCATCAAACTCCTTATAGCTTCTAATAATTTGGCTTACCATTTCGCTTGAAAAGCCCTTGCGAAGCAAAAACCCATACAGCCCCTGAAAGGCCTTTTGGTCTTTTGGCTTATTCTTTAAATACTTTTCAGCCAGGCAGGCCATCCTCTCCATTTCGTCGTCCTCGGTAACCACCATTAAACTCTTTTCTATGGTAGCCTTGTCTATTCCTTTATTATATAGTCCGGCCTGAATTTCTTTCTTGCTTTTTAGCGGCTTTGAGCTTACGAACATGGATGCGTACTGCTCGTCGCTAAGATAGCCATACTCTTCGGCCTTCTTTATTGCCCTTTCAATGACCTCGCTGGTGTAGCCGGCTTTTAAAAGCTTTTCTTTCACCTCTTTTTTGGAGTGCGGCGAAGCCAAGATTCTTGCCAGCCTATCGAAGGCTGAGCGGGTCTCGCTCTCAAGCACATATCTTTCCAGCTGCTCACGGCTGACCTCGTCCCCCACTTTAAAGCCGGCCGAAAGCAAAGACAGAGCGTCGATGCCCGAATAGAAAGCTCCGTCTATAAAAATATTGTATCTACCCTTCTTCTTTTGAGGGCTAATCTCGGTTATCTGCATTTTACATATTATACGGGAACCTGTAGTAGGCCTCGTCTATTTTAATCATTTGGGCACTCTCTTTAAGCCTTGCACGAATTTCAGCAATTGCCTTTTCGGCACTCTCTAGTGGCATGGCACACTTTATCTTTGGCATGGACTCGTCAAAGTTTTTTTCAATTATTGGAAAGCCCCTTTCGGCAAGCACCTTGCCGAGCGTTGCGTAGTCTTCGTAGTTGACCTTCATGTCATAAATTCCGCAATAGAGCATACGGCTCTTTCGGCAATTGACAATGGCGTTTAGGGCGGCGTTGTAGTAAACACGGGTAAGCTTGCTTTTGCCAAGCTCCACTCCGCCAAAGAACCTTACCACAGCCACAAGAATGTTGGTTATTCTCTTTTCGCGAATGGCCTCATATATAGGGGCTCCCGCACTGCCAGCCGGCTCGCCGTCATCATTATTGCGGGCCACCGAATAGTCACCGCCAAGCAAGTAGGCATAGGCTATGTGTGAGGCGTCTTTATTACTTTTTTTAAGGCTGCCAAGAGCCTCTTTCACTTCTTCGACATTGGTCACAGGAAAAGCCACGGCAATAAAACGGGATTTGTTGACCGTGGTTTCGACCATGGATATATCTGAGATTATGGTGTATGGATAGTTTGCCATATCATCCCCCTTTTCTAATAGTTTACCACATCAAAGATAAATTTCAAAATAATATGCAAAAGTTTTACATTTGTTTATCAAAATGATAAACTATATTTATCTTAAAAAAGGAGCAAAATATGGAAAAATATCTTATTACCGACGTGCACGGCCGCCAAATTCTAGATAGCCGTGGCAACCCAACAGTTGAAGTCGATGTTTGGGTAAACAACAAAGTTTTGGGACGTGCAGCTGTGCCATCTGGTGCATCTACCGGTGCTTTCGAAGCTGTTGAACTTCGCGATGGCGACCCTAAGAACTACCTTGGCAAAAGCGTTGAAAAAGCTGTAAACAACGTCAACACTACCATTAGAGACGCCGTCCTCGGTCTTGACGTTATGGACCAAGCCAAGCTCGACAAAACCATGATAAAGCTTGACGGAACCAAGAATAAAGGAAACCTTGGTGCAAACGCCATTTTGGGTGTTTCGCTGGCTGCTGCAAAGGCTGCAAGCACCTGCCTTGGCCTGCCACTTTACCGCTACATTGGCAAGGACAAGGGTGTTACCCTCCCCGTTCCAATGATGAACATTCTAAACGGCGGAAAGCACGCCGACAACTCGGTAAACATCCAAGAATTTATGGTAATGCCAGTCGGTGCAAAGTCGTTTAAGCAGTGCCTTAAGATGTGCGCCGAGGTATTCCACAACCTAAAGAGCGTTCTAAAGAGCAAAGGCTACGCAACTGCCGTTGGTGACGAAGGTGGTTTTGCACCTAACCTTGCCAGCGATGAGGACGCCTTTAAGAACATCATCGAGGCCATCAAAAAGGCTGGCTACAAGCCTGGCAAAGACTTTAAGCTTGCCGTAGACGCCGCTGCCACCGAAATGTATGACGAGGCCGTAAAGATTGGCAAGAAGGGCTGCTACTACTTCTGGAAGACCAAACAACTCTACACTCAGGATCAAATGATAGACTTCTGGGTTGAGATGTGCGAAAAGTATCCTATAATCTCGCTTGAGGATGCCCTCGCCGAAGAAGACTGGACGGGCTGGAAAAAACTCACCGAACGCCTTGGCGACAAGATTCAACTTGTGGGCGATGACCTGTTTGTTACAAACACCACCCGCCTCAAAAAAGGAATCAAGCTTGGCGTTGCCAACTCAATCTTAATCAAGCTCAACCAAATTGGCACCCTGACCGAGACCCTTGACGCCATCAAGATGGCCAACGACGCCGGCATGACCGCTGTTGTATCTCACCGTAGCGGCGAGACCGAAGATGTCACCATTGCCGACCTCTCGGTTGCCCTGAACGCTGGCCAAATCAAGACAGGTGCACCATCCAGAACCGACCGTGTTGCCAAATACAATCAACTTCTTCGAATAGAAGAAGAGCTCGGCAAAAAAGCCAAGTTCGGCCACCCAAGAATAAAGTAAAAAAAACACCCGCAAGGGTGCTTTTTTTACTTTAATTATACTCGTCACTTTGTGACGAATTATACTCACTTGCCTTGCAAGTGAATGATACTTGCTCCTTTGGAGCAAATGATACTCGTGCTACGCACGAATTAGGGAATGTTTTTTATATGTGATTTTCGCCCGTAGGGCGACGCTTTAATTCGTCATGCATAGCATGGCGAGTATCATTCGCCACAAAGTGGCGAGTATAATTCAGCCGTGAGGCTGAGTATAATTCGCTCGCTTTGCGAGCGAGTATCATTTCACACTCGCTCCGCAGTTTGAGCACTTGGTTTCGCCAAGCTCTATCTTGGCACCACAATATGGGCAATACTCGTCTTGGCTCTCGTTCACTTTCTCCGAAAGGGTGTTCATTGTCTCTTTAAAAGTGGTGTATGTCTTGTGCCCAATGCCAAGATATATTGTTATGCTCCCCACTCCAATGCCGGCGAAGATCAAAAATCCTCCTGCCACAAAATAGGTTACATCCTGACTGGCTTTGCCCACAAAGTCTTCAACGTCTTCAACCTCGGGAATTTTTATTCCACAAATAATCAAAACAACTCCGCCAATCAAAAGTGCGGCTGCAAGGCACAGCCCAACAATCATCCAAATTTTATTAAACTTTTTCATGTCTTTCCCTCTTTTAGTGACATTTTACATTAAATTTTGCCAAAAATAAACCATTTTGAGGCTGTTTTTGATTATTTTTTACTTGTTTTTGCGTTTTTTGACGGGTTCATTTACCTTGTTCATGGCATAGGTCTCTCTGTCGTAGTGATAGAATTTTATGACCGCATCGTCATAGGCCTTTTGAGTTCGATGCTGCAAATCATCGACGGCCTCTTTCTTGTTAAGAGTCGCGTTTGGATAAATAGGCTCAAGAATTTGTGCGGTCACCCGCTTTTTGCCAAACAAGTAAACAATCATGACTATTGGAACATTGTTCGTGACGGCATAGTGGAAAGCACCCTTTTTGAGCGGCCTGGACTGCTTGTATCTTGGCCACAGCCCGTGCTCGCCGTAAAAGTGCACAATATTGTTTTTGCTTAAAAAGTAGTCCACGCAATCGGCAAAGTCTCGTGTTTGCGAAAGGCTGCTAGGTATTGGCACGGCCCCCGACGCCCGCAAAAATCTTCCAAATGCGCCCTTTTTGTTGTTGTGCGGAGCCACCGTAAAATACAGGCTCTTGTTTCTCCAAACTTGCACATTCCACATACAGTCGGCATAGGAAACATGGTTGGAAACCGAAATGGCCTTTTTTATTCCTCTTAGGTTCTTTCGCCCCTTAACCCTAAAGCCAAAGCCCACCAAATTGACAAGCGGCGCAAAAAGCCAATAGATGGCACGCAAAAAACCGCGATATAATCGCATGAAGAGGTTTGGCTTTTTTATCTTTTTATAGTCAATGTTTTTTTCAACATTTAAGTGATTTATGGGGGTTATCTCGGCGTCGTATTTCTCGCTGAGTGTCAAAGAATAGGCTAGCCTTTCACGGCTTTTTTTTTTGAAACAGGCTCAGGCCTCATCGACTCTTCATAGATATAGTCAGCAATGGCCTTGCCGCCGTTGTTGTTTTTATCAATAACCGAAGTGTTCTTCTCAAACTCTTTTAGCTCGGAGCTGTCCTCAATCCACTTTTCAATCTGCACTTTTATCTTCTTAGGGCTATAGATGGCCTTGCCCACCTTGTACTGGTCGATAAACAACCTTGTGGTAGCCTTTTCAATTGGATGCGCATAGTAGTCGATTAAAACCGGCGTTCCCATAAACACACTGTCGAGCACGGCGTTTGGCCCTGCCTTTGTAACAAACACGTCGGCCGCCTTGTACCACTCGTAGATCTCTTTGGTGAAAGGCAAAACGATGAGCTTTATATTCTCTTTTACCTTTCCACTTTCTTTCATGGCTGTGTATTTATTAAACAGCTTATCATTTTTGCCCGCCAAGAAGACAAGAGTCATCTCCTTGTCGCTATTCAAAAGCTGGTCTACCACCTTTCTAGCTTTACCACAGGCATAGACGCCGTCGGCCACGATTACGCAAAATTTATCCTTGTCGATACCATACTTTTCGCGGTACTCTTCACGGGTGGAATTTGCATTTATAATGTCATCACGGGCAATAAAGTCCACTTTTTTCACCATTTCGGGTGCAAATTTGCGTTTTCCTACAGCCTCGTTATATGCCCTCTCGTTGTTGACCACAAACAAATGTGGCCTGTCGTCCCACCAACAATGGACATTGTTGTCGGGGTTATAGGTGACCACCTTGCAGTTCGGGTCAATCTTTCGCTTATACTCAAGAGCAGCAAAGGTCAAGAAATAGTGGGTGGAAACAATGATGTCGGGCTTGCGCTTTCTAAAGGCCTCCATGCAGTGGCGGGTGAATTTGACAAAGACCGACCTGTGGGTGGCACGCATGAACTTTACCCCACCCATCATGTTCAAAAAGAAAAAGATGAAGTCTCCAAAACCACGAACACGATTGGTGTTCTTGGTTTGCTTTATTATAAAATTCTCCCAACTTTTAAGCGACTTGTCATCATCTTCGTCCATAATGTAAGAATCAATAATTTCAAACTGGTCGCCATAAAATTTCTTCAAATTGTCTGAAATGCTGGTAATGCTAGTGATGTGCCCCATCCCAGACTCAATGTATGTCATCAGTACTCTTTTTTTGTCCATATTTTAAACCTTAATAAGCATTATATCTATATAAAACAGGCCTGTCAAGCAAATATGATTATAAAATTATAACCAATTCCTCAATTCCTCTAATTCGAATTTTTAACCAAAGCTCAGCAATATAAACTAACCATTTAAAGGCTTTGCTGCCTCATCTTTTTTCGCCAGTTTATTATAAAGCAAGCAAAACAAATAGGTTATTAGCACATACAGCCCGGCAATCACCAAAATGCAGGCCATAACCATCAAAATGGCGTAGGTTTTGTTGTAGGTGTCAAAGTTATGGAAAAGGTTATACCACATATGCTTTGGGCCAAAGAAAGGATAAGGATACCACTCATACAAAAAGCAGGTGTTGCCCAAAATTTTGACTAAAATGGCATATGTAATAGGATAGGCCAAAAACCACAAGCACTTTTTAAAGCTTACCTTTTTTCGCGGCTTTTGACACAGCACAAACACCACAGCCACGACGGTTAGAACATAGTGTTTAAACAGTGAGGCGGCAAAGTTGTGGCGGTTGCCCGGAATGCTGAGTATCTCGGGCGAAACATCCACCCCAAAGACAATGATCATTAGTGTGTAGACCAGCAAAACCAAAAACTGGTTGATACCGATGAACAAAAGCACATATGGGTTATGCAAAAATTCTCTCAGCTTTTTTATGTTAAACAGCACACTGATGAAGTTTAGAATGGTGTATACACAAAAGATGAACAGGGTTATGTTTGTAAAATACAGGCAACTGGAAAAACGGGCCGAGATGTCGTTGGAAAGATAGATGGTGTTTGGGTCACTCTCCCACACTGGCCCCCACCCCGTCCAATCGGCCACGTATTTGGCCATAATGGCAATGCCAAGCACTCCTAGTAGGCACATAAAAAATGACAGCAAAATTTCTTTAATCCTAGTCTTTAACATAACTCTCTCCCGTTGAATCGAAGGCCACCTTTTCTTTCTCGGCAAGCCTATTATACACAAAGCAGGCCAAATAAGTAAACAAAATATACACTCCGGCAATAACCAAAATGCAGGCCATGACCATTAAAAGTGCGTAGGTAAAATTAAATTTGTCTAGGGTGTGGAAGATGTTGTACCACAGCGGCTTTGTGCCAAAAAATGGATATGGATACCACTCAAAGTCAAAGCAAACCAGGCCGCAAACTTTGACAATTACGGCATAGACCACAGGGTACAATAAAAACCACAAACACTTTTTGAAGCTGACCTTCTTTCGCGGTTTTTTAGTAAATACATATACCACGGCTGTGATGGTTAGCACATAATGCTTGAATATTGAGGCTGCAAAATTGTGCCTGTTGATGGGAAATTTCAGCCACTCGCCGTCTATGTTTAACCCAAACACCGCCGCCATAAGAGTGAAGACAAACAAGACCAAAAACTGGTTTATGCCAATGAACAAAAGAACATATGGATTATTAAGAAAGTTTTTTAGCTTCTTTATGTCAAACAAAACCCCAACAAAATTGAGGATTGTGTAGATGCAAAAAATAAACAGCGTGATATTTGTAAAATACAAGAGGTTTGACCAGCGGGTGACCTCCCCCGACTGGTAGATGCTCCCGGGGTCGTCCTCGACTATTGGGCCAAAGCCCGCCCAGTCAAAAATGTGCTTCACCATTAGAATAATGCCAAGCACCCCGATAAGGCACATGACAAGCGACACCCAAAATTCTTTAGTTTTTAGCTTTTGCATCTCGCACCTCTTTTATCATGCGGCTTCGCTGGTTTTGTTGCAGGCGGCGGCAAATGGCGCAGCATATAACTATGGCAAGAATATATATGGTAAGTATGACCACACCGCAGGCAAACAGCAGCCCAAAGGCCTTTGAAAAGTTAAAGCTATCAAGGCTGCCAAAAAGGTTCAGCCAAATTTGCTTTGTGGCAAAGAAGGGATATGGAAACCAATCGTACTCATAGCAGGTTCGGCCGATTATTTGCACCAAAATGTAGTAGAAAACGGGATACAAAATAAACCACAAGCACTTTTTTAGCTCCACCCTCTTTTTGTCTTTTTTAATCAGGCTAAAGCAATACACGGCCGCAAAAATAGTCACAAAAAAGTGTTTGTACATAGAAACGCCAATATCGTGGAAATTGTGCGGGGTCGGTGCGTATTTGAAGGTTTGAAAATTAAAAACAAACATCATGGTGACATAGACAATCATGACCAGCAGTTCATTTACAGCCAAAAACATCAAGAGGTATCTATTGTTTAGCCCCTCTTTAAGCTTTTTTATGTCACACAAAATGGCCACAAATTTCACTATGGCATAAAAGCAAAACAAAAGGAGTGTTATGTTTGTATAGTATGTCAAGTAGGAATAGCCGCTTGGTACTGCATCGCCAGTGTAAGCTTCCGCTTGGCTCCAAAACTTGCTACCAACACGGTTAACATTGCAAATTTGCATAATAACAACAGCGATGCCAACCAAACCGATCACAAACGCCAGCAGCCCTATCCAAAATTCTTTTGTCTTTAGTTTTTGCATACTCTTAGCAAAAACTATAACATATCTTTATTTTTTTCTCAACAATTTTGCGTCAAGACTTCCTGGGATTTTTCTTTTGCTTTGAAATTTATTTATCTAAATATTCTTTTACCTTTTCAAATAAAGACGTATAGTAGGATTAGACGCAAGGAGAAAAAGTCATTCAATACCCTACTCTACTTATTTCAACAAAAATGCAAAAAACACTTGCAAATATACTTGCGCTAGTATATAATACCATTGTTTTGAATATTCCTCGGTAGCTCAGTCGGTAGAGCGCCTGACTGTTAATCAGGATGTCACAAGTTCGAGTCTTGTCCGGGGAGCCAAACAAAAAAGCCCAGCCGTTAGGTTGGGTTTTTTTGTTTGTTTCCTGTGCAAAACTTGGCTGTAAAACTGGGCGTGCGGAAATGTTAATTTATATAATTGCGGTGAACAATAGTAGCAAATTGGGGTAGATTTTTGAGATAAAACTCACGAAACAAGTTCTTGCCAACACTCCTTGCTGTGGCAAGGTTTTGCTTCGGGTGTTTTAGCCAAAAAGATGCCCCAAGGTGCGGAGAATGATGGCGGGCGGTTCGGTAGAGAGCCCGCAACAAAAGGTTCGAGCCAAAGTCCGGGGAGCCAAACAAAAAAGCCCAGCCGATAGGTTGGGTTTTTTGTTCAATTTATGATTTTACAACTTGTGGGAAAATGATGGTTTTATGAAATTTATTTATTTTAATTTGGACTTTGTAAAACAAATGGATTAGATATATATTCACCGTTTGGTCCATTAAGCTTTAAAATTATGGATTCACATTTTAAGTCCTTTACACAAAATTCGATTATGGGGAATTTACTAAAAAAGAATTTTGTAGATATTATTTTGTTATCTTGGTCGCACCACACAATCTTATTCATATTTCTACACTTTAGTATAATTAAGCCACGATAATTATCAATTTCAATCATTTCAATATTGGGGGCTAGGCTAATTTTATTTTGTAATTGCTCTAAATCATCGCTCTTATATGGGTTTATGATGTAAGGTAAATATGGCTGTTTTATCAAAATGTTATTATCATATTCGCTTAAATCTACAATCATTTTCCATCTATATATTTTATTCCTTTCTTCAAATAAAATAATAGCCTCAGCTAGATGTGATGCAAAATCTAATTCTGAGCAATTATTAACTTTCATAAAGTGCTTTTTTGCATTTTCCCCAAAACCAAGTCTTTGCGAATTTCTAAAATGAATAACACCATGACACTTTGAACAAATTGCAATTATTTTTTTTAGTGTTTGAATCTTGTTGTCAATATCAAATTCCCACACCTCGTGTGCATTTAAGTTTTCAGTTTTTGTTCCGCAAATTTCACATACATTATTAGCTCTTTTATAACATTTTTCTCTTATAATGTCCCAGTCTTTTGAAGATAGCGTTTTGCTAAGGTCGTTGTTCCATGCTCCTTTAGGTAAGAGATCTATTTTTAATTTATAATCTTTCATTTTTACTCCTAAATTGAGGGATAAAGTTGGTTGTTGAAATATTTTTCAATATATTTATCTAACCCCATTTGTGCTATCAATTCTTCACGATTGAAAGGGTCTATTGTTTTTATATTACCCTTCATTTCTTTAAACGGCTGACCATAGCAAATAACGGCTGTTGGTTTTATTCTTTCAAGCATTTTGTCATAACTTTTTAAAATTTCTTTTTTATACTCCTCTCTACAGTAGGTTGAAATCGCAACAATTGAGCCCTCTTCAATTCCGTCAAAGCAAAAATCATAACTATCTTCTCCTGCAGAACAAACGGTAGGAATTACCAATTTACCAAGACTTTGCCAAAATGCACCACACCATCGATTTTTAAAAGTATTATAAATTTTGACAGCTTTTGGCATATCCCAATATAAGCTAAATTCTGGCGATAATAAAGCGTAGTATTGATCCAGTTTTTCCATTGTTTTCTCGGGGTTATCATAAACAGCATTAAATTCCCAATCATAAGTAAAAAAGTGGATGGTTTTATGTTTGTATACAACGTCGTTTAATTTTGTTTTAGTATAATTCCATAATTCGATTTTATCAAGGTCAATGCTTTGTTTTTTAATCGCTGGTATATTATACTTTCCGACAGTTTCAAATTGATTTCTTACAAGTTTTTGTTTCTTATAAGATTTTTCTTCATCGTAATTTTGTATTTCTTCCATTTTTCTCCTAAGAAAAGAAGCATATATGCTTCTTTTACCTTTTTATAAACTTTTCATAATATTCTTTAGCCTTCTTTATTGCTATAAATGGATCAACCTTAATATTTTTCAATATTTCATCCTTGTTCAAAAGCCAAAATTTTCGATACTGATTTAGGCTCATTATATTTGCACCACCAATGTAGTTTGGATTATCGTTTTGAACCGCATCATCTTCCCACCCACATAATTCGCATATATCGTGTATTTTTTTTATGTCTCCTAACCCACATAATTTACATTTATATGGTGGTAAATGATTTTTAGTTAAATTTTTATCCATTTTTATCTCCTTTTACTCCCAAAAAAAACCATATTTTTCAAATTGTTCATAGAAATAATCAATCCCTCGACTAGGGGGAAAGTATGTCACTATCAAACCATCGTTATTTACAATAATAAATTCATTTGTTTCTTGATTATACATATATCTTGATAAATCTTTACCCATGAAAGATAGTTTGTCCGGATTGTTACTTATTGCAAAATCGTGGGCTGCTTTTGAATAATCTCTTATTCTATTATAACCCATTTGTTTGCCATGTCTAATAAAATGAACAATTTCGTTGAAAGTAGATGTCCAATATTTTGCATATTCACTTGGTCCTTTTTCCATAATTTGCCCTTTTTTTGAAATATTTATCGCACAATAAAATAATATCATGCGTTTTTTATAAATGTGATTTTGACTGACAAGTAATATTCGCTTTAGTTAAAAATCGGGGAGCCAAACAATAAAGCCCAGCCGTTAGGTTGGGTTTTTTGTTTGTTTCCTGTGCAAAACTTGGCTGTGCAAACTGGGCGTGCGGAAAAATGTTAATAAAGTGACCCCTCGGCGTTTGTTGTTCCCCGTCAAAAACAATTTTCTCGGCATTTTGCAAAAATATTTGTATTTGCCGAGAGTTAGTTATATAATGATAGTAAACAAAAGGAGATACAACTATGCACGGTCCTAGTCGTGGCGGTGGCTCGCACTTTGCGGGCTCAAGCTCATCACATTCATCAGATTCATCAGGCGGCTTTTCGGACGGAGGATTTCACTATAACGTCCCTCGAACCATCATGTTCTTTGGCAGGCCTGTATATTTAACCAGCGGGTTTGCTTCGCTCGTGTCGCTGTTTGTCCTGCTCTTAATTTTTGCCTTCAGCGGCAGCCTTATTTCGGGCATAAGCATGAGCGAGGCCAATAAAGAAATTAGATACATGAAGCAGGACGCCGTTGAGTGGGAAGAGATTATCGAGAAAGCTGAGAATGGCGAAGACGGCTACTACCTGTTCACTATAAATAATATAGATTTTGAGTACACCGGCCAGTCGGTGTTTAGAGATGGTTACACCTTTGACGGCCTCTACGCCAGCGGCGAAAACTACGAGCTTGCCACCAACTATTGTCTGACCTATGACGACATTGACTATTACCAAATTTTCTACTATTTTTACGATTCTAGCACCGGCTATGATGTCACCTACTACACTTATGCCCAGTTTAAAAACCCATCAACTATTCACCACCTTGAATTTGCCTACAAGCTCGACGATGAGGGCGAAACACTTTGCATAAACACCACATATGAACTGGACAAGTGCATGGAATACAATGACCTAAAAGACACAGCTCACACACAAAAGGTTATAACTATAGTTGCCACATGCGTGGGCGTGGCCTTCCTTGCCGCAATTGTTCTAATCATTGTTCACGGCATTAAAAAGGCCAAAGAGAACAACGCCCTTGAACTCGAAAAGAAAAAGGCCGAGGCTGAAAAAGCCCAAGCCGAAGCCGACATGGCCAAAGAGGACTTAAAGCAAAAGCATAGATTTTGCACCTATTGCGGCTCCCCTATCCCTGAGGGCGAGTCCCAGTGCCCAGCATGCGGATCGAGAAATTAAAACATTGAGGCCTTGCCTCAATGTTTTTTTGTGATATTTTTTCACCCCCTCAGGTCTCCGACCAGCTCCCTCAGTCAAGGGGGAGCCACATATAACACGCACGCATTTTTTATCTCCGCGACAGCTTGCACTTCCAGGTCAAAAAGGGCGGTTAGCTTGCTAACCGCCCTTTTTAAGATGGGAGCGCGAGGGGTGATGACCCCTCGCAAAAAATATCTATCTTAAAATAATCGTTGAGCTTGTTGGGCAAATTTCGTCGCCCTGAGCGAGGATAATCTCCTGCCCATGCTTGTATTCCTTAACATACAAGCCGATACGGATATTGAAGCTATCTTCATTTTCGCTAGCCGACAAAACGGTGTATTTGCCGGGCTTTAGCGCGCCCTTCTTGTCCACAGTTACCACCTTGCGAGGCTGCAACACTATATCCTTATCCACATAAGAAATATTGGTTTGGCCATCAGGTGTAACAATCTCAGCGTCAGGAGTGTACCTCACCCCATCTTTAACCACAACCTTCTCGGCTTCACGAGAGGCTGAATCTTTTTTAGCTTTTCTTTTTTTTACCATTTTAACGATGGTTATTGTGGCAGTTATGATCACAACAACGGCCAACAAACCATACAAACCATATTCAATATACTTGAGCCAACCCATAGTTTTTCTCCTTCTATACATATATTCTAACACAAGTATCGAAATTTAGCAACTTTTGTCAACGAAATATTATATTTTTTATTCATGCCCCGCCAAAATGGTCTTGCCATTTAAAAATGGCCTGAGTTTTTCAATGCTTTTTTCAATCATCTTTTGGTTGCCGTCCAAGAGGTCGGTTCGCCCGTATACCCCCTCTTCAAAGTAGGTATCGCCGGTAAAAATTAGATCCTCGTAGATAATGCAGCAGCTGCCCGAAGTGTGGCCGGGAGTGAAGACCACCTCAAATTTCTCGTCGCCAATCTCGTTCTCACCCTCTTTTAAAAACCCGTCAGGCACGCAGGTCTCGCACTCAAACCCGTACAAAAAGCCCATGTTTAGTTCATTTGAAAACAGCTTTGGTGCATCCACCTCGGTGATATAGACCTTGGCCCCCAGCTGCTTAAGCTTGTTTGCCGAATAGATGTGGTCAAAATGCCCGTGCGTCAAAAGCACATAGTCGGCGTGCAGACGCTTTTTTTCAAGGGTGCTCAAAATAAGCTCGGTGTCCAGCCCCGGGTCGATGACAAAGACCTTGCCGTCAAGCTTTAGGATATAGCAGTCCTGTTTTAAAATCCCGTTTACAATCTTAATTACTTCCATGCCCCTCATCCTCAACAATCTTTATTGCAATCTTCATGCCGTCGACCGCACTCGAGACAATGCCCCCGGCACGGCCAGCACCCTCGCCCACCGAGTAGACGTTTTCAATATTGGTCATCAGGTTTTCACCACGATAGGCCATAAACGGAGCTGACGAGCGGGTCTCTATCCCCGTCAGTACGGCGTCAGGGTCAGCAAAGCCCGGATGCTTTTTATCAATTTCTACAATGCCCTTTCTTAGAACTTCCACAAGCCCGCCTGGCAGCAGCTTTGACACGTCACCAAGCACATAATTTTTTATGGTCGGAGTAACTTTTCCAAGCCTTGTTGTGGCCTTGTTTTGCAAAAAGTCATTAAGCCTCGACACAATAAACTTGCCGTTTCCAATTTTATAGGCGTCTTGCTCTAACTTTTTTTGAAGCTCCATACCGGCAAGTGGGGCACTCGAGCCAAAGTCCGAAGGATTGACGCTGACAAGTATGGCGCTGTTGCCGTTGACGCCATCACGGGCGTGGTAACTCATGCCGTTGACCACGATCTCACCCGGCTGGCTCATGGCCGGAACAACCACTCCGCCTGGGCAGTTACAAAAAGTATAAACCGCCCTATCTCCTATATGCACAAAGTACTTATATGGCGCAGGCGGCAAGTGGCTGGCTACCTCGCCATAAGCCATGGCGTTTAGCTGGCTTTGCAAATGCTCAATCCTATAGCCAAGTGAAAAGGCCTTTTGTGAATATTCAAGTCCCTTCTCTTGCATGGCCACATGCGTATCACGTGCCGAATAGCCCACGGCAAGAATAAGTTTATCGCAGTTAATTATGTTATTTTGGCCACTTTTTTCATAAAAAATTTGCATTTTTGCGTTTTTTTGTGCAAAATCGGTGAATTTGGCATCAAAAATCACCTTTCCACCAAGTTCAATAATTTTTTTTCGTAAATTCACCACCACTTGCCTTAACAAGTCGGTGCCAATATGCGGATGGCTGTCATATAAGATGTCTTCATTTGCTCCGCACTCATGAAAAATGTTTAACACTTCACTGACAAGGGTATTGTTTATTCCAGTGTTTAGCTTTCCATCAGAAAAAGTACCCGCGCCCCCTTCGCCAAATTGGATATTGCACGAAGGATCAACTGGTCCACCTGCCAAAATTCGTTCAGCAATTTTCACTCGCTCTTCAATGGCTTTGCCCCTCTCTAGCACGGTTACGCTTGCCCCACTTTTAGCAAGCTCGAGAGCAGCAAAAAGCCCGGCAGGGCCACTGCCAACAACAACCACTCTTAGGTTATCAGCTCGCTTTCTCTCTCTAGGCTTTGGAGACAAATATTCTTCAACCTTTGCACTGCCGGTGTATGAACCTTTTAACTGCACCAAAAAATTGCAGCGGTAACAAATATTGTTTTTCCGTCTGGCGTCGATTGACTTTTTGAGTATGGAATAGGACAAAAAATAGTCATTTTTAATAGATAAATAGTCACAAATTGCGTTTTTTATGTCATCCTCTGTGAAAGATAGGGGCACTTTTACTTCACAAATTTTAATCATCTTATGCCCCTTATCTTGCCACGCTTGTAGGCCGCAATCTTCTTTAGAATGAACTTGTCTAAGCAGTAAACCGACAGTGCAACTAGGCTACCAATTATAGCCCCGGCCAAAACATCGGTTGGATAGTGCACGCAAAGATATATTCTAGACAGGCCAATCATAGTTGCAAGCGGCAGAGTTAAATAGCCCATCTTTTTGTTGTATAGCATCAATATGACAGCGCAGTTAAAAGACGAAAAGGTGTGCCCCGAAGGAAAGGAATACCCGCCCGGAATTGCGTAGTTTATCGAGCTTAGAAAGTCTCTAAATGCAGGGTTTGCATCAAAGGGCCGGGTTCGCTGAAAGATGACTTTTAGCACATTGTCATTAAGAAAATGCCCAATGGCCAAAGAAATCAGCATGGCGATAGCCCCTCGGCGGGTCTTTTTAAAGCATAGAAGAATGCATGAAAGAGTCAACCAAATTATTCCCGCATCGCCTAAAAATGATAAAAATTTGGCCAAAGCGGTCAAAAATGAAGAGCTATGCAAGTTGTTGTTTACCCAAATCAATCCTTCCATTTTAAAATTTTAAATGTATTTTTCTCCGTGTTTTTACTTATTTTATTACAAATGAAAATTAAAAAATGGCATTTTTGCCATTTTTTACATATGGCTGAGCACCCTCATCGCAAAGCCAGGAACATCATCAAGCTCTATGACTTTTCCGTCTTCAAGGTTTATCTTGCCGTTAAAGTGTCCAAACACCTGATGAGGATAGTGCCAGCATATCAGTTTATTTAGGCCGTTGTGCCTATCCTGGTCGGGCTCAAACATAAGCTCAACGCGGCCGTCATTGCTATAGAATGTCCAGGTACGCAAATAGTCATGCCTAAGGTTATCGTGGCGAATATAGATTCTAACATCGTCTAGCTTGTAGCCTTGGCCATTTATAAAGAGCATATTTTGCCCCTCGCCCTCGCCAAAGCCACGGCCAAGGTTTAAGCCCACAAGGTCACCCTTGACAACGTGCTCTAGGCTGGCCCAATACCAAAGATTGTTCCTTGGCAAAACTCCTCTTCCCCAGTCCAAAGTGGCCATGGCCGCATCGCCAAGCTTGTAGGTGCGCTCTTTTACAGTGAATCTTCCAAAGGCTCTAACGCAATTTATCTTTTGATTAAACAAGAACTGCCAATTCTTTTTAAACGACGCCGTTCTTACCAAATGCTCATCTGGATATTCATCGAGCTCTATTTCAAAATTTAGGTCGTAGCGGCTTGCACCCTCTTTGAAAAAGTTATTAAAGTTTCCACTTAGCAGGCGTTTGCCCCCCTTTGTTTCAAAGCTTAGGTCGGCGTCTTTGGTGTGGTAGGCCGAGACTCCGCTAAAAATTGAGTGCGACATGAAGTCCTTGTTCTTTGGCCAAAAGGCCATTGAGGTTTTGTTGTAACTGATGTTTTTGCCAAAGTCCACAACCGAGGCCGACAAAACAGCGGCATATGACAAATTGCATAAGCTTACAATCAGCCCATATCGGTTATCCGAAATATAGTAGGTTTCCCACTCTTTGAGCTTTCCCTTTTTCTTGACATCCTCACGGTTGAAAGACAAATTAGGCACTGTTTGCACAGTGGCCTCTTTAAGTGTGCCGTCAAGGTTTAGGATATCGCCCTTGGTACTTTTCTTCATACAACACTCCTCACTTTTCTATATCATACCACATATAAAAAACTAAGTCTAATAAATTTAGACCTTTTCGGCAGTGTAGCCAAGATCGCAAATGGCCTTGCAAATTACTTCGTGGTCAAGGTCCTTTTTAAGGGTGATGAGTGCCTTGCCGCTCTCAAGGTCGATATTTACCTTTTTTATTTCTTTAAAGGCCTTAAGGCTGGTTTGCACCCTCTTTACGCAATGGTCGCAGTGCAAACCATCAATCTTTATTAATATTTGTTTTTCCACTTTTTTTACCTCCTAAAGTGTATAATCTAAGTGCATTTAAGACTACCGACAGGCTGGACAACACCATGGCAAGTGCGGCCAGCATTGGGCTTAGGGTGAAGCCAAGTGGCCTGAACACTCCCATGGCCACCGGTATCATTAGGCCATTGTAGATAAATGACCAGAACAAATTTTCTTTAATGTTTACAAGTGTCCTCTTTCCAATTTGCTGCAGGTTTAGTATACCCTCAAGATTGTCATTTAATAATATGACATCGGCCGAATTCATGGCAATGTCGGTCCCTGAGTACAGGCTCACCCCGATGTCGGCCGTGGCCAGCGACGGGCTGTCGTTTATACCGTCACCCACCATCATGACCCTGTAGCCCCCTTTTTTGAGCTGCTTTATGTGCGTAGCCTTGTCGGATGGAAGGACCTCGGCAATGACCTCATCAATTCCAAGGCTATTTGCCACACTGTTTGCCACCTCTTGGTTGTCACCCGAGAGCAAAACTACTTTAATTTTATTGTTTTTGAGGCTTTTTATGACCTC
>CANQUB010000013.1 GCA_947626955.1 uncultured Clostridia bacterium | reverse complement strand
CGCCTTTTCCACCATCGCCACCATCGGGGCCGCCATGGCTTATGTACTTTTCGGTATGAAAAGAGGTCTTGCCATTGCCACCTTGACCGGCTTTTATATAAATTTTAACTCTGTCTAAATACATTTTTCTTTTTCCTTATAGTATTTGCAAACCTTGGTGAACGGACACTCACCACATTTAGGCTTTATGGCCTTGCAAACATACCTGCCATGAAGCACTAGTGCATAGTGCGCCTCACTCCAATAGTCTTTAGGCAAAACTTCTTCAAGCTGCTTTTGAGTTTTTTCAGGGGTGTTCGCATTAACTAACCCCAGCCTGTTTGAAACCCTGAACACATGGGTATCAACGGCAATGGCCGGCTCATGATAAACAAGCGAAACCACCACATTGGCTGTCTTTTCGCCCACGCCTGCAAGGGTCTTTAATTCTTCTTTGCTCTCGGGAAATTTGCCACCGAACCTGGTCACAATATCAGTTGAAAGGCTTTTTAGTGCCTTTGCCTTGTTGTGGTAGAACCCGCACGAACGGATGGCTTCTTCAAGTTCATTTAGCGGCATATCCATCATAGCCTTGGGCGTGTTATATGTTTTAAAAAGCCGGCTAGTGACCTCATTAACTCGTTTGTCGGTACACTGGGCCGAAAGCACAACAGCCACCAAAAGCTCAAAAGGCGAATTATATTTTAACTCACACTGAGGGTTTTTATAAGTTTCTTTTAAAATTCTAATAATTTCATTTGCACTCATAATTTTCTCTAAATAAGATTCTTGGTCTTTTCGTAGATGGTTTCAAGCACGATAAGTGTTACAGCGTCGTCAAACTCACGAATGTTAAGACCGGTTATCTTATGAATTTTGTCTATTCTATATAATAGTGTGTTTCGGTGCATAAAAGCATTGCGGCTTGTCTCGCTGATGTTGAGGTTGTTCAAAAAGAAGGCATCTATGCTCTGCTTCAGCTCCTCGTCTTCAAACACTGAAATTATCGAAGGGGTCAAATATTTTTGAGCAAGCTCTACCTTTTCGTCGCCGTTCAACGAAGAAATGAAATTATCTATAAATCTAGTTTTTTTAGTTTTTTCCATTTTGCACCTTTAAAAATTATTGACTTCTAAGTTAGTATTATAACAATTATAATTAAAAAATCAATTAGAATTGACTAAATAATTTTTTCGTGGCTGCCAGTCTCGTATAAATTTAGGCTGCCAGTTTCAAGCATATTATTTATCTTAGCATCGCTAAGCCCGCCAATGTCAAGTTCTCCAAAGCCGGCAAGAGTTGCAAAAATTTCCTCGCCTTCCTCAAGGCAGGCTTTTTGCAAAATAGGCATAAATTTGTCTGACAGTTTTACCTTGTCTTTATATATAATCTGCGGCCTTTCCTTTTTCTTTTTAGGCACACTCATCTCAAAATTATAAAGATAAAAACTTCCTTCATTTTTTAAAATATAATCTTTTTTAGATGATAAAACATAGTCGTAAATATAAAGGTCGATGGGCTCATTTAGAGCTTTTAAAAGCCTAGCTTTTGAAAAACTTAGGTATAAATAGTCATCGGCAGCAATCAGTCCGTTTTTATTATTTATGACCAAAATTAGCGTTTTGTGGCCGTTTTTACACTCTTTAAGGGCTAAAATTGCGTTTTTTAGCTTCTCAATATTTTCGCTTGTTTCATTTTCAAACTGATCATCAACAAGTAAGATGCTTGAATTTTTGATATAACTTCTAATAAATGCCAAGATCTTTTTTTGATACAGTGGCAGCTTTTTTACCTTTTTCTTTGGCTCAAATTCAAGGCCAAATTTTTCAAAAATTTCTTTTAGTTTATCGCTTGAAAGAGGCTCAATTTGTTCGGTCTTATACAAAAATTCAAGGTTAAACATAACACTCTTGTTTTCAAACAATACAGGTTGCGACGGCAAATATGAAATGCTACGCTTTTGTTTAATTTCTTTAAGGTCAATATTGTCTATTTTAACTGAGCCAAAATATAATTCTTCTAGCCCTGACAAAATTTTAAGCAGGCTGGTTTTACCCGACCCCTCGCCTCCACAAACAATTAAAGTCTCTCCATCCTTAACCGAAAAAGAAACATCCACCAAGCATAGCGGCTTTTTAATATATCCAAAGCATAAGTTTTTAACTTCAATCATGGCTATATAATACACTAAGAAAAGAAAAATTGCTAGTACTTTTGAATATAACTTAGTATGTACAAAAAAACCGTGGCTGCTATTATTTCCCTTCTGCTGACTGTCAATATTGTAAGCGGCCTTGTTTTATTTGCCCGCTGGCAGGATTACAAGCTAAAAGCCGCCAGCATTACCGTATCCACCGGCAAGATTCAAGTCGAAGTACTAGAGGCCAACTCGAACCGACCCATAGACGGCGCCACGGTTTGCGTTATTGAGAGCCGCCACTACGAAAACACCAATAAGTATGGTAAAACCTCGCTAATAAGTGTGCCAATCATAAAAAATGTCAACTTTGATCTGTCGGTCGAGCGTACCTGGGGCGAAGTCACTCTTCTTGTCTATAAAAACGGCTACGCCGATAGCATAAACTTCTACACGGCCGTCATGCCCAACTCCACAAGGGTTGGAATTATTATCTATTTAACTCCCATTATCTCTACTGGCGACCTCGCCCCAAGCGTCAATATCGAAAGCCCCAACAAACTTTGGATTGAGAGTTTGATCAAACTTTATAAAAAAAGATAAATGCATGGTTTAAAAAACTAGCCACAGGCAAAAAATTTGTGTATAATTATTATAGGTTTAGGAGGAAAAATTATGAAAATAGACATTTTAGAAAGAGGCTATAATGCCAAACCAAAACTTAAAGATTTAATTGAGAAAAAACTTGAAAAATTCGAGAAATATCTCGGCAAAGACGCATCCTGCAAGGTGGTTCTTTCAGCTCGAAAAGATGTGTCATATAAAATGGAAGTTTCAATCCAGTCTAAAGGTCTCTTCGTTCGTAGCGAGGTTGAGTCGGACAATATGTACGCCAATATCGACACTTGCCTTAGCAAGATTGAACGCCAAATAGTAAAGCACCAAGACAAGCTCTCGCAGTTCAAGAAAGTCAACCTTATCGACGCTGCCGACCTTTTGTTCTTTGATGAACTGCCAACTTTCAAAAAGCCAAAGATCACCAAGCGTAAAAGCTACGAGCTATACCCTATGAGCGAGCAAGAAGCCATTGAACAACTCGACCTTGTTGACCACGACTTCTACGTGTTCCTAAACGAGGCCACTCAAAAGGTTTGCGTGGTTTACCACCGTGCTGACGGCGACTACGGTCTTATTGAAACAAACCTTTAAAAAAGGCACAAAAAATCGGGGCTAAACCCCGATTTTTACATGCAAATTATTCAGCTTTTTTTGCTTGGAGTGAAGATAAACTGCCCATCTTTAAATGAAACTGTTATTTCGTCGCCCTCGTTTATGTTACCAGCCAAAATTTCTTCGGCGAGATTGTCCTCAATCTTCTGTTCAATGAACCTCTTTAGCGGCCTTGCACCGTACTCCTCGCTGTAGCCTTTTTCAAAGACTTCTTGCATTGCCCCGTTGGTAAATTGCAAGCTTATCCTCTTGTCAGCCAGCTTCTTGTTTAGGTTGTTTATCATGATATTGGCAATTTTTATTATATCGTCCTTGGTCAGGCGGTCAAAGATAACAGTCACATCCACCCTGTTCAAAAACTCAGGTTTGAACTTCTCTCTAAGAGACCTTAGCAAATGCTCACGCACGCTGTCAGGGGTCTTGCCGTCGTCGTCATTATCGCCAAAGCCGAACTTAGACGAGTTCTTAGGCAAATCAGCCACACCCACGTTGCTGGTCATTATGATAACTGTGTTTTTGAAGTTGACAGTGCGGCCTTGGCTGTCGGTGAGCCTGCCGTCGTCAAGAACTTGCAAAAGAATATTGAACACATCAGGGTGAGCCTTTTCAATCTCGTCAAACAGCACCACGCTGTATGGCTTTCTTCTAACCTGCTCGGTCAGCTGCCCGCCATCGTCAAACCCAACATATCCCGGAGGTGCACCAATGAGCTTGGCCACCGAATGCGACTCCATGTATTCGCTCATGTCGATACGAATAACAGTGTTTTCATCGTCAAACAGAGCCTCGGCAAGCGCCTTTGTAAGCTCGGTTTTACCAACACCGGTAGGTCCAAGGAAGATAAACGAACCAATAGGCCTCTTTGGATCCTTCAGTCCAGCACGAGCACGGCGGATGGCTTTTGCCACGGCGTTGATGGCCTCGTCTTGCCCAACCACACGCTTGTGCAAAGTCTTTTCAAGGTTAATAAGCTTGTCACGCTCGCTTTCGGTAAGCTTGGTGACAGGAATCTTTGTCCAGCTGGCCACCACTCGCGCGATGTCGTTCTCGTCAATCTGCCCTTCCTGGCTTTGCTTAGACTTGTTCCAGTCGTTTCGCATATCCTCAATTTCACGGCGGAGCTTGTCGGCCTTATCCTTATATATTTTAGCCCCTTCAAAATTGTCGGTACGCTTGGCCTCTTCTTTTTGCATTTCAAGTTCGGCCAGCTGCTTTTCCATTTCCTTTAGTTTTGGCGAAGCAATGCTAGCACCCACTTTTGCATGGCTGCAGGCCTCATCAATAAGGTCGATGGCCTTGTCGGGCAAGCTACGGTCCATAATGTATCTAACCGATAAATTGACAGCAGCCTTTATGGCCTCGTCGGTAATTTTAATTTTGTGGAAGGCTTCGTAGCTGTCACGAATACCTTGAAGAATTTTTATTGTATCCTCTTCGCTAGGCTGGTCGACTATAATTGGTTGGAAACGACGCTCCAACGCCTTGTCTTTTTCAATGAATTTGCGATATTCTTCGGTGGTGGTTGCACCAATGGTCTGCATTTCTCCACGTGCCAGATATGGCTTTAACATATCCGAAGGGCTAACCTCGCCATCTTTGCTGCCAGCCTGTGCCAGCATATGAATTTCATCAATAAACACGATGATATTCTTTTGTGAAATTATGGTTTCGATGGCGTTTTTAAGCTTTTCTTCCATGCTGCCACGATATTTTGTTCCAGCCATCAATGAGCCAATCTCGAGCGAGAAAATGGTCTTGCCCTTTAATAGCTCAGGCACATCACCTTTGACGATGGCCTGTGCCAAACCTTCAACGACAGCCGACTTACCAACGCCAGCCTCACCGATTAGTACTGGATTATTCTTGGTCTTACGGCAAAGAATTTCAATAATGCGTGCCGTCTCTTTTTCACGACCGATGATTGGGTCCATCTTGCCCATCTTTGCACGGGCAGTAAGGTCGATTCCCATGTCACGCAGAACTTCAGGCAAACCAGCGTTCACATCTTGTGGACTTGGTTTGTTGTCTCGTGCACGCTCATAACCCGAATTGCTCTGCATATGCTCTTCGGGGTCGTAGCCATTTATTACGGCGGCAGTCTCACCCTTTAGCGCTGTCACGTCAATTCCAAGTCCTTGCTCTAGGATTGACACAGCCATGCAACCGCTGTCATACAGCAGCGAGAACAAGACGTGCTCGGTAACAATGTAGCCCGTTCCGGTCTGATAGCTAATCGACGATGCACGGCGGATTATATCTTTTACCCTTGGAGTGTACTCCATGGTAACCCGACCGGCCTGCGGCTTGGTGGCAACTTTGCTGCGCTTAATAATGGTTAAAATGCTTTTTGCACTTGCTCCATAGGCGTTAAGTAGGTCACTTGCAACCGACCCTGAAACACTGGCAAGACCATATAGAAGATGCTCGGTCCCAACCTGTGTTTCTCCAAGTTCATATGCAAGTTCAGCGGCCTGCCCGAGGGCGGCTTTTGTGTTGTTTGTCATTGGATAATTTATCATTACTGTTTACCTCCAAAAGTAAAAATTTTTGCTCATTTAATGGTTTTGATATGGTTTTTTCACTATTTTAATGTCAATTTTGCGTTTTTTTATTTGATTCTAGCATTTCGCAAAGTCTTTGAAACGAACTGTGCTCGATACTTTTTTTCTTCCTTTTCGGTCAGTGCTTCTTCGCCGCTCATTTGAGTTAGCGTACTTGGAAGTGCATCAAATATCAGCCTGTCTATAAGGGTGTTGTCGTTAAGTCTAATAAGCCCAAGTGCTATCCCCATTTTGACCTCTCCTGCACATTTCATAAACTCTTCAGAGGAAATTATGTAGGCGTTGGTCAAAGTTCCATAGGCTCTAAATACTCGGTCTTTGAGCTCGTCTTCGTTCTCTACTAAAAGCTTTTGCCTTGCCACAAGTTCGGCCTCGGCAATCTTTATGGCCGACGAAGTAATCTTTGCAATTATATCTTGCTCGGTCACCCCAAGGCTGCGAGCGTTGCTAACTTGAAACATATACCCTTCAGCATCGCTACCTTCGCCAAACACTCCACGAATAGCAAGCCCCTGGTTTTGGTAATTTCTAATAACGTTGCCAACTTCCTTAGAAAGTGTCAGCCCAGGAAGAAACAGCATGACCGAGGCTCGCATACCCGTTCCAACATTTGTAATGCAGCTGTTCAAGAATCCAAGTGTTGGGTCAAAGGCAATGTTCAGCCCCATGAGCAGTGCGTCGTCAATCTTGTTTAGGGCCTCATATGCCTTTTCGAGGCTGAGTCCTTTCATAAAGCATTGCTCACGCAAGTGGTCTTCCTCATTTACCATGACCGAGATGGTCTCATCGCTGGAAAGTATCACGGCTCCGGAGTCAGTGTTTTTTAGAAGGTTTTTAGAAATGAGATGTTTTTCTTGCATGACCTCGGCATCAAGTGCGGGCAGGTCTTGCATGGTGTAGAGTTTAAAATCCCCCACACTATCTAGCACTTTATAAACGCTCTTTATAATCTGGTTGCCTTCTTTTCGTGGCAAAAGTTCGGGAAAAACATGGTCACTGAGCGAACGCGCCAGGCGTATGCGTGAAGAAACCACAATAGTGCTAAGATCGGTCATCTTGCGTCCTCCCTAAGCTTTTCAATTTTCTTCTTTATCTCGTCAGCCTTTAGGTACTCTTCGCTCTTTACCGCCATGTCTTTTTCGACAATGAGTTTTTCTAGCTCACGCCTCTTCATGGCCTTGGTGGCCTCAGCTTTTGGCACTTTGCCAACATGGATGGCACGGCCGTGCATATCTTCGGCAAACTTGCGTGCATGCACTGCAAAAGTCTTGTAACACTCAGCACAGCCCACGAACCCCGAATCCATAAAGTCTTCAAGCGTGGTTCCGCAATTGTCGCATACCACAACTTTTTGATGGTTTGGCTCTTGGTTTTGTAAAACGTCGGAGTATTGACTGAGATTGTCGGTAACGTTAGTGAAATTAAAATTCATCACTTCTCCTCCTTGTAGATAAGAAGGGTTGAAAGGATATTTTTAAAAGCACGAGCACGGATACTGTCTTTTATGGTGAAAGGCATTGAAAGTGACTGCTCGCTGAGAGCTGAAATTATTATCTCGCTTTCACGCCTTGTTATAATCTTTTCTTGCAAAAGCTTGTCTAGAATTTGTGAAAGGCGTTTTGCCGAAAGCTCATCACCAACACTCTCTAAAATGAGGTTGTTCATATAGTTGTCGTCTTCAACATTGATTCGACTAATCTTTATATATCCACCGCCACCCCTGCGGCTCTGCTTAACAAAGCCTCGGTCAAGAGTGAAGCGAGTTTCAAGCACATAGTTAATTTGGCTTGGTGCGCACGAAAAGAAATTTGCCAACTCGTTTCGTGAGATGTCAACACTGTCGTCTTCCCCAAGCGTCTTTAAAATGAATTGCTCAATGATATCACTTATGTTTGCCATGTCCACCTCATTTCTTCTTTGAAAGGTCAAAGAAAGTCAAACTCTAGTATTAATATAATCCCCTAACTTTAGTTTGTCAATCTAAAAATGGCATATTTTATAAAAATTTAATGAAAAATTATGCGTGGAAGTTTGGCCTTTTTTGCAAGGTCAATAGTTGTGGCCGTTCCACGACTTGGAGTAAACTGCACAGCCACCAGGAGGTTTGCATTATCCACCATATACTTATTGCGAATCTTGTACACCCCTCCATGATATTCCTGACTTGTATAGGTCACCTTGTCCACCCTTTTTAGTATGGCCTCGTGCCGTGTTTTTTCACCGACCTGCCAAAAAGTGGTTTGAGACTGACAAGGTATGGCACATTCGACAAATATTTTCTTCCCTTCGTCCCTCTTTTGCAAAAGAAGCTCGGTCATAATGGTGTCAAACCCAAGAGCCAGACCGGTTATGTAGTGCGTAAAGCCAGCGGCATAGAGTTTGTCGATAACGGCGAGCATGGCCTCTTTAAACTTTTGGCAGAGCTCACACTCCTCGTTATACTTCCAAGGTAGCGCGGTTGGACGGCTGCCCGAAAAACAGACCGTGAGCCTCTGCCCCGAAAAAGACTTTTTCAAAAAGCTATTTAGCTCGCTATTAAAATCGTCGTAAAGTTCAAGAGATAGCTCAAAATTTTCCCCGAACATATTTATTTCTTCCACTTTATTCATATTGTCATGATAGCAAATATTTACCGCATTGTCAAACATTTGTTCGACTAATTTGAAATATTTTTTTCGTCAAAACACTAGACAACAAAAGAAAAGTATCTTATAATAAGAAAGTGTTATGCGGGCGTGGCGGAACTGGCAGACGCGCACGTTTAAGGGGCGTGTTCGAGAGAGTGTGGGTTCAAATCCCACCGCCCGCACCAAAAAACAGCTAACCTAGATGGTTGGCTGTTTTTAAGTGAAAAGTGAAGAGTGAAAAGTGAAAAGTTATGGCGTCGAGGCAAAGCCTCGAGATTTTTTCGTCCTCATCAACCGAGAGGAGAAGCCAAGCGATTGCAGGCGGCAACTTTCGTAGAATGTTGCTGACAATTGAGCTTGTGCTTCGACGAGGTAGAGAGGCGGAACGAACCTATCCCACCGCCCGCACCAAAAAACAGCTAACCTAGATGGTTGGCTGTTTTTAAGTGAAAAGTGAAGAGTGAAAAGTTAGGGCGTCGCCGTTGGCGAGATTGTGGTTATGCCCCCGTTTGGTGCGATGCACCACCTATCTCCCCTCGACGGGGGAGACTTTAAGGGGGTATTCACGATGTCAACCAAAAGATATTTAGACTTATAAAGTAGCAGATAAGGTGAAGATGGTGACAAGGCCTCATGGAAAATACCCCTTTCCCTCTTGAAAAATATAAAATATATGATATAATATAGATATGGAAAGAGATGAAAAAAGCCGCATAAATAGAAGAGAAACTGTTTCTAGGGTGCTTCATGGCGTTGAACTGACAGCACTTTCCGCCATTGTCGGTCTAAGTGTTTTGTATGGTGTCACTGGCGGAGTCAAGAGCTACCAGCTTAAAGACTATGCCAACAAACAACAGATTGAAACCGTTGCAGATAGGTTTAATGTTGACCTTGACAGGTCAATAAAAGTCATGAATAACTATGCCGTTTTGGAGCATAACGGCGACGAACCAATATATGTTTATATTGACCCCTCGCTTCCTGAGATTAAGCAAGAGGCCATCGTCAATGCTCTTAACACCACCTTCGGCTTGGTTGGTGCAATAAACGACAAATATAGATATGAAATTGTCGACCTTGAGACCTTCAACAAAAACAATATACGAAACAAAACCACTATAGTTTTTGACAATACCGATTCGAGTTCAATCCAACCCGAGGCCTTGGGTACTAATAGATACTTCCCATCGCTAATGTCCTTTCTCACCACCAAAAAGACTCTCAAGCATTTTACAATCTCTTCGATCGCCTCGCCTGAAACATTTGAAAACGACATTGACACGTGGAGCCACATCTATTTACATGAGATGATGCACACTTTCGGGCTTGCCGACCTTGACGATAAGACCAAAGGTGCTTATTCAATAATGAACTACGATTGCAATATGCAAATGACCCACATCACCCCGGGCGACTTCAGGCATTTGTGTGCACTATATTTAAAAAAATGCAGCGACCCATCCGAGCTAAACAGCGAGTACTCTCGTTTGGAAGAAATGGCAAACGCATACGAAGAAACCTATATGCGAAACATGATAGAAAACTCAGAGTTTAAAAGCACGAATGACTATCTGGACGCCGATTTTTTGCTTGGCTATGAACAGGCTGGAAGCAAAATTACCATTGAAGTTGTTGGCGATTACTACACCTACACTCTGGTCGACCAAAAAGGCGAAACCTCGGTTGTTAAAGGGAAAATTTATAGAGCACGCGGAGCAATAATGCTTGGCAATTGCATCCCCGAAACCAGCTCGGTGCTTGGCTGCTACCTATGGAATAGTTCAAACCCAAACAAAAAATGTCCACCACAAAACCTGGTGCTCACCATGGACGGAAACGAGCTTATTTGCTCGGGCTATGACGATATAAACTGCTACCGAAACGGTATGTCTGTTTCTAACTACTCGCTGTTTTCTTTCGATAAAACAATGCAATAAAAAAGAGAGGTTCAACCCTCTCTTATTTTTTTCCGTGCACGCTGTCTAAAATGTCTTTGACTTCTTTGTCATCATAGCTGGTGTCGTAACCCTTGTTAATTTCAGGACGCAGAGCGTTTGGAAATTGTATGTCGGCCTTAGCGTCAAGGGCAATTTTTTGCAAAGCCTTTAATATTACCATATAATCTTCAATGTCGAAAAGAACCACCGATTCGTTGTTGGTGCGGATATAAACATCTCCCACCTTATACATTTTGTCTATTATTCCCACTTTTACATTGACCGAAACAATGTCGCTGTAGTAGATATTCCTAAAATCCACTCCAATTGCGCCCGTTTTAACGATTATGCGCTTAGTTGTGAAGGCGTATTCAATGTTTTTGTGCTCGATGCTGGCCCTTATCGTTCCGCCAATCCACACCCAAACAGGTGCCAAGTGGATCAAAAAGAATGGAATGATTATGTAATAAACAAACTTTGGCACTCCCCCAAAGCCAAACAAACACCCCAAAAAAGCACCGTCAAAAATAAGCCAAACGATAGCAATTGGCAGTAACCTTGTAAAATGCGACCAAACATAAGACGCTTTCTTTGGTTTGCCCCGCCAAAGAATTTGTTCGTCATTGGTCAAAGCTTCATCAATGCTACTTTTGGTGTCTTTGCCATCATACTGAAAGTAGCTTTGATCAATCTCTTTCATTTTTATTCCTCTTGAAGATTGAACTCAACGGCCACAAAACCATATTTATTTATAGTCGTGGTCTTGTTTAAAGAGTGGTATTCATCTTCGAGTTTATCGAGGTTTACCCCCGATCTAAACCCGCAATTCTTGTCTCCTACCATGTCGACAAGTTCTTTTAGAGATTCAAAATAAAGTAGTCTGGCTATTTTGACTTTTAGCTGTCTGTCCGACCCAAACTCATGAAAGGTTAGTAAATTGTCAGGCTTAAAAGTTTGCACATCTTTATCGTTTACACACACTAAAAAGTGGCACTTTTTGTTCAGCACCTTATCAAACATGCTTGGATCGATTGTAAAATCATAAATATCAGCCATAACTGCCTCCAAAATTATTATACATAATTAAAATAAATATAGCAACTCAAAATCTGTCTTTATAAACTTTTTCCATTTTTAAAACCTTCAAAATATAATTGTGCGTCTCGGCAAATGTAACTTTATCTAAATCTAGGTTTTGATCAGTTCCTCTCCAAGCCCGCGCCTGAGTTTCGCCCGCATTATACGAGGCTAGCACCATTACTTTGTCGCCATATTTATTAAATAGATATTCAAGGTAACTGCAGCCAATTTCTATATTGCAGCTTGGGTCATAAAGCTTAGCTTCCCCTTCACAAAAACTTGCCGCCGTGGACGGCATAAGCTGCATTAGCCCAACCGCTCCGCTTTTTGAAATTGCGTCACTTTTAAAATGGCTTTCGGTGTAGATAATGCTTGCCACAAGGCCGCAGTCAAGGCCGTGCTTTATTGAACTTGCAACTATCTCTTCTTTATATCTAAGCGGATAGACCAAATTATAGATAAAACCGCACAAAAAGAGTATTATGACAGACATAACACCCAACAAAACATAGGAAAACACTTCCCTTTTCATGACTATAGTGTATGCTTTTGTCTCGGTTTTTATAAAGCCACTCTTGACATAATAGGCATGTTTTGATAAAATTTCAGTATGAAAATATTCAAGCCTCTCAAGACAAGCGTCATACGCCCCACATCGCTCACCAGCGAGCAGAGGTCTTTTGGCCAAAGTCAAAACGAGGTCGTTCTTGACTACATAAAACAGCACAACTTGTTTGAGGATGCCAAAAACATATGGCTTTCGCGGGATAAACAAAACCATATATTAGTCCTCTGCAACGAGAGCGACAACCAAGGCCAGATTATCTGCTGTTATATGCTTGGTCTTGACTGCAAGACCAATTATTTGCATTTTCACAATGTCGGCTCGCTGACCTACGAATATGGCGTTTTTGACCGCAATAATAGCGAACCGAGCCGAATCGACTATAATGCTCTTTCTTTTAAAGAATCATTCACGGATGACGAACAATTCAGCCACATCAATAGCATCTATATCTCCTATCTAAATGTACCACAAGAGTTCAATGGGCTAGGAATTGGCGATGTTTTGTTGCAATCAATTGAAAACAAGGCCGCCGATCGTAGTCTTAAATACTTGGTATTGGTCTCTCTTATGTCCTACACCCCACTTGAAGGCACAGTTCCAACTACCAGAGTGCAAAGAACTCTCATGAAACATTTGAGCAAAGAAAAACTCACCGAATTTGACAGAAAACAAATTACAAGGCCAAAGAATATTAAATTCATCACTGACAACTATTTTGACAAAAACTTTTATTTATACAGCACTCACGGCTTTTTCCCATATATGATGCGTGTTCAAGAAACACTTCATTCCTCGGTAAATTTCTTGATGAAAAACTCTTTTTCTCGGGTTGACACCTCGCTTGGAATAGTCAAAAGCACTCAGCACACTCCCACCGAATTTAAGCCAAGGATTGTTTCTAAAGAAGATGCGGCCAAATATTTCCCTAACTCAGTATATGAAAAAGATCCTCAGTCCCACTCCTGGGGCGGCGTTTATTCGGTAAACTTCTCCCCATTTGAAATTCAGCCAAACAAAGAAGATACCGAGTTTTTACAGGCTGCATTAAAAAAACTATGGCTTTCCACCCCTCATGCTACCACCCCTCCATTCCCACTTGCCGGCAATTATGACAACCGCTCCAACACCAGCGAATTTCGCACTTCCCTTCTTGAAGAGTGCGAAAAAAATACATAAAAATACCGGCTTATAGCCAGTATTATTTTTTAATGTCCGTCCGACCAACGGTACGAGGCCACAACATCGCAAACCAGTGGCACTTTTAGCTGAATGGCCGTATTCATGCACTCTTTAACCAACTGCTCAACAGCCTCTTTTTCGCTAAGTGGGCAGTCGATGATGAGCTCGTCGTGCACCTGCATTATGAGTTTTGCCTTGTATCCCCCGTCTTTTAGTGCTTGGTAGACTTTGAGCATGGCAAGCTTAATAATGTCGGCGGCCGAGCCTTGAAGCGGCATATTTTGTGCAGCCCGTTCAGCCGCTTTTTTGACCATGAAATTGGATGAATTTATATCCAGCATCTTTCTAGTGCGGCCAAGGATTGTTGAAACTCTGCCCGTAGCCCTAGCACTGTCCACAGCCAACTGCATATACTCTTTAACTTTTGGATGTTGGCTGTAGAAGTTTTCAATAAAGGCATTGGCCTCACGGCTGGAAATTTTGAGGTCTTGCGAAAGACCAAAACCGCTTATTCCGTAGATTATGCCGAAGTTCACCACCTTGGCAATACGCCTCATCTCGCTGGTCACATTCTCTTTGGTCACGCCAAAAACTTGGCTGGCCGTTTGGGCGTGTATGTCGTATCCCTCGTTAAAGGCCTCGACAAAGAACGGATCTTCCGAAAAGTGTGCAAGCAGCCTGAGCTCAATTTGCGAGTAGTCGGCGTCGATTAATACATGCTCTTTATCCCGTGCAACGTAGATGCTTCTAACCTCTCGGCTCTCTTCGGTGCGAATTGGAATGTTTTGCAGGTTTGGTTCAACGCTGGAAAGCCTGCCCGTCGTGGTTAAGGTTTGCTTAAAGCTGGTGTGCACAACGTCATTTGCATCGATATGTGGCTTCAGCCCGTCGATGTAGGTGCTGTAGAGCTTTGACACCTTCCTGTATCGCAAAATTAGCGGCACAATGTCGTGCGAGTATCTAATCTCTTCCAAGACGTCGGCCCCGGTAGACTTTTTCTTGTTGTGTGGCAGATTGAGCTTGTCATACAAAATTTCGCTAAGCTGCTTGGATGAGTTAATGTTGAACACCTCGCCCGCACACTCATGAATTTTTTTAGTAAGGCTGTCAATCTCTTTTTTATAGGCAGCTCCAAGCTCATCTACCCTGGCCCTGTCCACCTTAAAGCCGGTTTGCTCCATGTCAAAGAGCACGCCGCTCAGTGGCAATTCCACGTCGTAGTAAAGTTTTTCCATGCCCATTTGTTTGAGCTTTTCAAGGTAGCTGCTATAGGCCACCACAAGGCTGTAGGCAGGGTTTTCTAGGCTGAGCTCAGGTGTATCCAAAACGTCTTCGGCCTGCTTTATCGAAACTCCACTTGCAAGGTGCGCCATAATGCCAACGTCTTCAATCTTGCCACAAACTTCGATGTTCTCTTGGGCAAGTCTATGCCTCATTTGCTTGTTATCAAAGAATATTTTTCTTAGGTTTGTTTCACCAAAAAGCGGTTTTAAATTTTGTAAATAATCCCCGCCTTCAAGCATAGAAAACATATCTGTCACTGGAGAAATTGACCATTCCATTTCGCCGTCTGAAAGGTAAATATTCTCGTCTTTTGAAATAAATGTGCTAAAAAGACCGCTTTTTTCAATATTTTTAATGGCATTTTGCAGTTTTTCGAGGCTGTCTATTTTTGTGGTGTCCACCTTGACCTTTTGGCTTTCGACCTTGCTTTCACCGAAAATGTCGGTGCGTTTTAGTAGGCTTGAAAAGCCAAACTTTTGCATAAGCTCATAGACTTTTTGCGAGAATGGATAGTCATAATAAAGTTCATCAAGCTCGCAGGCAATGTCCACATCTCGATTTATTTTGGCAAGCTTATAGCTCATGTCGCAGGACTCTTTCCCTTTCTCAAGCTTTTCACGAAGGGATGGTTTAACCTTGTCGAGGTTTTTATAGAGCTTGTCAATAGTGGCATACTCTTGAATGAGTTCAAGTGCGGTCTTTGGACCAATGCCGGCAACGCCAGGAATATTGTCTGAGCTGTCGCCCTGCAGTGCCTTTAGGTCAACAATGCTAGCCGGTGCAATTCCATACTCCTCTTTAAGAGCTTGCGCGTCCATAATCTTGATGTCGGTCAGACCTTTCTTGGTAAAATATATCGAGGTGGATGGCGAGATCAGTTGGAGGGTGTCTCGATCCCCCGTAACAATGATTATCTCGTTGCCGTCAAAGCGTTTTGCCAAGGTGCCGATGATGTCGTCAGCCTCAATCCCCAACTGGTCGAGAATCTTTATGTTCATGGCCACAAGCATTTCCTTAAGCGGCGCAATTTGCGACCTCAGCTCCTCGGGCATGGGCTTACGCGTGCCCTTGTAGGCCTCGTAGATATCGTTACGAAAAGTGCGGTGTGCAGCATCAAAGGCCACAACCATGTGGGTTGGCTTGATGTCGTTTATTATCTTCACCATCATGTTGGTGAAACCGTAGATGGCGTTGGTGTAGAGCCCATCCTGGTTGGCAAGCAGCGGCAAGGCGTAAAATGACCTGTATAGAATGCTGTTTCCGTCAATAATTACTACTTTATTTTTCATATTTTTAGTATAGCACATACCTTTTGTTTTTTGCAAACGCTATTCAAATAAAAAAGGGCCAAGGCCCAATAAACTGCATAAAAAAATGGGCTATTGCCCACTTTTTATATTTTCTCTTTAATCTTAGCACTCTTACCCGAACGCTCTCTAAGATAATATAGCTTTGCTCTTCTAACATCGCCTTTACGAACTATGTCGATATGGTCAATCTTTGGCGAATGTAGCGGAAATGTTCTTTCAACACCAACACCGAAAGAAACACGTCTAACGGTGAAAGTTTCACGGATTCCGCCATTTTTACGGGCTATAACCACACCTTCGTAACCTTGAAGTCTTTCGCGGTTACCTTCTTTGACTTTAACGAACACCTTTACAGTGTCGCCAATGTCGAAAGCTGGAAGGTCTGTACGCATACCATCTTTTTCGATTGTATCTATAATGTCCATGGATTTGCCTCCTCTTTTAGTATGTTTCTAAGTGTTCGTGCTAACCCTAGCAGAGGACCACTTCAAATCACTTTTGTTATTTTAACACGGCCATGATATAAAATCAAGCATTTTTATTAAAATTAGTTGCCAAAAGCATTTTTAATATGCTCAATCTCTTTGCCAACTATCGAAATGACATCGAACTGATGCGGCATATCAAGCTGGTTCTTTATCATAAAGCCCTGCGCCGCACGCGAAATTTGATGCTGCTTGTGGCTGTCCACTCTGTCGGCCGGCTCACCCATGACCCTTGTCGAGCTGTATTTAACTTCCACAAACACGATGGTGTCTTCGGCCGTCTTACTTAAAATTTTGAGGGCCTCACGGCTTTTGATTTCTCCGGCCTTGTAGCTCTTTTTCAAATGCTTTTTTTGCATTTTTGCACTGTAGAGTGCCACAATATCCAGCTCAGCCCCGGCAAAAACGCAATTTCTTGCAAGAATCTTGTAGCCGTTCTTCTTTAGGTATTCGGCTGCCATGTTCTCACCATACGCCCCCTTGGCAATGTTGTTCATGAGACCTCCTTATCAAGAAAAGATAAAAAGGAGTGCCTGTGAATTTTGCATGGGCCAATTTCTTTAAGCTTGTCCATGTGCGCCTTGGTGCCGTAGCCCTTGTTATATTTAAAGCCATATTCGGGATATATTTTGTCCTGTTCATCCATAAAGCGATCCCTGGCAACTTTAGCAATAATGCTGGCAGCCCCAATGCAGTAGCACAGCGCGTCGCCATGCACTACCGCCTTTTGCTCGCAGCTTATCCCGTTTAGCTTGAGCGCATCAATAAGCATGATATCGGGCTTAATTTTCAGCGAGTTTATGGCTCGTGCCATGCAAAGCTTGGTGGCCTCAAGGATATTTATCTCGTCTATCACGTCTTCAAACACGAACTGAATGTCATAGGCCAACGCCTTGTCTATAATCTTGTCATAAAGTTCCTCTCGCTTTTTAGGCGAAAGCTTTTTGCTATCGTCAATGCCCTCGATGTCGCAATCTTTAGGCAAAATGACGGCAGCACAAACCACAGGCCCAGCCAGCGGCCCGCGGCCCACTTCGTCGGCCCCGCCAATAAACTTGTAGCCCTTTTCGTACAGGCTATTTTCAATCTCTTTCTTCTTTTCTATGTCGTATGTTTTCATCATTTGTCAAGGCAAATTTTGCCCAGCCTTCCACTCCTAAAATCTTCAAGGACCTTGACGGCCCCTTTGTCGTAATCCAGCACACCGCCCTTTTGCAGACAGCCAAGTTTTTTAAGAATATCGTCGTAGACCTCTATGGTCTCACGCTCAAAGCCCGACACTTGGTATCTTTCTTCAAGGCAGCTTGGATAATTTTGAATAAGCCACCCTATAAGTTGAAAGCCAAGTTCGGTTTGGTCGACCACATCTTTTTTGATGCCGCCAATCAGGGCAAGCTTAAACTTGACATCGTCATCGTTCATATTTGGCCACAGGGTTCCTGGGGTGTCAAGAAGAGCGAAGTTGTCCGAAATTCTTACCCATTGGCTGGCCTTTGTAACGCCAGCTCTGTCTCCAGTGGTGGCCTTTTTCTTGCCATACAAAGTGTTGATGATTGTCGACTTTCCAGTGTTAGGAGTGCCAATGACCATGACCTTAAAAATTGGATTTGTTCCTTTTTCTTTGGCCTTTTCAAATTTATCACTTAGTAGTGTTTTTAGTGCTGAAATTATAGTTTTTTGGCTATTATTTGCTGTTCCTTGCACCGAAATTGCAGTTTTTCCCTGCTTTTTGAAGTATGAAAGCATATTTTTTAGGTCATTTTCCGCAATTAGGTCACTTTTATTGAGTAAATATAGCACTTTTTTGTGCTTTACAATCTCGTCAATCTTAGGGTTTAGACATGATAAATAGGCCCGACTATCGAGAACATAGATAACAGCATCAACAATTTTTACATCTCTTTCAAGGCTGTCGAGGGTCTTTTTCATATGCCCCGGAAACCAATTTATTTTAAGTGTGTCCATAACCTAATCCTTTTTAATAATATCTGGGCGGCGAGCCAAGGTGACTTTTTTGGCCTCATTCTCCCTCCACTTTCTTATTTTCTCATGGTCGCCCGAAAGCAAGACCTCGGGAACTCTTCTTCCCATAAACTCGGCCGGCCGTGTGTATTGCGGATATTCAAGCAGCCCCGACGAAAAACTCTCTTCCTCAGTCGACTGGCTGTTGCCAAGCACTCCGGGCAAATACCTTGAAACCGCGTCGATAATGACCATGGCTGGCAGCTCACCACCGGTAAGCACAAAGTCCCCAATGGAGATCTCTTCATCGATGAGCATATCCACCACCCGCTGGTCGACCCCTTCGTAGTGCCCACATAAAAATATCAAATGGTCAAAGTCAGTCAAACTCTTGACCATCTCTTGCTTAAAAACTTTGCCACGAGGCGAAAGATAAATCTTGTGTGCACTCTCATAGCCCTCGATGCTGGTCATGGCATCGTAGATGGGTTGCGGGGTCATGAGCATTCCGTTTCCCCCACCAAAGGTGTAGTCGTCGGTCTTTTTATGCTTGTCTTTGGAGAAGTCGCGAATGTTTATTATGTTTATTTGCAAAATGTCCTTTTCCTGAGCCTTGCCAAGCAAACTGGCCGAAAGGCTTGAAAACATTTCAGGAAAAAGGGTCAAAATATCAATCCTCATGCATCCTCCTCGTCGTAGACACAAACTTTCAAAAATTCTTGACGGTTTAGAGTCACCACTTTGTCGTCAACACTCATGATCACCCCACCAACATTGGCAAAGGACAAATTGGTGTACTTTTTAGACTTTATCATGACCACGTCGCTGGCACCGTAGTTTTCGACATCGTCGATAATTCCCACAGTCTCGCCGTCGTCAAACACGGCAACCTTATTAATAAGATCACTTATAAAGAATTTATCGTCGCCCACCATATCTTTAAGCTGCTCACGCCTAGCGTAAAGGTACTGATTCTTATACAGCATGGCCTCTTCAACGCTATTGACATCCTTAAGGTGCAGTGCGTAGCCGTCGCCCACCTTATAGGAGCCAGTAACCTCGAGCTGGTCGCCATTTTTTGTATAAAGGGTGGAAAATTTGGTGATATTTTCGGCATCATCCAAAAGAGGCTCGACCTTGAGGTCGCCCTTTATTCCTTGCGGTTTATTGACAAATGCCACAGCTATTAGTTCGTTCATATTCTTCACCTTGGCAAGATTATATCACGAGGCGGGCGTTTTTTCAAAATAAAAAGAGCATTAACTGCTCTTTTTTACTCAAAACGAATATTAACTCGCTTGTTTTCTCGCTTTGCACTTGTTCTAACCACGGTGCGGATAGAATTTGCAATCTTTCCTCCACGGCCGATGACCGCGCCAACATCTTGTTTGGCGACATGGACAACCATGTCAACCTCTTTGCCGTTCTCGGTTACATCAACCTTTACTTCTTCGGGGCAAGACACAAGTTTTGCAAGAATAAATTCAAGAAGTTCTTTCATAATTTATCCCACCTTACTCTTTCTTGGTCTTTTTGCCTGTTCTTGGAGCCTTTTTAGCTGGGCTCTTCTCAAGAGCGCCGGCCTTAACAAGAATTGACTTTACGGTCTCGGTTGGTTGAGCACCCTTGCTGATCCAAGCCTTAGCCTTTTCAACGTCAATCTTAACTTCTTCAGGATTCTTGAGAGGGTTGTATGTTCCAACAAGGTCGATATACTCGCCATCTCGGGTCTTTCTTGAATCAGCTACGACAACACGATAGAAAGGTGTTTTCTTGTCTCCAAGTCTTGTAAGTCTGATTTTAACTGCCATCTTTTTTTCCTCCATTGTTATTTTTGTATATAATCGCCACGTGGGCCGTTATATCTAAAAGAATCGCCTACCCATCAGCTTTTTCATGCGTGGGTTGTTTTGGTTTTTCATCATGAGCTTAACCTGCTCAAACTGCTTGATGAGCTGGTTGACCTCTTGAATGCTGGTGCCACTGCCCTTTGCAATACGCTTTCTTTGGCTGGCCTTTATAAGGTCGGGGTTGGCACGCTCTTTTGGGGTCATGCTTTGAATGATGGCCTTGTAGACCTTTACGCGGCTTTCGTCGATGTCCTCAGGTTTAAACTTGCCCATGGTTCCCGGCAGCATTGCCAAGATGTCCGAAAGGCTGCCAATTTTAGACAATTGCTCGAACTGCACCAAGAAGTCGTCAAAGGTGAATGTGTTTTTCCTGATATTCTCCTCGAGCTTTTTCATCTGCTCTTCGTTGACGCTCTCTTGCGCCTTTTCAATCAAAGTCAGCACATCGCCCATGCCAAGTATTCTTGATGCCATGCGGTCGGGATGGAATGGCTCAAGGTCGCCAAGTTTTTCGCCAATACCACTGAACTTGATTGGCTTTCCGGTCACCGCCTTAATAGACAGTGCTGCACCGCCACGAGTGTCGCCGTCGAGCTTGGTCAAGATAACTCCGGTGATGTTTAGTTTGTCGTCAAACTCTTTGGCCACATTTACGGCCTCTTGACCGGTCATGGCGTCGACAGTCAAGAGAATTTCGGTTGGCTTTACAGCCTTCTTAATCTCCTCAAGCTCTTGCATTAGCTCGGCATTTATTTGCAGCCTGCCCGCAGTGTCGATAATGACGGTGTCAAGGCCCTTACGTTTAGCAAGCTCAATGGCCTCAAGTGC
Source organism: uncultured Clostridia bacterium (assembly GCA_947626955.1). Classification (GTDB taxonomy): domain Bacteria; phylum Bacillota; class Clostridia; order Christensenellales; family UBA1242; genus UMGS2069. The sequence continues at coordinate 13,822 of CANQUB010000013.1, read as the reverse complement.
AGTCTTTACAGGGCTTTGAGTCCCTTTTTCATAGAAGTCGACATTGGCATTGCCGGCCACAACTTTAAGCTGGTTTATGGCGGCTGGCCTATAAATGTCGCAGGCCACAAGCATAGGCTTTTTGCCCTGTTTTTTAAGAAGGAAGCCAAGCTTTCCGCACATGGTGGTCTTACCAGCACCCTGAAGTCCACACAGCATTATGACAGTTGGCGGAGATGGCGCAACTTCTAGCTTTTGGTTGGTGCTACCCATCAAGGCCACGAGTTCGTCTTTAACAATCTTTATAACTTGCTGGCCGGGCGTGAGGCTTTTTAAAATGTCCTCACCAACCGCCTTTTCGCTGACTTTATTAATAAAGTCCTTTGCCACAACGAAGTTGACGTCAGCCTCCAAAAGTGCCACACGAACCTCGCGCATGGCCTGTTTTATCTCAAGTTCGGTAAGTTTGCCACGATGAGCAAGTTTTGAAAAAATGTGATTGAGCTTTTCACCAAGCCCCGAAAACATTCCCATATGTTCTCCCTATTGATTTTGTTTGAGTTTTTTTAGCTCTTTTGTTAGTTTATTAAGGTCGGCCGATTGGCACTCACTCTTTAGATTTTCAATCAACCCCTCGCATTTTTCAATGCTAGCCATATTTTCTAGATATCTTTTGACGCACCCAAGCTTTGCCTCAAGCTCTTCCATCAGCTTTTCCCCCGTCTTTACGGCGTCGTAGACGGCTTGACGGCTCATGCCAAGTTGCGAGGCAATCTCGGATAGACTTACATCAAGGTTGTAGTATGGTTCCAAGATTTTTTGCTGGTGCTCAGTTAGCATACCTTGATAGAAGTCGTAATACAAGTTTTTTTCAACTTTCTTTTCCATAAAAACAAACAAATGTAAAGCCGTTTGACTTTACATTTGTTATTATCACATAAAAAATACCTTTTGTCAATGATTTTTATAATATTGCATCAACAAATTCTTTAGGGTCAAAGTCCAAAAGGTCGTCGGCCGTCTCGCCCACTCCAACATAGCGTATGGCAAGGTCAAAGTCCTTGGCAAGGCTGATTAAAAAGCCGCCTTTGCTAGTTCCATCAAGCTTGGTAATGGACACATCGGTAAGTTCGACAGCCTCGTTGAACAGCTCAACCTGCGAAATGGCGTTTTGCCCGGTCGCCCCGTCAACTATAACCATCTTGTGGTACTCGGCCTCGGGATATTCCTTGTTGACCACGCGGCTAATCTTTTTCAGCTCTTCCATTAAAACCGCCTTATTGTGCAGTCTTCCGGCCGTGTCAATAAGTAGCACATCGGCATTTCTCGCCTTTGCGGCTTGAATGCTGTCATACACCACAGCGGCAGGGTCGACGCCATGCTCGTTTGTTACCACCTTTACCTTTGCGCGATTGGCCCATACTTCTAGCTGGTCGGATGCGGCCGCTCTAAAAGTGTCGGCGGCGGCAAGCACCACTTTTTTGCCCTCGTCGGTGAACTTTTTGGCAAGCTTGCCAATGGTAGTGGTCTTTCCAACCCCGTTCACCCCAAGCACCATGATAACACATGGCGAGCCCAGTTTCTCGGGCTTGTTTTGAGACAAGATGTCCACCAAAATTTCTTTTAAAAGATGCTTGCAGTCCTCGGTCTTTTTGACCTTGTTTTTCTTGGCCCTTTCCCTAAGCTCGTCAATTATATATTCGGTGGTCTCCACCCCGATGTCCGACGACACCAAAACAAACTCGAGTTCTTCATAAAAGTCCTCGTCAATGTCGTTGCCGGTGAAGATGTATTTAAGTTTTTCGCCAAAAGACTTTTTAGTCTTTTTCATGCCCTCAAAAAGTCTGGAAAAAAATCCCATTAGCTAGCCTCCTTGCTTTGCTTGATTGCGTCGCTAAGCTTAACCGACACAATCTTAGACACGCCCTTTTCCTCCATGGTGACACCATACAAGCTGTCGGCAAGTTCCATGGTAGGTTTACGGTGCGTGATGACAATAAATTGAGTATCTTTTGAGAAGTTTTTAAGGTATTTTGCAAACCTTTCAACGTTGGCGTCGTCCAGTGCGGCCTCAATCTCGTCTAGCACGCAGAACGGCATTGGGCTGAGCTTTAGAATAGCGAACAAGATGGCCACGGCGGTCAATGCTCTTTCACCACCACTAAGAAGGGTTATGCTTTGCAACTTTTTGCCCGGTGGCTCGGCTATTATGTTGATTCCGCATTCGAGCAAATTGCCCTCTTCTTCAAGCTCAAGCGAGGCTCTTCCCCCGCCAAACAGCTCTCTAAAGGTCTTTTGGAAGTTTTGATTAATCTTTTCAAACTGAGTCTTGAACCTGGTTTCCATCTCGCCGGTGAGCTCTTTGATAATCTTTACAAGGTCGGCCTCGGCTGTCTGCAAGTCATCACGCTGAGCGGCCATATCGTCATACCTTGCAGTCACCTCTTTGAGCTCTTCGATAGCCCCGACATTGACATATCCAAGCGATGCAATTTGCTTTTTAATCTTTGCTGACTCGGCCATGCCCTCGGTAAGATTGAAATCGGCAAGCTTAAACTCGGCAGCAAGTGCATAGGTCATGTTATATTCTTCCCAAACACGCTCTTGCATGGTCTCGATGTCGGTGTCAATCTTGGCAAGGTTCATTTCTTCCTTGGTCTTCTTGTCGCTGGCGCGCTGAATCTCGGCCGACAGTGCCATTTTGTTTTCGTCAGCCTTATTCATCTCAACCTGTAGCTGGGTCTTATATTTATCCAAATTGGCAAGCTTGTCCCTGACCTCTTGCAGCTCTTTCATGTTGACTTTATATGCGTTTTCCTCGGTCAGCGTTGCAAGGCTGCGTTCAAGCTCAGCCACCATGGTCTCAGCCTTTTGAAGCTCAAGTTTGTTTTCTCGGTAGCGGTGATTACTCTCGGCAATGCTAGTTTCCAGCCTATCCTTCTCGGCTTCGAGCGACGCCTGCTCCTTTTCGCTGGATGCGAACTTGACTTTGAGCTCGGTCAAGGTGTCATACAATGTCTCACGCTGCTTTTTTAGCACTTCGAAACGGCTGCTTTCACGCTTTTTGGAAGCACTGGCCTCATCACGCTTGCCCGTCATTTCCTTTTCCTTGTTAGACATCTGCGACAGGGCCTCTTCAAGCGCCTCAAGCCTGTCGAGTATGGTCTCTATGGTAAATTCAAGCTGTCTTTTTTCTTTCTCAAACTCACCAATCTGGTCCTCAAGGCGATAAATCTCGTCGGTCTGCTTAACCTGCTTAACTTCGCACTCTTTAAGCTGTGAGCTGACTTTAATGAGTTTGTCATTGTTTTCAGCCGCCTTTTGCTTTAAAGCTTCCTGCTTGTCCATAAGGGCCTTGATGTCGTTTTTGGCTGTTTCCAGGGTCTTGGTAAGTTGCTGAATTTCACGCTGACGGCCAATGAGCCCCGAACCCTCTTCTTTGCGGCTACCACCCGTGATTGAACCCTGAGGATTAATAATATCTCCGTCGAGGGTGACAATCTTTACGGCGTAGCTGGTGTTTTGTGCAAGCAAGATGGCGTTGTCGATATTGTCCACAATGACCGTTCCGCCAAGAAGGTGTTTGAATATTGGCTCTAGAGACTTGTCGAATTTTATGAGTTCGCTAGCCACGCCAAGCACTCCCCTTGCATTTAAGCGGCCGCGCACCCAGTCGGGCACCGAACGCTCTTTGACCGAAGAAATAGGCAAAAATGTGGCACGGCCAAAGCGGTTTTGCTTAAGGTAGTTTACAAGGTATTTGGCGTCATCTTCATTTTTGGTAACTATGTTTTGCACCGACGCGCCAAGAGCCATGTCGATGGCCACTTCAAGCTGCTCGGGCACCTGCATAAGCTTTGCAACAACGCCCACAATCATGCCACCAATGGTGGAGTTGGTTTTAGACTGTTCTAGTAGCCTCTTTACCGAAACAATAAAGCCTTCGTTGTCCTCTTGCATCTCCTGCAAAACACGGGCACGCGAAAGTTTGGCATGATAGTCCATCTTCATGTCTTCAAGCTTCCTGCTAAGCTCGCTTTGCTTCAACGAATAATCACTTGCAAGATCGGTTAGCTTTTGCTCCTCAAGCTTCTTTTGGTCAATCTCGGCCGTGATTTTTTCAAAGGCTTCGCGGTTGGTAGCCAGCAAGGTTTGAGTCTCGGTTATCCTTTCTTCAACCTGCTCAATCTTGGTCTTTGTCTCGGCCTGAGTGTTCAAAAGTGCCTGTTTTTCGGTTTTTATGCTCGAAAGGTCACTCTTAAGGTCGCCAAGCTGTGTGAGAGTATCATATATTTCGCCCTCATGAGCCTCAGCCAGCTTTTCACCGGCAAGCATTCGGTCGGCAATCTCTAGATATTCGCTGTTGACCTTATCTATTTGCCTCTCAAGCTCGCCCATGACAACCTTTATCTTGCTGAGCTCGGTCTCCTTGTCGTTAAGGGCGATGGTCAGGTTCTCTTTTAAAACTTCGTCTTGACTTAAGTCAGTCTTAATCTTTTCGGCCGACTGCTTGTAGTTGGCTATCTTTTCTTGCAAGAGTTTTGCCTCGCCACTCTTCTTCTCTAGCCCAACCGTTAAATTTAGCAGTTCATCCCTAAGCTCTTCGATGGTTTTATCAAGCTCACGGATGTTGTTCGAACTTAGGTTAAAGGCCTCGACAGCCTTTTCAAAGTCGGCATTTTTTACATTGAGTTCTTCCTCGATGGCATCGAGTTTTTCGCGAATTGCAGCCTTGCTGACGGCGGCATTGTCATATTGATAAACATAGATATTGAGCTCAAGCTCTTTCAGCTTTTCTCTAAGCTCCAAAAACTTTTTGGCCGACTCACTTTGTTTTTTGAGTGGCCCAAGTTGACGTTCAAGCTCGGAGATAATGTCGCAAAGTCTGGTCAGGTTTTCACGGGTTCGATCAAGTTTTCTCTCAGCCTCAATCTTGCGGCTTTTAAACTTAGAAATTCCGGCAGCCTCTTCAAAAACTGCCCTTCTTTCCTCAGGTTTTGCCGAAAGCAGGGCGTCAATCTTACCCTGGCCGATGACGCAATAACTATCTTTTCCAAGGCCCGAATCACGCAAAATATCAATGATATCTTTTAGCCTGCATGGGGTCTTGTTGATGGCGTATTCGCTCTCGCCCGAACGATATAGTTTACGGGTTAAAACCACCTCATTATAGTCGACAGGAAAGATCTTTTCGCTGTTGTCAAAATACAACGATACTTCCGAAAAAGATTGAGGTTTGCGGGCTTCGGTGCCATTGAAAATAACGTCCTGCATGTTGCTACCACGCATAGACTTTGCACTCTGCTCACCCATAACCCAACGAATTGAATCGGCAACATTACTTTTGCCGCAACCGTTTGGTCCAACAATTCCTGTAACGCCGTTTTCAAACTTGATTTCAAGCTTGTCGGCAAATGACTTAAAACCGTATATCTCTAATTTTTTGAATTTCATCTTACACCTTTTTTAATTTTGTTATTGCCTCTTTTGCGGCCAGTTCTTCAGCCTCTTTCTTCTTTTTGGCCTCGCCTTCGCCCGATAAAACGCCGTTTACAAAGACTTTGGCATGATATGTCTTTTCAACGCCTTCTCCATTGGCCGCTGTTTGATAGACTATTTTAGCCCCTTTGAAAGTCTCTTGCAAAAGTGATTTTGCGCTATCAGGCACATGGTCTTGTGTTATGTCTGTCAATATACTACCATATATTGATAATATAAACTTTCTTGCACTGTCCATTCCACCGTCAATGTAGATGCTTGCAATAATGGCCTCCATGGCGTCGGCCGTCATGGCTTTGGTTGGAAGGCTGTGTTTTAGCCCCTCTCCTCGCATCAAATACTCTTCAAGGCCCAAAAGATCAAAGATGGCAGCTAGTGAGTTTTCACTGACAAGGCTGGCCCTCATCTTGGATAGGTCTCCCTCGCCCGACGGGAACTTTTTATAAAGGTACTCGGTCACCACAAGTCCAAGCACGCTGTCTCCCAAAAATTCTAGCCTCTCGTTGCTTGGGCACTTGTGCTCATTTGCGTAGCTTGAATGAGTAAGTGCATTTCTTAGAAGGTTAGAGTTTTTGTAGGAGTAGCCGAGCTTCTTTTGTATTAGATTTGAATCAAAAGCCATCATTAAGCCTCTTCAATCCCCTCTCTTAATTTTTCAATAAAGCCCGACTTATGAATGTCCACAACCTGCTTTACGCATGACAAGATGGTCTCGGCCTTGCTTGTTCCATGGGTTTTTAGAACAATCTTGTTGATGCCCAAAAATGGCGAGCCACCAAGGTTGTTGTAGTCTAGGGTGCTTTTTAGTTTCTTGAACACGCCCTTAAGCATGCCAGCCCCCATTTTTTCAAACAAATTGCCCTCTTTTATGCTGGTTTTAAGCAGCTTCATAACATTTAGTGCTGCTCCTTCGGTGGCCTTAAGTGCAATATTTCCGTCAAAGCCATCTGCCACAACCACGTCCACCGTTCCGCTCAGAAGTTCCCTAGCCTCGACATTGCCAATGAAATTGATTTGTTTGTTCTCTTTCAAAAGCTCGTATGCTTCATGTGTAAGCGAATTACCTTTGTGCTCTTCGGCACCGATGTTTAAAAGGCCAACACGTGGGTTTTCCACCCCGCACATACTCTTCATGTAGGTGCTGCCGATGATGGCGAACTGCTCCAAATATTCCTTTTTGCAGTCGACATTGGCTCCGCAGTCGATAAGCATGGTTCTTCCTCCCGTTATGGTTGGAAGAGTTGGCGCAAGGGCTGGCCTTAGCACGCCTTTCATACGGCCAACAATAAACAGGCCTCCAGCCAAAACCGCCCCCGTGCTGCCCGCACTAATTAGGCCGACGATGTCGTCATCTTCTTTGAGCTTGTTTAGGCCAACCACCAAAGAACTATCCTTTTTGGTTCTTATGGCCGAAGTTGGCGATTCGTCGTTAGAAATTACTTCGGTTGCTGGCAAAATGCTTATCTTTTGGCCGGTGTAGCCATATTCGTCCAGCACTTTTTGAATTTCCTCTTGCTTTCCGGCAAGGATTATTTCCACATCCTCAATAAGGTTTACTGCAGTTATTGCCCCTTTAACCATTTCGGCAGGTGCATAGTCACCGCCGTGGGCGTCAATGATAATTTTCACTTTTGTCTCCTACTCACAATATTACATATTGATTATATACAAAATTGTGTGTTTTTCCAAATAAATTTCACTCCATTTTTTGAAATGTCCTAAAAAATGGCCGTTTGCAGGCATTTTTAAGCAAAAAAAATGGCAGAACATCTTCTGCCAAAAATAGAGAAAGCACCCAAAGGTGCTTTTCTTACTTTTTATCTTTTTTCTTATCCGAAGCAACAAGAATCTTCTTTTCGCCATCATAGTAACCGCATTCTGGGCAAGCCACATGTGCAGGTTTCTGAGCATGACATTGAGGGCACTCAACAAGTGTTGGAACACTTGCCTTCCAGTTCGCTACTCTCGAACGACCTCTAGCCTTAGATACTTTTCTTTTTGGTACTGCCATGAATTTATCCTCCTGGTCATTAATTTTTAAAACAATTGCAATTCCCTTCGTTGAGATTTGCACCACATTTTGGGCAAAGCCCTTTGCAATCCTCACGGCAAAGCACTTTTGTTGGAAAGTGCAGTGCAATGTAGTCCGAAGCGATTTTATCGAGATTTATGCGAGGCATATTATATGTTATCTCGCTCTCTTCACTCATCTTTGGGTAGGCATTTTCTTCAAATTCCAAGAACAAATTTCTTTGAAATTGAGCGTTGCACCTGTCACACACGAAGCTGCAAGTAACTGATAAATACCCTTTCATATGCAGCACTGCGTCGTAGTCCACAAAGTACTTAAACCTCAGCGTGCCCTCGCTTCCAATTCTGTTTGGTGCAAAGGCCTCAGGGCTGCAGCTGGGAGTTATCTTACCAGAGTAGTCAAACTCCACATTGGTTTTTTCAAGTGCCTGAGAGAACTCTAGTTCACTCATAAAAACTCCTTCCATTGATGCAAAGCCATTATATACTTTGCCTTTAAAATTGTCAACGATTTGTTTATTTTTTGTTGAGTTTATTGGTCTTTGTCACCAAAGCCTTGGTGTCTCGCATTATAACCAGCTCTTCGTTGGTTGGAATGACATAGACTTTTACAGGGCTGTCGTCGGTGCTAATTAGCACTTCCTTGCCCCTTTCAAACTTAGGGCCATTGCGGTCCTTATCAAGTCTAATTCCAAGCTCTTCGAGCCCAGATAGTGCCTTCTCTCTAAACCCGCTGTCATTTTCGCCAACACCAGCCGTCATGGCAATGGCGTCAACTCCGCCAAGAGCTGCCATGTAGCTTCCAATATACTTTCTAACCCTGTAGGCATACATGTTTCTTGCAAGAGTGGCAGCCTGCTTTTCTTTGCTGTTTTCTTTGCTGTTTTCAAGGTCTTCTAGGTCGCGCATATCCTCGCTGACCCCCGAAACTCCCAAAAGTCCGCTCTTTTTATTGAGCCACAAGATGGCCTCATCAATGCTCATGCCGGTCTCTTTCATAACCCTTTGCACAACGGTTGGGTCGATGTCTCCACTTCTTGTGCCCATCATAAGGCCTTCAAGCGGAGTGTAACCCATAGATGTGTCTATGCACTTGCCGTCCTTGACAGCCGAAGCCGAAGCCCCGTTGCCGATGTGGCAAATGATGAACCTACCGTTCTTTTTACCAGTAAGTTCGGCAAGGCGGCCAGCAACATAGCGGTGCGATGTGCCGTGAGCGCCATATTTTCGTATGCCCCACTTTTCGTAGGCGCTGGTCTCAATGGCATAGCGGTATGCATAGTCAGGCATGGTGGCATGGAAAGCTGTGTCAAATACCACCACTTGTGGAACCTTTGGCATAAGCTTGGTTATGGCGTCGATACCCTGAACGTGGGCTGGCTGGTGAAGAGGCGCCAAGATGGTAAGGTTTTCAATTTCGTCACGCACCTTTTTGGTGACTAGCACGCTCTTTGTAAACTTTTCGCCGCCATGGACAATTCTGTGCCCGACAGCTGAAATGTCGTTAAGAGATTTTACAATCCCATCGTCTACCAAGCTGTCTAGAATGCACTTAAACGCTTCGACATGGGTTGGCATTGGATAGTCAATCTTTCGGGTTTGGCCATTAAGTTTTTGCACGTGGCGGCCGTCAATCCCTATTCTTTCGGCAAGGCCTTTAACAAGAACCTGCTCGGTGTCAGCATTGTAGAGTTGATATTTTACTGACGAACTTCCTGCATTGATAACTAGAATTTTCATATATTATTCTCCTTTTATAGTATTTTTTGATTGAAGTGCGGTGATTGCAATTGTGAGCACAATTTCGTCGGCAGACGCTCCGCGTGACAGGTCGTTAACCGGCTTTTTGAGCCCTTGAAGTATTGGCCCAACCGCCCGAACGCCGGCAATTCTTTGAACCAGTTTATAAGCGATATTTCCTGAGTTTAAGTCTGGGAACACCAGCACGTTTGCGCGGCCTTCGAGGTAGTTTATGTCCTTGAGCTTTCGGCTGGACACCTCGGGCACAATGGCAGCGTCAGCCTGAAGCTCGCCGTCCATAATCAGCATGGAGTCCATGCGCCTGGCAATCTTGTAGGCTCTTTTAACCTTTTGCACATCCTCATTGTCGACATTGACGTCGGCCTTGGTGCTGTACGACAAAAAGGCCACGCGCGGCTTGATGTTGCAAATGCTGTCGGCCGTTTTGGCACTTAAAATGCCAATTTCGGCAAGGTCGCTGTCGGTAGGGTTTTCAATGACAGCACAGTCGGCAAAGACCATCATTCCGTTTTCGCCATAAGGCGAATTTTCGGGCATTTCCATAATAAAGCTGCTAGATACCTTGCTTATTCCTGCCGTGGTCTTGATTATTTGGAAGGCCGGTCTCATGACATTGGCTGACTCGTAGACTGCCCCGGCCACAACGCCGTCAGCATCGTCGCTATAGAGCATCATGGTGGCATAGTACATTGGGTCTTTTAACATCTCAAGTGCCTTTTCTTCGGTCATACCCTTTTCTTTACGCAGTTCGTATAGGCTCTTGGCGTACATCTCACGCCTTCTACCCTCGCTTTCAACATCGATAATTTCAATATTTCTTAGAGCTTTTTTGGAGAACTTGTCTTGAAGCAAGATCTTGTTGCCGATAATAACAATTTTGCAAAGGTCCATAGTGGCTACTCTCTCGGCCGCTTCGATCACTCTATCGTCGTCCCCTTCGGGCAAAACAATGACCTTGCCTGAGCCTTGAGCCCGCTCTATTATATTGCTAAAAACATCTCTTCTTTGAGGTTTTTTAATGCCAAACAAAATAGTTCCTCCTGTTGCACTTTGGCAAGTTTTATTGTATAATGAGTTCATTATATAACATAACGCAAAAAAAATAAAACGATTAAAGGAAATTTTTCATGAAACTTTGTGCTATCATTTGTGAACTAAATCCACCAACAAACGGGCACGAATATGTAATAAAAAAGGCTCGTGAGCTAACGAATGAAGATGTGCTTCTTCTAATGTCGGGCAATTTTGTGCAACGCGGCGAAATGGCCATTTTATCGAAGTTTCAGCGTGCTATGTCTGGCATAACACTGGGGGCAAGTATGGTTTTTGAGCTCCCACTTGCCTTCTCTATTTCCCCAGCCGACAAGTTTGCCTACGGGGCGGTAAAAGTGCTCAGTAACCTGGGAACTGTTTCCCACCTAGCCTTTGGAATTGAGACTGACGACATTGAAACATTAAAATGGATTGCTGAAAGAAGAGCAAACGAGAGCCCTGCCCTCTCTAAAAAAATAAAAGAGTTATCAATTCGTCTTGGCTATAATGTTGCCATAAAAGAGGCTCTAAGTTCAGTTTATCCCGAAAAGGCGGCGGCTTTAGAAGAGATCTTCAAGGGACCAAACAATATACTGGCCATCGAATACCTAGTTGCACTAATAAAGCTTAACTCCCCTATTGAGCCCCTGTTTATAAAGCGAATTGACTCCGGCTACTATTCTAGTTCACCAAAGGAAATTGACGGCACCTGCTATTCAAGTGCCAGTCATATTCGCGAGCTTGCAATAAAAAACAAGTTTGGCGAGCTATCAAAGCTTATTCCATCCTGCGTCTTTGCAAGCCTCAAAAAGGCAAATATTAGCCAGTTTAATGATTGGCAAAGTCGTCTTTCAGCCCTTGTTTTAGCCAGCCTTAGAAATAAGACCAAAGCCGAGCTAAACACCTATTTTGACTATACTCCACCTATCTCCAGCCTGGTTATAAACGCTGCCAAAACCTCAGCCACACTAAACCAGTTTTGCGCGGTAGCATCGGCCAAAAACCTTCGAGAGAGTCGTGCAAGACGCCTTGCTCTCTACCCTTACTTTGGCCTGACAAAAGCCGTCTTTAACGACTTGCTAGTAGAGGACCTGCCAATAAATGTGCTGGCCGCAAGCAAAGATAAAAAGGCACTTTTGAGCCATATTATAAGTGAGAGCCGCTGCCCACTGCTGGTTTCAAATAAAGACCGTGAAAACCTCACAGCTAGCCAAAAAATGCTGGCAGCCTACGACAACCAAGGAAGTTTTCTATATAACATTGCCACTAATCAAAATTATAGCGAAGACAAAACTTTATTCATATAAAAGCCATAAAAAACAGTCATTTGGCTGTTTTTTTATGCTTTTATTTTTCGGTTTTTATCCTCGCCACTGCCAGACGCCTTGTCCTTTTCTTCAAGGTCTTTTTGCTCAAGCTGCCTATATTCTTCCAGCCTCTCCACCGTTTCGGCGTGGCTTATATTGCGTTCTTTTGCCCTCTTTTGCTCTTCTTCGTTGTCTATAAATTTATATAGCCCAGTAAGGTCTAGTACAAGGTAGTAGATGTAAAGCAGCACAATGGCGATGGCGACCGGGCTGTTTGGATGCATAACTGCAACATAGATCCACATGGCTGTTGAGGCCACAAGGGCTAGCGGCCTTACAGTGTAGTATTCGCGATATCTCAGGCTTTGAAGGTATGCACTGAGACCAAGAAGGCATGATACCATGGCGTCGGCCACATTTAGCTCCTCTCGTTCTTGGAAAATGGAAATTATAAAGCATACAGTGAAAGCATAGATAAATATAAGTACAGTGTAATATATCCCCGACCCGCTCAGTCTCCTCGAGCTTTGCACGCGAACATCGTCCGCATCCATGTATAATAGCCAAACAGCGAACTGCAGTGGTATGTAGAACACGGTGTATAGCAGTGCGTTTATATATAGCCCTTCCGAAAAGGCCATCATGCCATACAGTATCCCAACGATGATAGACAGCATGAAGGCGGCCATGGAGTTAAAGCCCACAAAGAAATTCCAAATAGCTCCAAATAATATGAGTAGCAGCCCCGGAAGCCCTATTATCTTGGCAATGTAAAGCCCAAGAGCAATGGCCATGAACAGCGAGGTTACAAAAAGCCTTATGGTGAAAATTTTTGGAGTGACATCTTGTGAATACTTATTCTTGGTCATGTGACCCCCTTTTGTATATAGCCTTGCGGCCTTGCATACACATTTATAAATGAATAATACTACATTAAAGCGAAAAAGTAAATTGAATTTGAGGGGGTTGTCAATCTCTTCCATTCTTCTCACTCTTGCCATACTGGTGGTAATGGCCCTCATTTTGTTTGCTCCCGTTCGCTACGCCCAAAGCGTTGTAAAAGGCCTGAAGCTCTTTTTTACCGCCGTTTTGCCCGGCCTCTTGCCCTTTATTTTTCTAACCAAACTTATAACCGAGCTAAAAGTCATTTCCCGCTTGTCGCAAAAGGCAGGAAAGCCCATGAAAGCAATATTTAACCTTGAAGGAGCTTGCCTGTACCCCTTTTTAATGAGCGTCATTTCGGGCTACCCGATTGGCAGCACCATAACGGCCGACCTTTACCAAAAAGGATTGATTAGCAAGGAAAATGTGACAAGAGCTGCCGTGCTGTCCTCAACTTCGGGGCCCATCTTTGTCATTGGTGCGGTGGGCGGTGCAATGCTAAATAGCCCCAAAATAGGGCTAATCATCTATATTTCCAACATCCTTTCGGCCATAATTGTATCCATCCTCATTGGCCTTGTGGGTCGAAAGAAAAAGCAAGTGAATGAGCCCCCTGCCATAACCTACGAGCAAAGTTCAAACATTATTTATAAGTCGGCCAAGGACACCTGCATATCTCTACTAATCGTGGGCTTCTATATCGCACTATTTTCACTATTTATTGACCTGCTCACCGACTTAAAAATCATTGGCTGCCTGTCTTCATGTCTCAACTTCATTTTTGGCCGTATCCCAGGTTTTACCGACATTTCAGCAGGTATTATGTCTGGCATAATAGAGATGACGACGGGGGCAAAATTGCTCTCTTATACTCTCACTCCGCTCTCTATTAGTTTTATAAGTTTTCTCATCGCCTTTGGCGGCCTATCAATAATCATGCAGTCCCTCTCCTTCCTCTCATCCACCCCAATAAAGAGCGGCCAATTCATCCTTTGCAAGTTTTTGCAAGGCGTGCTGGCATTCTTTATTTGTCTTATAATTATTTAGCTTCGTCATGATACTCGCTCGCAAGCGAGCGAATTATACTTGGCCCGCAGGCCAAATGATACTCGTCCTTTGGCCGAATGATACTCGTTTGGTTAAACCAAACGAATTGAGGCCGATTTTAATGATGTTAACTTGTGTAATGAAGTGCTTATAAAGTAGCAGATAAGGTGAAGATGGTGACAAGGGCTAAGAAAGAAGGTTGCCCATCAACTTTTGCAAGGGCCCCCGACAAGCGTAGCTTGGTGGGGAGAGGAGAAGCCAAGCGATTGCAGGCGGCAAGCTTC